>NC_015422.1:600000-900000 GCF_000204645.1 Alicycliphilus denitrificans K601 | reverse complement strand
CCGAGGACATCGTGCTGCTGCGCGAGATCCGCGACAGCCTCAAGCGCTGATTTCCCGCCCCGAATCTGCACGCCCGTGGCATCCGTGCCACGGGCGTTTGCTTGCCTGACAGTTGTTCACCATGCCAGCCTGCGCGCCATGCGCACGGCCTCGATCAGGCTGGATGCGTCGGCCACCCCCTGCCCGGCGATGTCGAAGGCCGTGCCATGGTCCGGGCTGGTGCGTACCAGCGGCAGGCCCAGCGTGACGTTCACGCCCTTGTCCACGCCCAGGTACTTCACGGGGATCAGCCCCTGGTCGTGGTACATCGCCACCACCACGTCGAACTCGCCCGTCCGCCCGGCCGTGGAGCGCGCCCGCATGAAGACGGTGTCCGGCGCGTAGGGGCCGCGCGCATCGATGCCCTGGGCGCGCGCCTGCGCTATGGCCGGCGCGATGATCTCGCGCTCCTCGGTGCCGAACAGGCCGCCCTCGCCGGCATGGGGGTTGAGCCCCGCCACGGCGATGCGCGGCGCGCGGCCCAGGCTGCGCGAGAGCGCAGCGTGCGTGATGCACAGCGTCTGCAGCACGTTGTCCTGCGTGACGGCGGCAATGGCGTCGCGCAGGGAGACGTGGATGCTGACCAGCACCGTGCGCAGCTCGTCGCTGGCCAGCATCATGCGCACCGGCATCTGCGCGACGGGCACGCCGGCGTGGTGCGCGGCCTCGGCCTGCAGCAGCTCGGTGTGGCCGGGGTAGTGCACGCCCGCGGCGGCTAGCGCCTCCTTGTGCAGGGGCGCGGTCACCAGGCCCGCGATCTCGCCGCGCAGCGCCGCGCGCGCGGCCCAGACCACGCAGACCGCGGCGGCATGCCCGGCCTCGGCGCTCACCTGCCCCCACGGCGCAAGGCTGCCGGCCAGCTCGTGCAACTGCCATACGGGCAGACAGCGCGGCGGCACCTGCGCCCACGCGTCCGGGGAGTCCAGCAGTGCGACCGGCAGGCTGGCCTGGCCCGGCCGCTCTATGCAGGCCGCGGCGCGGCGCAGCGTGGCCAGGTCGCCCACGACGAAGCAGCCGCGCAGGTCCTGCGGCGCATCGCGAAAGGCCTTGGCCACGATCTCGGGGCCTATGCCCGCGGGGTCGCCCTGGGTGATGGCCAGCGGAAGAGGTGCGTTCGTAGTGGAATTCATGCAAAACAGGGCTCAAGCGCCCGTCCTTCAAGCGCGGGAAGCTACGATAAACATAGTGCTCATCAGGCGGGGTTGTCGATGTCGATGAACTGGTGCTCCAGTCCCAGCTGCCGCGCTGCGTGGGCCGCGACGGCGGGCGCGCCGTAGCGCTCTGTGGCGTGGTGGCCCGCAGCGATGAAGGCCACGCCGGTCTCGCGCGCCAGATGGGTCTGGGGCTCGGAAATCTCGCCAGTGATGAAGGCGTCGGCCCCCGCGGCGATAGCGGATTCGAAGAAGCCCTGCGCGCCGCCCGTGCACCAGGCCACGCGCCGGATCGGGCGCCCGCCCTCGGGCGCCACCAGGGTCACGCTGCGCCCGAGCGCCGCCCGGACATGCGCGGCCAGGTCGGCGGCGTCGGCAAAGGCCGCGGGGGCGGCGAAGCCCAGCTCCTGCTCGCCAAAGCGCTGGTCCGCCTGCCAGCCGAGCACGCAGCCGAGCTGCGCGTTGTTGCCCAGCTCGGCATGGGCATCCAGCGGCAGGTGGTAGGCGAACAGGTTGATGTCGTGCGCCAGCAGGCGCTGCAGGCGCTCTTTCATCCAGCCGGTGACGCGGCCATCCATGCCGCGCCAGAACAGGCCATGGTGCACGAAGATCGCATCGGCGCGCGCCGCAATGGCGGCGTCGATCAGCGCGCGGCTGGCCGTGACGCCGCTGACGATGCGCGCGATCTCGCCCCTGCCCTCGACCTGCAGGCCGTTGGGGCCGTAGTCCTTGAAGCGCTCGGGCTGCAGCAGGGCGTCGAAATGGGCCAGAAGATCATGTCGCTGGATGCTCATGGCTCCGATTGTGCCAAGAGCGTGTTTCCGCCCCGCAGACACGCGACAATGGGCGCTTTCATCGCCACGATCTCCCCTCCACCATCCATCATGAAGCGCTATTGGTTGCTGTTTTCCCAGGCCGTGACGGTGCTCCTCGCCGCCTACTTCGTCGTCACCACGCTGCAGCCCGGCTGGCTGCAGCGCGGACCGGCCACGAGCGGCACGGGTATTTCGCTCATAGAGGCGCCCCCGTCCTCCGGCTCTCAGCCCGCGGCGGGCAGCTTCAGCACGGCCGCGCGCAAGGCGGCGCCGGCCGTGGTGAGCATCAACACCAGCAAGGAGGTACGCCACCCGCGCAGCGACGACCCGTGGTTCCAGTTCTTCTTCGGCGACCAGGGCCCGCAGGCGCAGACGGGCCTGGGCAGCGGCGTGATCATCAGCCCCGATGGCTACATCCTGACCAACAACCACGTGGTCGAGGGGGCCGACGAGATCGAGGTCACGCTCACCGACAGCCGGCGCGCGCGCGCCACCGTCATAGGCACGGACCCCGAGACAGACCTGGCAGTGCTCAAGGTGCAGCTGGACAAGCTACCCGTGATCGTGCTTGGCGATTCCGACAAGCTCGCCGTGGGCGACCAGGTACTGGCCATAGGCAACCCCTTCGGCGTGGGCCAGACAGTGACCAGCGGCATCGTCTCGGCGCTGGGGCGCACGCACCTGGGCATCAACACCTTCGAGAACTTCATCCAGACCGATGCGGCCATCAATCCGGGCAATTCCGGCGGCGCGCTGGTGGACGTGAACGGCAACCTCATGGGCATCAACACCGCCATCTACTCGCGCTCGGGCGGCAGCATGGGCATAGGCTTCGCGATTCCCGTCTCGACGGCCAAGCAGGTGCTCGAAGGCATCGTGCGCGACGGCCAGGTCACGCGCGGCTGGATCGGCGTGGAGCCCAACGAGCTGTCGCCCGAGCTGGCCCAGACCTTCGGCGTGAAGGCCACCGAGGGCGTGATCATCACCGGCGTGCTGCAGGGCGGCCCCGCCGCGCAGGCCGGCATACGCCCCGGCGACGTGATCCTGAAGGTGGCCGGCAAGTCCACCGACAACGTGTCGCAGCTGCTCACGGCCGTGGCGGCCCTGCAGCCGGGCCAGGCTGCGAGCTTCGAGCTGCAGCGCGGCGACACGCAGATCAAGGTGTCGGTGGTGCCCGGAACGCGCCCGCGCGTGCAGCAGCGCCGCTAGGGATTCACTCTCAAAAAAATAGCTTCCAGCGCTTTATACATGGGCGCTGGCAGCTGTTTTTATCGAAAACCGTTCAGGAAGCCGATTCCTGCGTATCCTCAGGCGCCTGGGTGTTGCGGATGAACAGCTGCGCCGCCCAGATGCCGATTTCATACAGCAGGCACATCGGGACGGCCAGCGCCAGCTGCGAGACCACGTCCGGCGGCGTGACGATGGCGGCGATCACGAAGGCCGCCACGATGAAGTAGCCGCGGAAGCTCTTGAGCTTGTCCACGCTCACCAGGCCCAGGCGCGCGAGCACTACCACGGCGATCGGCACCTCGAAGGCCAGGCCGAAGGCCAGAAACATAGTGAGCACGAAGCCCAGGTAGGCCTCGATGTCGGGCGCGGCCGTGATGCTCTTGGGCGCGAAGCCCTGGATGAAGCTGAACACCTGGCCGAACACGAAGAAGTAGCAGAAGGCCACGCCGATGAAGAACAGCACGGTGCTGGAGATGACCAGCGGCAGCACCAGGCGCTTCTCGTGCGAGTACAGGCCCGGCGCCACGAAGGCCCACACCTGCCACAGCACGAAGGGAAGCGCGATCAGGAAGGCCGTCATCAGCAGGATCTTCAGCGGCACCATGAAGGGCGAGATCACCGAGGTGGCAATCATGGTCGCGCCCTGCGGCAGGTGGGCCACGAGCGGCGCGGCCAGCAGGTCGTACAGTTGCCCCGGGCCGGGATAGAAGAACAGCACGGCCGCGACCACGCCGATCGCGATCATCGCCTTCACGAGGCGGTCGCGCAGCTCCATCAGGTGCTGCACGAAGGGCTGCTCGGTACCGGCGAGCTCGTCTTCTTTATTCTGCGTTTCGGACATGGTGGAAATGTGGCGGGCATGGCGCCCGCTCCAGCTGCGCGCGCGGCGCAGCCAACGTCATGGGGTCAATGGAATTTCTGGGGCCTGAATCGCGCCACGCGCGCCGCGCCTGACTGCGCCTTGGTGCGCACGCCGGCACGCGCCTTGTACCACTGCGGCACGGCGGCGCGCTTGAGGCGCCAGTTCTTGCCCGGGTGCCTGTAGGCCGGAACCACGGTGGACAGGTCCGGCGACGAACCTGCGGCTTCGGAGGCGGCGCCATAGCCACCCAGGCTCTGCTCCATGTCCTTCTGCAGATCGCTGGCGCCGGTCTGGATGCTCTGCTCCACGTCGCGCGCGGCGCTTTCCACCTCGTCCTTCATCTTCTTGAGCTCGTCGAGCTCCATGGAGCGGTTGACCTCCGCCTTCACGTCGGCCACATAGCGCTGCGCCTTGCCGAGCAAGGTGCCCACGGTGCGCGCCACGCGCGGCAGCTTCTCCGGGCCGATGACGATGAGCGCTACGGCGCCGATGAGCGCCATCTTGGACAGGCCGATGTCGATCATGAGGAGTGCTCAGGCAAAGGGGCGTTCAGCTCTTTTGCTTGGCTTCCACGTCGATGGTGGTCTTGTCGGCAGTCTGGCCGTTGGTCACCTGGCCGGCGGGTGCGCCGGCCTGTGCCTGCTGGTCATCGCCGCTGGCGCCGTCCTTCATGCCGTCCTTGAAACCCTTGACCGCGCTGCCCAGGTCGGAGCCGATGTTCTTGAGCTTCTTGGTGCCGAACACCATGACGACGATGAGCAGCACGATGAGCCAGTGCCAAATGGAAAACGATCCCATGAAAATCTCCTAACGAATGCGGTCCATTCTAGACGCCGACGGACCTGCCGGACCCCGCATATCCACACCGCCCGTCAGATGCGGGGCGGCTTGCCATGGTTCAACCCCTGAGCCAGGGGCGTGGCCCGCCGATCACGTGCATGTGCAGGTGGTGGATTTCCTGCCCGCCTTCTGTTCCGGTGTTGACCACGATGCGAAAACCCCCATCCGGATAGGGGTTGCAGCCCTGTTCCATGGCCAGCTTCGGGGCCAGCGCCATCATGTGGCCCAGCAGGCCCGCATGCTCGGGCGTGACGGCCGCCATGGAGTGCAGGTGCAGCCTGGGCACGATGAGAAAGTGCACGGGAGCCCAGGGGTGGATGTCGTGGAAGGCGAAGACCTGTTCGTCCTCGTACACCTTCTTGGACGGAATCTGGCCAGCAATGATCTTGCAGAAGAGGCAATTGGGGTCGTGCATGGGAAAAGCGGGGAGAAGAAGGCGCCCGGGGCGATCAATCAGTGATTGTCCGTCAAATGCAGGGTGTGCTGCACCCCTACGTCGCGGCGATGGCGGTGCAGCCAGCGCTCCCCTTCGGTGCGCCCCAGCTGGAACAGCTGGCGCACGAAGCCCATGTCGGCGCGCGTCTTGCTGGCGTCGCCGAACGCGGCCAGCACGCTGCCGCCGTCTATGCGGTGCATGCGCATGCTCTTGTAGTGCTGCGGATCGAGCCGCCCCTCGGCCAGCAGGCGGCGCACGAAGTCGATGGCGCGCAGCTCGCCCAGCAGGCTGGCGTTGAAGGTGACCTCGTTCATGCGCTCCATGATCTCCTGCGCGGTATCGGGCAGGTCGCGGTGCTCTATGGGGTTGATCTGCACCAGCAGCACGTCGGCGCATTGCGTCTGATAGATCAGCGGGTACAGCGCGGGGTTGCCGGAGAAGCCTCCGTCCCAGTAATGCTCGCCGCCGATCGGCACTGCCTTGAACATCAGCGGCAGGCAGGCCGAGGCCATGACTGCGTCGGCCGACAGGCGCGCGCCCGAGAAGATTTCGCCGCGGCCCGTGCGCACGTTGGTCGCGCACACGAACACCTTGGGCACGGACGCGCGGCGCGCATGGCACAGCGCGTCGAAATCCACCACGCGCTCAAGCAGGCCGCGCAGCGGGTTGATGCCCAGCGGATTGGTCTGGTAGGGCGAAAGCCATTGGCTCATCATGCCCAGCAGCGGGTTGCCCTGCAGCGGCACGCCCCACATCAGGCTGCCCATGGCGCCCACGCCCTCCCACAGGCGCGTGAGCGACTCGCGCGCCAGCGCGCAGCCCGCCCGGTGCGCCTCGGCCGCATCCTTGTGCTGCAGCGCCGCCTGGGCGAACCCATGGGCCAGCGCCACCGCGTTCATGGCGCCGGCGCTGGTGCCGCTGATGCCTTCGAGCACGAAGCCCCCGTCCTCCAGCAGCGCATCGAGCACGCCCCAGGTGAATGCGCCGTGCGAGCCGCCGCCCTGCAGCGCCAGGTTCAGGGGCGGCGCGGGTGCCTGCTCAGCCATCGACGGCCTGGCCCTTGTTCATGGACACCATGCCGCGCACGATGCGGTACAGGAACCAGATGGAGATCAGGCCCCAGGCGATCCAGCCGGGGAAGAAGAACAGCAGCCAGAGCGGCGTCGTGACGACGTAGAGCACGCCGGCCCACAGCACGGTGCGTATGCGCCACGCGAAATGGCTGGCCTGCCAGGTGCCCTCGGCGTCGCTTTTCTTCACCAAGTCGATGACCAGCGCCACGATGAGCAGCGCCACGCCCGGCTGCGCGCCCGGCATCACGGCGCCCACGGCCACGATCAGGTGCAGGATGTAGCTGACCCAGCCAATGGCCTTGAGGCTTTCGGCGCGCTCGTCGGGCTCCACGTCAATGATGTCGTTGCTCACTGCCCGCCTCCTTCCTCGCTGGCGCGGCCTGTGGCCTTGCGCAGCGCCTTTTCCTCGATGCCGCTGGTGCCCTCGCGGCGCTCGAGCTCAGCGATCACGTCGGCCGGCGCCAGGCCGTAGTGGGCCAGCGCGACCATAGAATGGAACCACAGGTCGGCCACCTCGTAGACGAGCTTGGCCGCTGGGGCGCCATGGTCCACGTCCTTGGCTGCCATCACTACCTCGGTGGCCTCCTCACCGATCTTCTTCAGGAAGGCGTCGGGGCCCTTGTGCAGCAGGCGCGCAACGTAGCTCGCCTGCGGGTCGCCGCCGTTGGCGGGCTTGCGGCTCTCGATCACGGCGGCCAGGCGCGCCAGGGAATCGTTGCTTGGCATGGTCTTACTTGTAAATGGATTCGGGGTCTTTCAAGACCGGGTCGACGGGCTGCCACGCCCCGTCCTTGAGCACGCTGAAGAAACAGCTGTGGCGCCCCGTGTGGCAGGCGATGCCGGGCTCGTGGCCGAGCTGCGTCACTTTCAGCAGCACCACGTCGTTGTCGCAGTCCAAGCGGATTTCGTGGACCTGCTGCACGTGGCCCGACTCCTCGCCCTTGAACCAGAGCCTGGCGCGCGAGCGGCTGTAGTACACGGCACGGCCCAGCTCGGCGGTCTTCTGCAGCGCCTCGCGATCCATCCAGGCGAACATCAGCACGTCGCCCGTGGCGGCCTCCTGCGCGATGACGGGCACCAGGCCCTGCGCGTCCCATTTCACTTGATCGAGCCAGTTCATGGCGCCATTGTCGAATGTTTGCGGCAACGCAGCATCGCCTATTTATTTTGATAGCAGCCAACGCTTGCCAGGCAAGCACCGGAGCCCGATTTGACTCAAAAACCGGCTACAGCCGCACGGGAATGCCGCGCGCGCGCATGTGCTCCTTGGCCTGGCGCACGGTGAATTCGCCGTAGTGGAAGATGCTGGCGGCCAGCACCGCGTCGGCGCCGCCCTGCTGCACGCCGTCGGCCAGGTGATCCAGGTTGCCCACGCCGCCCGATGCGATCACGGGCACGCCCACGGCGTCGCTCACGGCGCGCGTGAGCTGCAGGTCGAAGCCGCTCTTGGTGCCGTCGCGGTCCATGCTGGTGAGCAGGATCTCGCCCGCGCCGCGGCGCGCCATCTCCTCGGCCCAGCGCACGGCGTCCAGCCCCGTATTCTTGCGCCCGCCGTGGCTGTACACGTCCCAGCCCTCGCCGCGCTCGGCCACCTCCTGGCCCTGGCGGCGCTTGGCGTCGATGGCCACCACGATGCACTGCGCGCCGTACTTACCGGACGCCTGGTCGATCACGTCGGGATTGGCGATGGCCGCGGAGTTGAAGCTGGTCTTGTCCGCGCCCGCGTTGAGCAGGCGGCGCACGTCGGCCACCGTGCGTACGCCGCCGCCCACGGTGAGCGGAATGAAGACCTGGCTAGCCACGGCCTCGATGATGGGCAGGATCAGGTCGCGCCCGTCACTGGTGGCGGTGATGTCGAGGAAGGTGAGCTCGTCGGCGCCCTGCTCGTTGTAGCGCGCGGCGATCTCCACCGGGTCGCCCGCATCGCGCAGTTCGACGAAGTTGACGCCCTTGACGACGCGGCCACCGGTCACGTCCAGGCAGGGGATGATGCGTTTGGCAAGCATGGGAATCGTTCTACGGCTGGGGCGCGCAAGATACCACGGCTCACGCCGGCTGCAGCGTGCGCGCCACGCCGTCCTGCCAGCGCCAGGCATCCTGGCACATGGCCTGCACGTCGCGCGTGGCGCGCCAGCCCAGCAGCCGCTCGGCCAGGCCCGGGTCGGCCCAGCATGCCGCCACGTCGCCCGGGCGGCGCTCGGCGAGCCTGTAGGGCACGGGGCGGCCACTGGCCTGCTCGAAGCCGCGCACCATCTCCAGCACCGACACGGGCCGGCCCGTGCCCAGGTTCACCGTCAGCAGGCCCGGGTGCTCGCGTAGGTAGCGCAGCGCCGCCACGTGGCCCTCGGCCAGGTCGCAGACATGGATATAGTCGCGCAGCCCCGTGCCGTCGGGCGTGGGGTAGTCGCTGCCCCAGACGTTCAGGAACTCGCGCTGGCCGGAGGCCACTTGCGCCACGTAGGGCATGAGGTTGTTGGGCACGCCCTGCGGGTCCTCGCCGATCAGGCCACTCTCGTGCGCGCCCACGGGGTTGAAGTAGCGCAGCCGCGCAATGCGCCACTGGCCGGGCTCGCTCGCGTCCACGTCGGCCAGCACCTGCTCCATCATCAGCTTGCTCCAGCCGTAGGGGTTGGTGGCCGAGAGCGGGCAGTCCTCGCGTATCGGCAAGGAGGCCGGGTCGCCATACACCGTGGCGGACGACGAGAACACCAGCTGGCGCACGCCCGCCTGCCGCATGGCCTGCAGCAGCGTGACCGTGCCCGCGACGTTGTTGTCGTAGTACGCCAGGGGCTCGCGCACCGATTCGCCCACCGCCTTGAGCGCGGCGAAGTGGATCACCGCCGTGAATTCGTGGCGTGCAAACAACTGCTGCAGCAGCGCCGCGTCGCGCACGTCGCCCCGCACGCATTCGGGCTCGCGCCCCGTGATGCGCCCGATGCGCTCCAGCACCGAGGGGCGGCTGTTGCCAAAGTTGTCCAATACCAGGAACGGCTCGTTCGCCTGAGCCAGCGCCACACACATGTGCGAGCCGATGTAGCCCGCGCCTCCGGTCACCAAGATCACAGATCCCTCCTATATGCGTACAAGTCTGGTCGGGATTGTGGCAAACGCAGTGTTAACAAACGTGACAATCCGATGGATTGGGAAATCAATCGATACGATTTTGCACCCAATACAATTCGAATTTTGGGTACGCAAGCCCTCCAAAACCCTATTGGCAGCCCCTTCCGGTCCCATGGCCTTCCGCTTCCTTTTGCAGTTGTTGCAGTTGTGCACGCGCCTGGCATGGGGGCTGGCCTTGCTGCCGCTGGCCTGGAGCGCCCAGGCCGCCACGCCCGCGGTGGCGCTGTACTACGGCCATGAAATCCCCCTGGGCGAGTTCCGCGCCTTCGATCTGTTGGTGGTGGACCCCGACCACGAGGCGGCGCGCCAGGCCCGCGCGCTGGAGCCCGCCACCAAGGTGTATGCCTATGTCTCGGTGACCGAAGTGCAGCCCTCGCGCGGCTACCACGCGGACATCCCGGCGGACTGGAAACTGGCGCGCAACCAGGACTGGCAGTCGGAGGTCATCGACCAGAGCGTGGCGGCATGGCCCGATTTCTTCGCCAGCCGCGTCGTCGCCCCCCTGTGGGAGCGCGGCTTCCGGGGGTTCTTCCTCGACACGCTGGACTCCTACCGCCTGGCGGGCACGTTCGACGAGCAGGCCCAGCAGCAGGGGCTTGTGCGGGTGATCGAGACACTGCACCAGCGCTTCCCCGGCATCCGGCTCATCCTCAACCGGGGTTTCGACATCCTGCCGCAGGTGCGGGGCATGGTCGAGATGGTGGCCGCCGAATCGCTCTACCAGCGCTGGAATGCCAAGACCCGGCGCTACGAGGAAGTGCCCAACCAGGACCGGCAATGGCTCATGGACCAGCTGCGCACCGTCCGGCAGCGCGACGGCCTGCCCGTGCTGGTGATCGACTACGTCTCGCCGCACGACCGGGCGCTCACGCGCGCCACAGCCCAAAGGATCCTGCAGGATGGCTTCATCCCCTGGGTCACCGACGCGCAGTTGGCGACCATCGGCATGGGCAGCATCGAACCGGTGCCGCGGCGCGTGCTGGTGCTCTACAACGGCGGCGAATCGCCCGCGCTCAACTACGCCAACGCCCACCGCTTCCTGCAGATGCCGCTCAACCACATGGGCTACGTGACGGACTACGTGGACGTACGCGACAGCCTGCCCGGCCTGATGGCGCGCGACCGCTATGCCGGCGTGGTGAGCTGGTTCTCCGGCTACGTGCCTGCGGCGAAACGCGCCGGCCTGAGCCAATGGCTGCAGGCGCGCATCCACGAAGGCATGCCGCTGGCGGTGGTGGGCGACTGGGGCATGACGCCCGACCGCGTCCTCACGCGTAGCCTGGGGCTGGCGCTCGACAGGGCCGAGCCCCAGGGCGCATTGCGCCAGGTGCAGCTCGCCCCCATGATGGGGCTGGAGAACCCGCTCCCCCTGCCCTCCCGGCAGACCGAACTGGTGCAGCTGGCGCCCGACATGGCGCGCCAGGCCCAGCCCCTGGTGGAGCTGCGCGACGCCCGCGGCCGCACCTTCGTTGGCGGCGCCATCACCCCCTGGGGCGGCTTCATTCTCGACCCCAACGTGCTGTTCGAGATCCCCGGAACGGAGGACGCGCGCTGGCTGGTCGATCCCTTCGCCTTCCTGCAGCAGGCCCTGCGCCTGCCCGCCATTCCGGTGCCCGACACGACCACGGAGAACGGCCGCCGCCTGTTGCTGGCCCATGTGGACGGCGACGGCTTTCCCTCGCTGGCGGAGTTCCCCGGCAGCCCGCTGGCCGCCCAGGTGCTGCTCAAGGAGATATTCGAGAAGTACCGCATCCCCCAGACCATGTCCGTCATCGAAGCCGAGGTGGCCCCCGACGGCCTGTACCCCGGCCTGAGCCCGCGCATGGAGGAAGTGGCGCGCAAGATTTTCCGCCTGCCCCACATCGAGGTCGGCAGCCATACCTATAGCCACCCCTTCCTGTGGGACGCGAACGTGCAGCACGGTCTTTTCAAGGAGAACCCGGAGGCGGCGCAGTCCCTGGTGGTTCCCGGCTACACCATGGACCTGGAGCGCGAGATCGTGGGCTCAAGCCACTACATCAACGAGCGCCTGGCGCCCAGCGGCAAGCCCGTCAAGGTCCTGCAATGGACGGGCGACACGGCGCCCAGCGCCCGTGCGCTGGAGATCACCCACCGCGCCGGGCTGCTGAACATCAACGGCGGCGACACCTCCATCAGCCGCGCCAACCCCTCGCTCACGGCCGTGGGGGCGCTGGGCATCCGCAAGGGCGGGTTCTTGCAGGTCTACGCCCCCATCACCAACGAGAACATCTACACCAACCTGTGGACGGGGCCGTACTACGGTTTCGAGCGCGCCATAGAGACCTTCGAGATGACGGACAGCCCCCGGCGCATCAAGCCCGTGGGCATCTACTACCACACCTACTCGGCCAGCAAGCCCGCCGCGCTCAAGGCGCTGAAGAAAGTCTACGACTGGGCCCTCGCGCAGCCCCTGCACCCCGTACACGCCTCCGAGTTCGTCACCAAGGTGCAGGACTTCTACGACTACGCCATGGCCCGCGATGGCGAGGGCTGGCGCCTGCGCAGCAGCAATGGCGCCCTGCGCACCGTGCGGCTGCCCCCGGCGCTGGGGCTGCCCCGGCTAGGCGCCAGCCAGGCCGTGGCGGGCTGGCGCCGGGGCGGCGAAGGCCTGTACGTGCACCTGAGCGGACCGTCCGCCTTCCTGCAAACGGACGGCCGCGAGGCCGCCACCCCCTACCTGCACGACGCCAACGCCCGCCTGGTCGACTGGCAGGCCGAGGGCGATGGCCGGCGCGTGCAATTCACGCTCCAGGGCCATGTGCCGCTGGAGTTTGCCCTGGCCAACACCCAGGCCTGCCAGGTGCGCGCCGGCCAGCGCACCCTCACCGCCCTGCGCCCTGCCGCACAGGACCGCACCGCAGTGCAACAGTTCAAGCTGCCCGATGCCGCCGCCCAGATCCAGATCCTCTGCCCAGAGCGTTGAGCGGCCCATCCTTGCG
This sequence comes from Alicycliphilus denitrificans K601, assembly GCF_000204645.1. Classification (NCBI taxonomy): domain Bacteria; kingdom Pseudomonadati; phylum Pseudomonadota; class Betaproteobacteria; order Burkholderiales; family Comamonadaceae; genus Alicycliphilus; species Alicycliphilus denitrificans. Next base: position 887,471 of record NC_015422.1, on the reverse strand, counting down.
CCCAACTGGCTCGTCGCGCTGCTCACCGCCATGGCGTGCGGCGCGCTGTGGCTGCTATACCCGCGCCAGAATCTGGAGCAGCGCCTGGCGACGAGCGGCGAGACCGAGCTGTCCACCGCCTACCTGAACAACCTGCTGCGCAGCGACCCCGACAACCCGCGCCTGCGCCTGCTGCTCGCGCAGCGCCAGATCGCCCATGGCGACACCGCCAGCGCGCGCACGACGCTGCAGCCCGCCCTGGACTCGGCCGACCCCGCATTGCGCAAGGAAGCGCTGTGGGCGCAATGGGACCTGCTCCACTCCGAGTACCGGCATGTCCCGGACCGCGAGCCTGACAGGCGGCTCGCGCTGCTCGATGGGCTGCGGCGGCACATACGCCAGCTGGCGCAGGAAGGCTGGCCCCAGGAGCGGCAGGATAGGCTGGCAGCCTTGGCCAGTCAGTTCGGCGAGCAGGAGATCGCCCTGGCACTCAGTCGCCGGGAAGCCCCGCAGGACCCGCGCGAGGCCGCCCTGTACTACGAGCGCGAAGCCAGGGAAGCGCTGGCGCGCGGCGACTACGAGGGCTGCGCGCAGCTCTACCTGTCCGCGCGCGACAGCACCCCCGACCCAGCCCAGGCCAAGGCGTACTACGGCGCGGCCATTGCCGCACTGCGGTCGGGCAACCAGACCGCGGCCGCCCTGGAGCTGGCCGAGCGCGAGCTGGGCCCCCTGGCCGACGACCCGCAGACCCTGTTCATGCTCACGCAGCTGGCACGCGCCGCAGGCCGCCCCGACGTGGCCGAGCACTACGTGCGCCGCCTGCTGCGCATGGCGCTCGAACGGCAGGTCACCCAATGGGCCAGCGCCGAGCAGGACTTCGCGCTGCGGCCCGTCGCCTGGCGCCCGCAGCCGCCTGCCGCGCTGGCGGGGCCGGTGTTCGACGATGGCGCCGACCTGCTCGTGCATCCGGCCCTGCGCCTCGCGCAGCAGGTGGCGGACAAGGCCTCCGCCCGGCCTTCGCCCGCCCTGCCCTTCGACGACAAGACCTACACCCTGGGCTACGAGGTGTTCCTGGAAAACCGCAAGCTCGAGGACGCCTGGACCATCGCCAACGCCGCGGTGCGCCAGAACCCCGCCGACATGCGATGGCGCGAGCGCCTGGCACAGGTGTCTGAGTGGACGCAGCGCCCCGGCATCGCGCTGGAGAACTGGCTCGTCCTGGCGCGCCAGACGAACCAGGACGCCGCCTGGCAGGCCGTGTTGCGGCTGGCGCCGGGCCAGTTCGACGATGCAGCGCTGGTGCAGGCGCTGCGCCACCAGCTGCGCAGCCGCTCCGGCGACCCGCGCCTGATGCGCGCCCTGGTCGATGCGCAGGAACGCCTGGGTGAACCCCAGCCCGCCATCGACTACCTGCGCCAGCACGCGCAGGACCCCGAGGCGCTGGAGCTGCTGGCGCAGCTGGCCGAACGCGCAGGCCAGCCCGATCTGGCCCTGCAGACCTGGCGGCAACTGCTGGCCGACCCTGCACAGATCACCCCCGAGCGCGCCATGCATGCCGCCGTGCTGGCCCTGCAGCACCGCCAGCCCGAACTGGGCCTGCAATGGCTGCAGGCCGTGCAGGACCACCCTCCTGCGTCCGCTGAAGCGGCCGCCGAGCTGTGGCGCTTCACGGGCGACCTGGCCAGGAGCCGGGCGCGCGACCAGCTCGCCATTGCCGCCTACCGCAAGCTGGTGGACGCGCAACATGCCGACGTCGCGGACTACGACGCACTCATCGGCCTGCTGCAGCAGGACCAGCCCCTGGAGGCCGCCAAGGTGGCACTGCTGGCCTGGCAGCAGCACGATGAGCCGCGCCACCTGATCGAGGCCCTGACCCTGTACTCCAGCCGCAACCAGTGGAACGAATTCGCGCACGCCCTGGATCAGCTCGACCCCACCCCCGACGCCGCGCGCCATTCCCTGGCCCGAATGCGCCGCTCGGGGCAATTCCTGCGCCTGGTGGGCGGCTACCACCACAACGCCGGGCGGTTCGCAGAGGCGCGGCAGTACTACGAAGAGGGGCTGGCCATCGATCCGGCGTCCTCCGACATGCGCCAGGCACTGCTGTGGCTGCTCATCGACAGCAACGACGCGGCCTCGATCCGCCGGCTGCTGGCCGCGCACGAACAGGCCTGGAGCGCGGACGAGGATCTGCATGAGGCGCTGGCGGCCGCCTACCAGGCCTTGTCGCTGCCCCAGGTGGCGCTGCACCGCTACCTCAGCCCCCATGTGGCCGAACGCGAAGGCGACTTCCTCTGGCTCATGAACTACGCCGATGCCCTGGAGCAGAACCAGGAGGCGGATCGCGCCTGGCGCCTGCGCCGCCACCTGCTGTCGCAACAATGGCAGGAGGGGCGGAACGGCCGGCGCCTGACTCCCGCGCAGGCGCGCCAGCGCTGGCTCACCGAGGAAGGGCTGGAGGCCACGCAGCGCGTCGCCCGCGCGCGCCTGATCCTGCTGCAAAGGCCCGGCGACCCTGCACAGGAGGTGCTGCGCGAGCTACTGCGCCTGGATCGCGATGCCCAGGGCGGCTACTCCAACGCCGCGGCCGAAACCGCCATAGGTTGGCTGCAGGACGCCGGCGAATACACGGCCGAACGCGGCTTCCTGTGGCACCAGTACGCGCGCAGCCGCAGCCTGCGCACCAATCGCCCGCTGTGGGCCGAGATCACCGTGGCCCTGGCCGAGGACGACAAGGCCGCCGCGGGCCAGCTGCTGCAGGAATTCGACGAGCGCCTGCCGCGCTACGACCGCGTCAATACCGCTGCCGCGGTGGGCGACATCCGCCTGGCGCAGAGCGCCGCCTTCGAGACGCAGGAAAGCCAGCCCGACGACAACCCGCTGCACCTGCAGCTCACGGACAACCTGCTGGCCTTCAGCGACCACGCCGGCATGCTCTCGCGGCACAGCGACCTGGGCGCCATCGACGAAGATCAGGCCGAGGCCCGGCTGCACCTGGCCATCAGCCCGCGCCTGTCGCTGGACCTGGACGCGAGCCGCATCCAGCGCCGCGTCACGGCGCCCGACCAGCTGCGCGACGCACCCGGCGAGGACATCGCGGGCGCGCTGCTGCGCTGGGGCCATGCCGACGGCGAGACCCGGCTGCGCGTGGCCAGCCGCCGGGGGTACGCGGACACCACGCCCCTGTCCATCGAGCACGAGCAGCGCCTGGACAACCGCCTGTCCCTGCGCGGCGAACTGGGCTGGCACCTGCCCAGCGAGGAAAGCCTGGCGCTGCGCCTGGGCGGCATGAAGACGCGCGTGGCCGCTCACCTGCGCTACCAGGCCACGCGCCAGGACAGCCTGCTGCTGTCGCAGTGGAGCGAGCAGTACCGCCTGCAGACGGGCGCCGAGGTGGGCCGCGGGCGCCACACCGCGATCGAATACTCGCACGCCTACCGCCAGGACGCGCCCACGTGGGAATGGGGCGCCTTCTGGTCCACCCACCGCTTCGAGCGCCGCCACCCCTTCTTCCTGGGCCAGCAGGGCCAGGACTTCCTGCAGCGCTTCGCGCCCGCGGGCGTCACGAGCCTGGGCCTGGACTACTTCCTGCCCGAGAGCTTCCAGTTCTACGGCGTGCGGCTGTCCACCAACATGCGCTTCGAGCAGGACCACACGCGCGCGCTGCGGCCCTTCGCGAGCGTAAGCCTCACCCGGCACAGCCTGCTGGGCGCGGGCTACGACCTGCGCCTGGGGCTGGCCGGCAGCGTGCTGGGCCCGGACCATTTGCGCCTGAGCTTCGGCCTGGGCAAGTCAGGCGTGCAGTCCCTGGGACTCACGCGCGTGCTGGAACTGTCGTACCGGCTTCATTTTTAAGACCATCGAGGAGAACCCTTCATGCTCCACCGCCGCCCCTCTCGTGCACGCCAGCTGGGACTGCTGCTGGCCACGGGCGCGATCGCCCTTCTCAGCGCCTGCTCCACCCTGGACCAGAGCCACCCGCCGCAGCTGGCCCGCCAGGCGAGCTGGGTGGTGCTGCCCTTCGCCAACCACACCGAGACCCCGCTGGCGGGCCAGCGCGCCGAGGCCATCGCCCAGGCGCTGCTGAGCGCGCAGGGCGTGGGCCAGGTGCGCCGCACTCCCGCCACCACGCAGCAGGAAGCGCTGTTCGGCGCCGGCGACGCGCAGCGCTCCGAAGACGCGCTGGCCTGGGCGCGCGAGCAGAAGATCCGCTACGCCCTCGCGGGCAGCGTGGAGGAGTGGCGCTACAAGGTGGGCGTGGACGGTGAGCCCGCCGCAGGCGTCACCCTGCAGATTCTGGACGTGGCCACGGGCGACACCCTGTGGAGCGGCTCGGGCGGCCAGAGCGGCTGGAGCCGCGAGGCGCTGTCGGCGGTGGCGCAGAAGCTGATCCGCAAGCTGTTGCAATCCGGCCTGGCCGGCAGCCGCTGAACGCCGCATGCCAACACCCTCCGACAGCCCCGGCGCACGCCGCCAGACGGCCGGTGAAAACGCCCGTCCACGGGCGCTCCCAGGCACGGGCCTGCCCAGGCATCTGCTGGGCAGGCTGGCCATCGCGGCCACCCATCCCGCCGTCACCGTGGGCGAGACCCTGCTGCTGCCCCTGCTGGCCGTCGCACTGGGCCTGGCCTGGGCGCCACAGGACCCGCTGCAGATCCAGGCCACATTCCCATGGCCCTGGCTGGCGCCCGTGGTGCTGGCCCTGCGCTACGGCCCCATGGCGGGCCTGGGCGGCGCCAGCGTGCTGCTGGCCTGCTGGCTGGGGCTCAACGCGGGGCACTGGGGCAACTTCCCCCAGCTGTACTTCCTGGGGGGCTTGATCCTGGTGATGCTGGTGGGCGAGTTCTCCAGCCTCTGGCAGGCGCGCACGCGCCGCGCCGAGACCCTGCAGCTGTACCTGGACCAGCGCCTGGAGCACCTGGTGCGCCAGCATTACCTGCTGCGCCTGTCGCACGACCGCCTGGAGCAGGAACTCATCGCCCGCCCCATGTCCATGCGCGACGCGCTCGCGGCGCTGCGCCACGCCGGGAGCGAGGACGGCGGCGACGCCCTCGCCCCGCAGGCGCTGCTGCGGCTGCTGTCGCAGTACTGTCAGCTGGAGTGCGCGGCCATGCACGCGGTGTCCGACGGGCACGCCGCCGCCCGGCCCAGCGCCAGCATAGGCGCCTACGACGGACTGCACGCCGACGACCCGCTGGTGCGCCAGGCCCTGCAAACGGGCCAGCTGTGCCACGTGAGCCAGGCCGTGACGGCGCAGCAGGACACGCGCTACCTGGTCGCTGCGCCGCTGCTCGATCTGGCGGGCGACATGTACGGCCTGCTGGTGGTACAGGACATGCCCTTCTTCGCCCTGCAGGAGGAAAGCCTGCAGACCATACAGCTGCTGCTGGGCTACTACACCGACGGCCTGTCCATGAGCCAGCTGGCCCAGCCCATCGTGCAGCAGTTCCCGGACTGCCCGCCGCTCTTCGCCTTCGAGCTCCAGCGCCTGGCCCACATCCACAGAAGCACCCAGGTGCCCAGCATCGTCGTGGCCCTGGAGCTCCAGCAACGCGCGCTGGAGCAGGACCTGCCCCCGCAGATCGAGCGCCTCAAGCGCGAGCTCGACGAGGTCTGGCGGATCGAGGCGCCCGGACGCCAGGTGCTGGCCGTGCTCATGCCGCTGGGCAACGCCACCACGGCCGAGGGCTACATCCACCGCCTGGAGGGCTGGATGCAGCACAAGAGCCAGCAATCGCTGGCCCAGGCCGGCATCTTCCCGCACGTGGTGCAGCCCGACAGCGCGCAGCCCGTGCGCACCGTGCAGCGCCTGCACGCCATCGCCCATGCTTAACCTCAAGCTAGGCCTGTCGGCACTGGGGCTGGAGGTCAGCGCCTGGAGCGGCGCATGGCTGCTGGCCGAGCGCTCGGACGCGGCCCTGGCCAGCTATCTGCTGTTGCACGCCGCGGCCAGCGTGCTGCTGTCGCTGTCGCTGCTGCCGCTGCTGCCGCCGCGCCTGTCCAAGCCGCGCTGGGCCACCCTGCTGCTCATGACGGCCTGCAGCTACGCCGTGCCCGTGGCGGGGTTCCTGGGCGTGATAGCGGCCTTCGTCATCCTGCGCCTGTACCGCCGCAGGTCGCTCCCGGAAGACTTCGATGCGGTGCAGCTGCCCGAATTCGACCAGCACCAGCGCCGGCAGAGCCAGTTCCGCCACGCCGGCCTGCACTCGTTCCTGACCAACGCCCAGGTGCCGGTACAGGCGCGCATGCGCGCCATGGCCGCGCTGCAATACGCCTCGGGGCGCACGGCCTCGCCGCTCCTGCGCAGCGTGCTCGGCGACGCGAGCGAAGACCTGCGCCTACTGGCCTACGGCATGCTCGACAACCTGGAGAAACGCATCAACCGCGCCATCGACAGCGAGCTCGACGCCCTGCAGGCCGCGCTCCCGGACAGCAGCCAGCAGCTGCAAAGCGCGCACCGCCTGTCCGACCTGTACTGGGAGCTGGTGTACCAGGCGCTGGTGCAGGGCGACCTACACGCGCACGCCATCCAGGAATCCCTGCGCTACTGCCAGTTGGTGCTGCAGCGGCAGGAAGGCAACGCCGCCATGCACCTGCGCCGCGGGCGCCTGCTGCATGCGCTGGGCCGCACCCAGGAAGCGGAACACGCCTACGACAAAGCCCGCGCCCTGGGCCTGCCCGCGACCCGGGTGCTGCCCTACCTGGCGCAGCTGGCCTTCGAGCGGCGCGACCACGCGCAGGCGCAGGCGCTGATGCGCGAGCTCAGGCAATGGGGAGCGCTGCCGCGCCTGCGCCCCGTAATCGACTACTGGAGCCAGCGGCCATGAACCACCCCAAGGCACAGTCGGCCGACATCGCCCTGATGCTGGAGGGCACGTTCCCCTACGTGAGCGGCGGAGTGTCGAGCTGGATCAACCAGATCATCCGCGCCTACCCCGAGTACCGCTTCGCCATCGTCTTCCTGGGCAGCCGGCGCGAGGACTACGGCGGCTTCAAGTACCCGCTGCCCGACAACGTGGTGCATTTCGAGGAGCATTTCCTGCACGAGCAGGCCCACTGGCACCCGCAGCCGGCCGCGCGCAGGGGCGACGCGCAGGGCCAGGCGCTGGTGCAGCGCCTGCTGGACGCCTTCGACCAGGGCCCGGCGGCTCCCCGAGCCATGGAGGCATTCCGCGAAGTGGCGCAGCAGATGATGCCCGGCGGATCCGTGCAGCTCGGGGATTTCCTCTACAGCAAGCGCGCCTGGGACATCATCTGCGGCATCTACCGCGCACATTGCGCCGACCCCTCGTTCGTCGATTTCTTCTGGACCGTGCGCCTCATGCTGCAGCCGCTGTGGCTGCTGGCGCGCGTGGCGCGGCAGCTGATCCCCGTGCGCGCGGTGCACTGCGCCTCCACCGGCTACGCGGGCTTCCTGGGCGCGCTGCTGGCGCAGACGCGCGGGGTGCCGCTCATCCTGTCGGAGCACGGCATCTACACCAAGGAACGCAAGATCGACCTGTTCAAGAGCGAGTGGATACGCGACAACCGCAACATCTTCCAGCGCGACCCGACCGAGCTGTCGTACTTCCGCCAGATGTGGATCCACTTCTTCGAGTGGCTGGGGCGCTACTGCTACGCGCATGCCGATCCCATCCTGGCCCTGTACGAGGCCAACCGGCTGCGCCAGGTGCAGGACGGCGCCGCGCCCGAGCGCACCGCCAACATCCCCAACGGCATAAAGCTCGAACGCTTCGCCCCGCTGCGCGCGCAGCGGCCGCTTGAGCCGCCGCCGGTGCTGTGCCTGATAGGGCGCGTGGTGCCCATCAAGGACATCAAGACCTTCATCCGCGCCATGCGCCGCGTGGTCAACCAGCGCCCCGACGCCCAGGGCTGGATCGCCGGCCCCGCCGAGGAAGACCCGGCCTATGCCGAGGAATGCAGTAACCTGGTGCGCAGCCTGGGCCTGCAGGAGCATGTGCGCTTCCTCGGCATGCAGCGCGTGGAGGACCTGATGCCGCGCATCGGCCTGGTGGTGCTGTCCTCCATCAGCGAAGCCCTGCCCCTGGTGCTGCTCGAAGGCTACGCGGCCGGCGTGCCTGCCGTTTCCACCGACGTGGGCTCGTGCCGCCAGCTCCTCGAAGGGCTCGACGAGGAAGACCGCGCGCTCGGGCCTTCTGGCGCGGTGGTGCCGATCGCCGAGCCGCAGCAGTTGGCCGATGCCGCCCTGCAGCTGCTGGGTGACACCGCCGCCTGGCAGGCCGCCAGCCGCGCGGCCATCGCCCGCGTGGAGCGCTACTACACCGACACCCTGATGTTCGACCGCTACCGCCAGGTCTACGAACACGCCCTGGCACGCACCCCGGGAGCAGCCTGATGGCCGGCATTGGATTCGAACTGCGCCACATGCTGCGCAAGAACACCCTGCTGAGCCTGGTGCAGGCCTACGCCTACGCGGGCGTGATCGGCTCGGGGCCCTGGGTGCTGTCCATCGTCGGCATCCTGCTCGTCGGCATCTTCAGCGCCAGCGTGGTCGTGCCGGCCACCCTGGTGACGCAGTTCCAGACCTCGGTCACCTACCTGGTGGCCAGCAGTCTGATCTACACCAGCCTGGTGCAGCTCGCGTTCACCCGCTTCATCTCCGACCGCCTGTTCGAGAAGCACAAGCACCTGGTCATGCCCAACCTGCACGGCCTGATGGTGATCGTGCTGCTGGGGGCTGGGGTTCTGGCCACGCTGGCGCTGTTCATCGTGCTGCCGGGCCTGGGCCTGGCCTACCGGCTGCTCATGCTGGCGGGCTTCATGCTGATGAGCGGCGTATGGGTGCTCACGGTGCTGCTGTCGGGCATGAAGCGCTACAAGGCCATCGTCGGCCTGTTCGGCCTGGCCTACGGGCTGATCGTGGCCAGCGCCCTGCTGCTGCGCCCCTGGGGCCTGGAGGGGCTGCTGGGCGCCTTCGTGCTCGGCCACTTCGTGCTGCTGGCGGGCATGTGGCTGCTGGTGGTCAAGGAGTTCCATCCCGCGCGGCAGCTGATCTCCTTTGACTTCCTGCAGCCCGACAAGCTCTACCCGTCGCTGGTGGCGGTGGGCCTCCTCTACAACCTGGGCATCTGGGCGGACAAGTTCATGTTCTGGTTCTTCCCGCCCACCTCGCAGCCCATCATCGGCCACCTGCGCGCCTCGCTGATCTACGACCTGCCGGTGTTCCTGTCCTACCTGTCCATCATCCCCGGCATGGCGGTGTTCCTGGTGCGCATAGAGACCGACTTCGTCGAGTACTACGACAAGTTCTACGACGCGGTGCGCGGCGGCGGCTCGCTCGAATACATAGAGGCCATGCGCGATGAGATGGTCTACGCCATCCAGCAGGGCCTGGGCGAGATCGCCAAGATCCAGACCCTGGCCGTGCTCGTGACCTTCGTAGCCGGCCCCTGGCTGCTCGACACCCTGGGCATCTCGCGCCTGTACCTGCCGCTGCTGCACGTGCAGGTGGTCGGCGCCGGCCTGCAGGTGGGCCTGATGGCCGTGCTCAACGTGTTCTTCTACCTGGACCAGCGGCGCACCGTGCTGCTGCTGTGCGCCATGTTCGTGCTGCTCAACGTGGCGCTCACGGGCCTGACCCTGGCGTTCGGCGCCGCCCTGTATGGCTACGGCTTCGCCCTGGCCACCCTGCTGACCCTGGCCACAGGCCTGCTGCTGCTGTCGCGGCGCCTGCATCGGCTGGAGTACCAGACTTTCATGCTGCAATAGAGCGATTCGGGAACCGGCGCTGTGGGCACAATCGCAGCTGCAGTCCCGCAAGTACTTCCCAGACCCCATGCATCTCCGTTCGCGCCCCTCTCATTCCCTTGCCGCATCTCTGCTGACCCTGGCCGCGGCCTTGACCGGCTGCGGCGGTGGATCGGGCCAGGGAAGCGACTCCGGCTCTTCGCCCGCCGCATCCAGCGCCGAGGTGGCCTTCACCGCCCCCGCCGAAGCCGACAACGTGCATACCGTCAACACTCCCGTGCAACTGCAGCTGAGCGTCAAGATCGCCGGCGCGGCGGCACCCGACGGCACGGCCATCACCCTGAGCGGCCCGGCCAGCGCCAGCTTCGCGCCCGTGCAGCCGCAGACCCGCGGCGGGGTGGCCACCTCCAGCCTGACCGCCGCGCAAGCCGGCGAGATGCAGTTGCAGGCCCTCGCGGCGGCAACGCAGGACAAGGCCGGCGCCGCCACGCGCACGCTGTACATCCGCCCGCAGCCCCAGCCGCTGGAACTGCTGGTCCCGGCGTACTTCAGCGCGGGCCCCGGTTCGGATTGGGAAAAGCTGGCCAGCGGCGCGCAGAGTTTTCCGGCGGTGCCCATCACGGCCATCCTGAACCCGAGCAACGGCATCTTCACGAAGGAAGACCCCCTGTTCACGGCGGCCATCACCGCCTTCCGGCAAAACGGCGGAAAGGTGCTGGGCTACGTCTACACCCGCTATGGCACAGGAGCGCGCTCGGTCGCCGACATCCAGCGCAACATCGACAACTACCGCAAGATCTACGGCACGCAGGTCGATGGTTTCTTTCTCGACGAGATGGACGCGACCAGCAAGCAGCTGGGCTTCTACCGCGAGATCTACCAGTACATCAAGGGCCTGGACTCCCGGTTGCGCGTGGTGGGCAACCCTGGCACCTACCCGGTCGCCGATTCCGCCAGCGTGGTCGATGCCCTTGTGAGCTTCGAGGGCCAGGCCGTCGATTACCGCAGCGTCACCCCCCAGCCCGCAAACAAGTGGGTCTACAACCTGGCCAACGGCGCGCAGGCGGCGCTGGTGCATGACGCGGCGAATTGCGGCGCCATGCAGGAGGTGCTGCGGTCCGCCAACACGCCTCAGCGCAACACCGGCCTGGTCTACGCCACGGACCGGCACTATGACTACCCCACGAACACGGGCAACCCCTGGGCCACGCTTCCGGCCTATTGGGAGCAGATGCTGGGCACGGCGGACGCCATCAACAAGGGCCGCGCCCTGCCCGGCTGCTGAGCTTTCCTACGCGCCGGCCAGCTCGTCGGCGCGCGCCTGGGCCGCGGCGAAGTCCAGGTCGCCCGAGTAGATGGCGCGGCCGCAGATCACGCCCTCCACGCCCTCGTCCTCGACTTCGCAGAGCTTTTCGATGTCGGCCATGCCGGCCAGGCCGCCCGAGGCGATCACGGGGATGGTGAGGGCCTGCGCGAGCTTCACGGTGGCCTCGACGTTGATGCCCGAGAGCATGCCGTCGCGGCCGATGTCGGTGTAGATGATGGACTCGACGCCCCAGTCCTCGAACTTCCTGGCCAGGTCCACCACCTCGTGGCCGGTGAGCTTGCTCCAGCCGTCGGTGGCGACCTTGCCGTCCTTGGCATCGAGGCCCACGATGATGTGGCCGCCGAAGGCGCTGCAGGCGTCCTTGAGGAAGCCCGGGTTCTTCACCGCCGCCGTGCCGATGATGACGTACTCCAGGCCCGCGTCGATGTAGCGCTCGATGGTGTCCAGGTCGCGGATGCCGCCGCCTAGCTGCACCGGGATGTCCGAGCCCACCTCGGCCAGGATGGCCTTGATGGCCGCCTTGTTCTTGGGCTGGCCCGCGAAGGCACCGTTCAGGTCCACGAGGTGCAGGCGACGCGCGCCGGCATCGACCCATTTGCGCGCCATGGCGGCGGGGTCTTCGCCGAAGGTGGTCGATTGGTCCATGTCACCTTGCTTGAGGCGAACGCAATGGCCGTCCTTGAGGTCGATGGCGGGGATGAGCAACATGATGGTGGTCAGAGGAATCGGGCGCGGCGAGCAGCCCAGCCGGGTTGAAGAATCAGGGATTCCAGTGCAGGAAGTTGCGATAGAGCGCCAGCCCGTGCTCGGCGCTCTTCTCCGGGTGGAACTGGGTGGCGAAAATATTATCGCGTGCGATGGCCGCGGCAAAGGGCACGCCGTAGTCGGCCTCGCCCGCCACGTGCGCCGGGTCGGCCGGACGCGCGTAGAAGCTGTGCACGAAGTAGAAGTAGCTGTCGTCGGGCACGCCCGCCCAGACCGGGTGGACGATGCCCGCATGGCGTATCTGGCGCACGCGGTTCCAGCCCATCTGCGGCACCTTGTAGCGGCTGCCGTCGGGCTGAGTGCGGCCGGCCAGGTCGAACTTGAGCACCTCGCCGGGAATCAGGCCCAGGCCGGGAGTGTCGCCCTCGGCGCTGTGGTCCAGCAGCATCTGCATGCCCACGCACACGCCGAACAGCGGCTTGGAGGCCGCGGCCTCCAGCACGGGTTCGAGCAGGCCGGACTCGCGCAGCTCGCGCATGCAGTCGGGCATGGCGCCCTGGCCCGGCAGCACCACGCGCTGGGCGGCGCGCACCTGCTCGGGGCTGGCGCTGACGGCCACGCGCCAGCCGCTGCCCTCGGCCGCGGCCTGCACGGCCTGCGAAACGGAGCGCAGGTTGCCCATGCCGTAGTCCACGACGACGACGGTTTTTACTTCACTATTCATAGCTGCTTGCGCTTGTCTGGTAAGCGTTACAGGCCTTTTTGGCTTGAAATCTACAGGGACCCCTTGGTGGACGGGATCACGCCCGCCGCGCGCGGGTCGCGTTCCAGCGCCGCGCGCAGCGCGCGCGCGAAGGCCTTGAACACTGTTTCGCACTGGTGGTGCGCGTTGATGCCCTTGAGGTTGTCGATGTGCAGCGTCACGCCCGCGTGGTTCACGAAGCCCTGGAAGAACTCGTAGGTGAGCTGCGTGTCGAAGCCGCCGATGCTGGCCGCCGTGAACGGGATGTGCAGGTGCAGACCCGGGCGGCCCGAGAAATCGACCACCACGCGCGAGAGCGCCTCGTCGAGCGGCACGTAGGCATGGCCGTAGCGGCGTATGCCCTTCTTGTCGCCCACGGCGCGCGCGAAGGCCTGGCCCAGCGTGATGCCCACGTCCTCCACGGTGTGGTGGCCGTCGATGTGCAGGTCGCCGTCGCAGCGCACGTCCAGGTCGATCAGGCCGTGGCGCGCGATCTGGTCGAGCATGTGGTCGAAGAAGCCTATGCCCGTGTGCAGGCTGGCCTGGCCCGTGCCGTCGAGGTTCACGCGCACGCTGATGCGCGTCTCGGCGGTGTTGCGGCTGACCTCGGCCGTGCGGTCGGCGCAGGGGTCCGGGGAGGAAGTGACGAGTGCGGAGGAAGTCATAGGGATGCCTGGAGCGCCGCGAGCATCTGGGCGTTGTCGGCATGGCTGCCCACCGTCAGACGCAGGCAGTTGGCCAGCGATGGGTGCATTGTAGAAACGTTCTTGACGAGGATCTTGCACGCCTTCATGCCCTCGTACGCCCTGGCGGAATCCGCCACGCGCACCAGCACCATGTTGGCCTGGCTGTCCCACACCTTCTCGACGCCCGGCATGGCGCGCAGCGCGGCCAGCAGGTCGGTGCGCGCGGCGCGCAGCTCGGCCGCCTGGGCGGCGAACACGCCGGCGTGCTCCAGCGCGAACAGCGCCGCCTCGCAATTGAGCACGCTCACGTTGTAGGGCGGGCGCAGCTTGTCGATCTCGTGCACCAGCGCGGCCGGGCCGATCATGTAGCCCAGGCGCACGCCGGCCAGGCCGAACTTGCTGAGCGTGCGCATCAGCAGCACGTGGCCGTTGCGCGCGGGCTCGGCGCGCATGCGATCGATCCAGCTGCGGCTGGCGAAGGGCTGGTAGGCCTCGTCCATGACCACGATGCCGCCCACTTCGGCCACGGCATCGGCGATGCGCTGCACCACTGCCTCGTCCCACAGCGTGGCCGTGGGGTTGTTGGGATAGGCCAGGAAGGTCAGGGCCGGGCGGTGCTCGGCGATCGCATCCAGCATGGCCTGCTCGCGAAGCTGGAACTCGCCGTCCAGATCCACGCCCACGTACTGCAGGCCGTGCTGCTGCGCGCACATGGCGTACATCACGAAGCCCGGCGCGGGCGCCAGCACCTTGGCCGGGCCGCTGGCGTCGCGGCGCGCGCAGGCCAGCTGCACCAGGCCGATGAGCTCGTCCGAGCCGTTGCCCAGGATGAGCGCGCTGCCCTCGGGCGCGAGCGCATGGGCGGCCAGCGCGGCTTTCAGGTCGTTCTGGCGCGTGCCCGGATAGCGGTTGAGCGCGAGCTGCCCCAGGCGCTGGCCCAGCGCGGCCTGCAGCGCGGGCGGCAGGCCGAAGGGGTTCTCCATTGCGTCCATCTTCAGGTAGCCGGTGGCGTCATGCACTGCATAGGCGTGCATGGCGCGCACGTCGGCCCGGATGCGCTGCAAGGCCAGGGATTGGGGGGTGGCATCGGTCATGGGTCTTCTCTTCCTTCTCAGGCGCCTTCTTGCGGCGCGGGGGCCGGCTGCCGCAGCGGGTGCAGCACGGTCACGCCGCCGAATTCCGCGCCATGGGGCAGGTGCAGGCTCAGCATGTGGCTGCAGCCGCTGTGCTGGGCACAGGCCACGGCCAGGCAGTCGCCGAAGTTAAGCTGGTGGCGCGCCTGCACGGCCCAGGCGGTCTCCAGCGTGGCGGCGTCGGTCTTCCAGGGCGCCCAGGTCTGGTAGCGGCGGATGGCGGCGCGCGCGTCGCCCTGCGGCATGGGCGTGGCCGCGGTAGTCACCTGGTCGTAGAACTCCACGAGCGCCTGGTTGCCGGTGCGGCCCGTGCGCATGCGCCACAGCGCGTCCAGCCAGTCCAGCGTGGCGCGGTAGAGGTCGCCGCCGGCCACGTCCTCCGCCGCGATCAGCACGGAGGTGTCGACGAACACCGTCCCCATGGCGCTCATGCGGCGGCTCCGTTCCTTGGACGTTTTTGGCCTCCAGTGCGCTTCAGACTTGCGCTGCGCGCTTGCATTTCAGGAGCATCAGCCGCGGCCGGCCCCTGCCAGCCGCGCTCGTCCGTGCGCCAGGCGAGATAGGCGCGCTCGTAGGCGTCCTCGCGCTGCATCATCTCGGCCATGAAGTCGCCCACCATGCGCGAGACGCTGGTGCCGCGCCGGGCTGCCTCCACGCGCGCCCATTCGAGCACGCTGTCTTCGACGGTGATGGTGAGGTTCTTCACGGCGCCGATGGTACACGAAATTCGTGTAACACGAAATTCGTGTCGATTGCGCGGCCTTTGCGCGGGCACAAAAAAGCCATCCCGCGGGATGGCCCTTGCGTTGCTGCGGGGAAGCCCCCCTACTTCAGCCGCATCTCCGCCGCGCGCGCATGCCCCTGCAGGCCTTCCCCGTGCGCCAGCACGCTGGCGATGCGGCCCAGCGCCTGGGCGCCCTGCTCGCTGACCTCGATGAGGCTGCTGCGCTTCTGGAAGTCGTACACGCCCAGGGGCGACGAGAAGCGCGCCGTGCCGCTCGTGGGCAGCACGTGGTTGGGGCCGGCGCAGTAGTCGCCCAGGCTTTCGCTGGTATAGGCGCCCAGGAAGATGGCACCCGCGTGCCTGAGCAGCGGCTCCCACTTGTGCGGGTCGCGGCTGGAGACTTCCAGGTGCTCGGGCGCGATGCGGTTGGAGATTTCGCAGGCCTCTTCCATGCTGCGCGTGTGGATCAGCGCGCCGCGGCCCGTGAGGCTCCTGGCGATGATTTCGGCGCGCGGCATCTGGGGCAGCAGGCGGTCGATCTCGCGCTGCACTGCGTCGATGTAGGCGGCGTCGGGGCACAGCAGGATGGACTGGGCGAGCTCGTCGTGCTCGGCCTGCGAGAACAGGTCCATGGCCACCCAGTCGGGCGGCGTGCTGCCGTCGGCCAGCACCAGGATTTCGCTCGGGCCCGCGATCATGTCGATGCCCACCTGGCCGAACACGCGCTTCTTGGCGCTGGCCACGTAGGCGTTGCCGGGGCCGGTGATCTTGTCCACCTTCGGGATGGTGGCCGTGCCGTGGGCCAGCGCGGCCACGGCCTGCGCGCCGCCGATGGTGAAGGCGCGCGTGACGCCGGCCACGCAGGCGGCGGCCAGCACCAGCGGGTTCTTCTCGCCCCTGGGCGTGGGCACGACCATGATGATCTCGGGCACGCCGGCCACGTGGGCGGGGATGGCGTTCATGAGCACGCTGCTCGGGTAGGCCGCCTTGCCGCCGGGCACGTAGATGCCCACGCGGTCGAGCGGCGTGACCTTCTGGCCCAGCAGGGTGCCGTCCTCGTCGCGGTAGCTCCAGCTCTCGCCGCAGGCTTTCTTCTGCGCCTCGTGGTAGCTGCGCACGCGCGCGGCGGCGGCGCTCAAGGCCTGGCGCTGCGCATCGGGCAGGCCGTCGTAGGCGGCCTTGAGTTCGGCCTGCGTGAGTTCCAGCGCGGCCACGCCGTCGGCCTGCAGGCCGTCGAAGCGCCGGGTGTAGTCGAGCACGGCCGCGTCGCCGCGCTGCTGCACGTCGGCCAGGATGGCGGCCACGCGTTCCTCGATGGCTGCGTCCTGGTCGGCCGACCAGTGCAGGCGGGCCGCGAAATCAGCCTCGAAAGCGTCTGAAACGGTTGACAGGCGGGCGGGAGCAGCTACGAATTGCATAGTATCAACCCTGGGGAACGGCGGAAGCGAACGCGTCGATGATGCGCTTGAGCGGCGCCTGCTTCAATTTCAGCGCCGCCTGGTTCACCACGAGGTGGGAGCTGATGTCCATGATTTGCTCCACCTCGACCAAGTTGTTGGCCTTGAGCGTATTGCCGGTGGAGACCAGGTCCACGATGGCGTCGGCCAGGCCCGTGAGCGGCGCCAGCTCCATGCTGCCGTAGAGCTTGATCATGTCCACGTGCACGCCCTTGGCCGAGAAGAAGTCGCGCGCGATGCTGGTGTACTTGGTGGCCACCTTCAGGCGCGAGCCCTGGGTGACGGCCGCGCGGTAGTCGAAGCCCGCGCGCACGGCCACGCTCACGCGGCACTTGGCGATCTGCAGATCCAGCGGGCGAAACAGCCCCTGGCCGCCATGCTCGATGAGCGAGTCCTTGCCCGCCACGCCCAGGTCGGCGCCGCCGTACTGCACGTAGGTGGGCACGTCGGTGGCGCGCACCAGCACCACGCGCACCTCGGGGCGGCTGGTGGGCAGGATGAGCTTGCGCGACTTCTCGGGGTCCTCCAGCACCTCGATGCCGGCGGCAGCCAGCAGCGGCAGGGTTTCCTCGAAGATTCGGCCCTTGGACAGGGCCAGGGTGATCTGCTGCGTCATTGGATTCTTTCGATGTCCGCGCCCAGGCCGCGCAGCTTGGCTTCCATGGCGTCGTAGCCGCGGTCCAGGTGGTAGATGCGGTCCACCAGGGTCTCGCCGCTGGCGATCAGGCCGGCGATCACCAGGCTGGCCGAGGCGCGCAGGTCGGTGGCCATGACGGTGGCGCCCGAGAGCCGCGCGCCGCCCGTCACCGTGGCCACGCGGCCGTCGATGGCGATCTGCGCGCCCAGGCGCGCCAGTTCGTTGACGTGCATGAAGCGGTTCTCGAAGATCGTCTCGGCCACCATGGCCGTTCCCTGCGCCACCACGTTCAGCGCCATGAACTGCGCCTGCATGTCGGTGGGAAAGCCCGGGTATTCGGTGGTGCGGAAGCTCTGCGCCTTGAGCTCGGCGCCGCCGGGGCTGCTGATGCGTATGCCGTCGCCCTCGGCCGCCACGCGCGCGCCGGCCTCCAGCAGCTTGTCGATGACCGCGTCCAGGTGGTCTGCGCGCGCGTGGCGCAGGAAGGCCTCGCCGCCCGCGGCCGCCACGGCGCACAGGAAGGTGCCGGCCTCGATGCGGTCGGCCACCACCTGATGCGTGCAGCCGTGCAGCCGCTCCACACCCTGGATGCGGATGCGGCTCGTGCCGTGGCCCTCGATGCGCGCGCCCATGGCGATGAGCATCTCGGCCAGGTCGGTCACCTCGGGCTCCTGCGCGGCGTTCTCCAGCACCGTCTCGCCCTCGGCCAGCGTGGCGGCCATGAGCAGGTTCTCGGTGCCGGTCACGGTGATCATGTCGGTGGTGATGCGCGCGCCGCGCAGGCGCTGCTGGCCCGCGGGCAGCTTGGCGATCATGTAGCCATGCTCGACCACGATGTGGGCGCCCATGGCCTGCAGGCCCTTGATGTGCTGGTCCACGGGGCGCGAGCCTATGGCGCAGCCACCGGGCAGGGAGATCGTGGCCTCGCCGAAGCGCGCCAGCAGCGGGCCCAGGGCCAGCACCGAGGCGCGCATGGTCTTGACCAGCTCGTAGGGCGCCTCGGGGCTGAGTGCGTCGGGCGCGACGAAGCTCATGCCGCCGCGCTCGCCATGGGTCTCGGTCTTCACGCCCATGTTGTCGAGCAGGCGGCGCATGGTGCGCACGTCGTGCAGGCGCGGCACGTTGATCAGGTGCACGGGCTCGTCGGTGAGCAGGGCGGCGCACATCTCGGGCAGGGCCGCGTTCTTGGCGCCGGAGATGACGACCTCGCCGCGCAGGGCGCGGCCGCCGCGTACCAGTAGTTTGTCCATGGGCTTTTAATCAAATAGGGGGCATCAGGCCTGCTGCCGCGCCGCCGCCCACTCGGCCGGGGTGAAGGTCTTCATCGACAGCGCATGCACCTCGTCGCGCTGCATCTTGTCGCCCAGCGTAGCGTAGACGCGCTGGTGGCGCTGTATCGGGCGCTTGCCCTCGAACTCGGCGGAAACGATGACGGCGTACCAGTGGCGGCCGTCGCCTTCGAGCGTGATGTAGTCGCAGGCCATGGCGGCGCTGATGATGTCTTTGATTTGGTCTGCAGTCATGGCGGAAAGGAATTCAGTTGCGGATCTTGTAGCCCGTGCGCAGCAGGCGCAGGGCCAGGAAGCTGACGGCCAGCCAGGCGCCGCCGACGATGGCCAGGCTGAGCCAGGGCGAAACGTCGCTCACGCCGAAGAAGCCGTAGCGGAAGCCGTCGATCATGTAGAAGAACGGGTTGAAGCGGCTGGCATGCTGCCAGAAGGGTGGCAGCGAGTGGATGGAGTAGAACACGCCCGACAGGAACGTCATGGGCATGATGAGGAAGTTCTGGAACGAGGCCATCTGGTCGAACTTGTCGGCCCACAGGCCGGCGATCACGCCCAGCGTGGCCAGCAGCGCCGCACCCAGCAGGGCGAAGACGAAGACCCAGGGCAGCGCGCTGAACGCCGGCCGCGCGAAGGCCAGCGTGACGGCGAACACCCCCAGGCCGACGAGCAGCCCGCGCAGCACCGACGAGCCCACGTAGGCCGTGAACCAGGCCCAGTGCGACAGCGGGGTGAGCAGCACGAACACCAGGTTGCCCATGATCTTGCTCTGGATGAGGCTGGACGAGCTGTTGGCGAAGGAGTTCTGCAGCATGCTCATCATCACCAGGCCCGGCACCAGGAAGGCGGTGTAGCTCAGCTGCCCGTAGACCTGCACGCGGTCCTCCAGCACGTGGCTGAAGATCAGCAGGTACAGCACGGCGGTGAGCACGGGCGCGGCCACGGTCTGGAAGGCCACCTTCCAGAAGCGCAGCACCTCCTTGTAGAACAGGGTCTGCCAGCCGGTCATGCCACGGCCTCCGCGGCTTCCGAACCCATCACCTTGATGAAAACGTCCTCCAGGTCGGCGCGGCGGATCTCCACGTCCTCGCTGGCCACGCCGGCCTCGCGCAGGGCCGCCAGGTGGTGCTCGATCTCGGCGGCGTCATGGGCGGGCAGCTGCACGATGCGCCCGGTCACGCGCGCGAGCCGCGCCAGCGCCGCGGGCAGCGGCGCATCGGTCTTGAACTGCAGCACGCTGGCGTTGGCGCTCTGCAGCAGCTCGGAGGTGCTGTCGAGCGCCACCACCCGGCCGTTCTTGAGCATGGCGATGCGCCCGCACAGCGCCTCGGCCTCCTCCAGGTAATGGGTGGTGAGCAGCACCGTATGGCCCTGCTTGTTGAGCCTGGCGATGAACTGCCACAGCGTCTGGCGCAGCTCCACGTCCACGCCGGCCGTGGGTTCGTCCAGCACGATGATGGGCGGCTTGTGCACCAGCGCCTGCGCCACCAGCACGCGCCGCTTCATGCCGCCCGAGAGCTGGCGCATGTTGGCCGTGGCCTTGTCGGCCAGGCCCAGGCTTTCGAGCAGTTCGTCGATCCAGGCATCGTTGTTCTTCACGCCGAAGTAGCCCGACTGCAGGCGCAGTGTCTCGCGCACGTTGAAGAACGGGTCGAACACCAGTTCCTGCGGCACCACGCCCAGGCACTGGCGTGCGCGCGCGAAGTCGGCCTGCACGTCGTGGCCCAGCACCGTCACGCGGCCCTGGGTGGCGCGCGACAGGCCGGCCAGGATGCTGATCAGTGTGGTCTTGCCCGCGCCGTTGGGCCCCAGCAGGCCGAAGAATTCGCCCTCCTCGATGTCCAGGCTGACGCCGTGCAGGGCCTGGAACGGCCCGCGGGGCGTGGGGAATGTCTTGGAGACGGATTGGAAGGATACGGCGGTCATGGGAACCGCGCATTCTAAGTCGCCGCCGCCGGACAGGCGCCTGCGGGGACATAGGCGGCGGGGGGCGGCCCACCCGGGGAGTCAACCTCCGGGCCAGGCGAAGATGCAGTCCCGGCCCTGCTGCTTGGCGCAGTAGAGCGCCCGGTCGGCGCGCGAGAACAGCGTGTCGAACGCCTGGTCGCCGCTCTCCAGGCTGGCGACGCCGAAGCTCGCGCTGATGCGCAGCTGCGGGCTCTGCCCGTCCACGCACAGGGAGCCAGCCGACACGCGGATGCGCTCGGCGATGCGCCGGGCGTCATCGAGGCCCGTGTCCGGCAGCAGGATGCAGAACTCCTCCCCGCCGGTGCGGGCGCACAGGTCTGCCTCGCGCAGCATGCTCTGGCAACAGGCTGCGAACGCGCACAGCACGCGGTCGCCCAGCGGGTGGCCGTAGCTGTCGTTGAAACGCTTGAAATGGTCGATGTCGATGGCGATCAGGGACAGCGGCGTGCCGTGCCTGCGGCTGCGCGCGAACTCGTGCCCGGCGCGTTCGCAGAAGCTGCGCCGGTTGGCCAGGCCCGTCAGGCCATCGGTGCTGGCCTGACGCCTGAGCTCCTCCTTGAGCTCGTGCAGCTCGGTGATGTCGGTGCTCAGGCCGATCACCGCCGGCGTGCCGTCGGGCGCGGGCAGGGGCACGACCACGCGCCAGTAGTGGCGCAGCCGCCCGCAGGCATCGACCACCGCCTCCTCGCTGCTCTGGCGCTGCCCCGATGCGAAGATCTTCTGGTCCATCGCCCAGAATCTGTCGGCCAGGTCGCGCGGCAGGAGGTCCGTGTCCAGGCTGCCGACGATGCGCTCGACCGGCAGGCCCAGGACGTCGGCCATATGCTGGTTGGCGTAGACGAAGCGCCGGTTGGCGTCCTTCATGTAGACCAGCGCGTCCACGTTGTCCAGGACGGTGTCGAGCAGCTCCTTCTGCTTGCGCACGCGGTCTTCCAGGCGCTTCTTCTCGGTGATGTCGTGCGAGATGCCCAGCATGCCGACGATGTTGCCCGCGGCGTCGCGCAGCGGCTTCTTCATGGACCAGTAGGTGCGCAGCTCGCCCGTGGCCTTGATGAGGTTGGTTTCCTCGCGCGCGATGGTCTCACCACCGCGCAGCACGCGCGCATCGTTCTCACGAATGACTTGGTTGCTCTTCTCGCCGAAAAAGTGGCTGATGTCCTTGCCCAGCACGTAGTCCAGCGGATGCCCCAGCAGCTCCAGCACCAGGCGGTTGGCGTAGGTGTAGCACCCCTGCAAGTCGATGGTGTAGACGAAGGCCCCGACCTCGTCGAGCAGCTGTCGAAACGGATCGGGCGCCGGGCCGGAGGGTGCCGCACCGGGTTCGGGCTTGGACATGGTGGATTTTCGTGTTCAGCACGGCAAGTATCTCCCCGAAGGCCGGCACGCCGCCTTCGGGGTTCACCCCAACGAGGGCAGCAGCTCCTGCACGCCGTACAGGCCCGCCAGGCTGGCCAGCGCCGGCGGCAGGGCCTTGACCATGAAGCCCTTGCCCTCGGAAACGGCCACGCGGCGGCACTCCAGCAGCACGGCCAGGGCCGACGAGTCGAAGGCGGCCAGCGCCCCGGCATCGACCACCACCTGCTGCTCGCCCTGGGCCTTGAGCGCCTGCAGCAGCATGCGCAGGCTGACCGAGGCCTGGCGGTGCGTGAGTTCGGCAGGCAGTACCAGCATGCAGACGCCCTCCGCGCTCACTTCGCGCCGGCGACGCCGGCGTTGGTGCCGGCATTGGCCTTGTTGCGCGCGGCCAGGGTCTCGATCAGGCCGTCCACGCCCTTGGCGTTGATCTCCTGGGCGAACTGGGGACGGTAGGTATCGACCAGCCACACGCCCAGCACGTTCAGGTTGTAGATCTTCCAGCCGCCGCCCTCGCCCGGGGTCTTTTCCAGGCGGTAGTCCAGCTGCACCGGATTGCCGCGGCCGCGGATCTCGGTGCGCACCAGCACGTCCGTATCCCCCGGCGCGGCGCGCAGCGGCTTGACGACGATGGTCTGGTCCGTGACCTGGCTCAGGGCGCCGGAGTAGGTGCGCACCAGCAGGGTCTTGAACTCGTCCTGCAGGCGCTTTTGCTGCTCGGGCGTGGCGCTGCGCCAGGCCGGCCCGACGGCGGCGGCCGTCATGCGGCGGAAGTTCACGTGCGGCAGGATGGCCTTGTTCACCAGCACCATGATCTTGTCCACGTCGCCGCTCTTGATGGACTTGTCATTGCGCACGGTCTCCAGCACGTCGGCCGACAGGCGCTTGATCAGCGCATCGGGCGCCTCGTCGGCGGCCAGCGCGGCCTGGTGCCAGGGCAGCCCGGCGGCCACCACCAGGGCGGCGGCCGATTGCATGAGGGTGCGACGGTTGGTCATGGGGAGATCCTTGCAGAGTTTTTGTTTTTTTGATTGTGGGGTGCGGGGCGCGCGCACATTGCGTCGCCCGCGTGCCGGGATGCAAGCAACTGCAACCATGCCCGCGGGGCGCCGCCGTCAATAGTCGTCGGGCAGCTTGCCGCCTTCCTCGTCGTCCGCGCCGGCTTTCGCCCCCCCACGCAGCTTGAGGTACACGTCGCGCGTGAAGCTGTAGGAGTCGAGCGCGGCCTCGTCGAGCACGCTGGTCGCGTGCAGCAGGCTGGCGCGCTTGTCCACGAAGCGCAGGCCATAGAGCGAATTGCGCACCGGCACATCGTTTACATAACCCACCGGGTCGCCGACGAAGTAGTCCACGGGCAGGGCCGCCGTGTCGCGCACCGTGGACGGGCCCAGCAGCGGCAGCACCAGATAGGGGCCCGTGGGCACGCCCCAGCGCCCCAGCGTCAGGCCGAAGTCCTGCTTGTGGCGCTCTATGCCGGCCTCGCTCGCGATGTCCAGCAGCCCGCCCAGGCCGAAGACCGTGTTCGTGCTGAAGCGCACGAGGCTCTCGTAAGCCTCCAGGCCGCGCGCCTGCAGCAGGTTGTTGACGAACGACCAGGCGTCGCCCAGGTTGGCGAAGAAGTTACCCACGCCAGTGCGCACGGGCCTCGGTATCACGTCGCGGTACACGGTGGCCACGGGCTTGAGCACGGCCTTGTCCACGTTCTCGTTGAACCGGGTCATGCCGCGGTTGTAGGGCTCGAACGGGTCGGCCGGGTTGGCATTGGGGCCCGTGGCGCAGCCGGTGGCAAGGGCCGCGCCGAGCAGCAGCGCCGCCCAGCGCGCCGCCCGGGTTCTGGATCGTGAGTCAGTTGTCATTTTTTTCCACCTCCGCCCGCCGGAGCAGCGCCCTGCTCTGCCTTGCCGTAGAGGAACTGGCCGATCAGGTTTTCCAGCACCACGGCGGACTGCGTGTTCGTGACCATGCTGCCGTCGGCGAGGTTGTCCTCCTCCGCGCCGGGCTCGATGCCGATGTACTGGTCGCCCAGCAGGCCGCTGGTCAGGATCTTGAGCGAGCTGTCCTTGGGGAAAGCGTAGCGCTTTTCGATCTCCAGCGCCACGCGCGCCTGGTAGGTCTTGTCGTCGAAGCTGATCGACTGCACGCGCCCCACGACCACGCCGGCGCTGCGCACCGCCGCCTTGGGCTTGAGGCCGCCGATGTTGTCGAAGCGCGCCGTGATCACGTAGCCAGAGCGGAAGTTGAGCTGGAGCAAGTTGGCCGACTGCAGGGCCAGGAAGACCAGCGCCGCGCCTCCGAGCAGGACGAACAGCCCGACCCAGATATCGTTCTTGGAATGCTGCATGGTGAATTTCCTCGGCGGCGGTGGCTGCCGCTCCTCAAATACTGAACATCAGTGCCGTGAGGACGAAGTCCAGCCCCAGCACGGTGAGCGATGCCATGACCACGGTGCGCGTGGTGGCGCGCGAAACGCCCTCGGGCGTGGGCTTGGCCATGTAGCCCTGCAGCACCGCGATGAAGGTGACGGCCACGCCGAACACGACGCTCTTGACAACGCCGTTGCCCACGTCCTTCCAGACGTCGACGCTGCTTTGCATCTGCCCCCAGAAGGCGCCGCCGTCCACGCCGATCAGCACCACGCCGACCAGCCAGCCGCCGATCACGCCCACGGCGCTGAACACCGCCGCCAGGAGCGGCATGGCGATCACGCCGCCCCAGAAGCGCGGCGCCAGGATGCGCTGCACCGGGTCCACGGCCATCATCTCCATGGCCGAGAGCTGCTCGCCCGCGCGCATGAGGCCGATCTCGGCCGTGAGCGAGGTGCCCGCGCGGCCGGCGAACAGCAGCGCCGTGACCACGGGTCCGAGCTCGCGCACCAGCCCCAGCGTGACCACCAGGCCCAGCGAGTTGGCCGAGCCGTAGAGCTGCAGCACGTTGTAGCCCTGCAGCGCCAGCACGAAGCCCACGAACAGGCCCGACATGGCGATGATGGACAGCGAATAGTTGCCCAGGAAGTGCACCTGGTCGCGCACCAGACCGAAGCGCCGCATGGCCGTGCCGAACAGGCCCACGAGGCGCACGAACAGGCGCGCGCCCATGCCGAGGTCCGCCAGCTTGCTGCGCACGGCATAGCCCACGTGCGACGGCCGCCACCAGCTCATGGCGTACCTCCGTCCTGGTGCTGCGCGCCGACGGGGCCGAAGTCCTGGGCCACGCTGGGGCCGGGGTAGTGGAACGGCACGGGCCCCGTGGGCAGCGCGTGCACGAACTGGTGCACCAGCGGGTCGGTGCTGGCGCGCACCTCTTCGGGCGTGCCCTGCGCGGCCACGGTGCCGGGGCCGAGGATGATGACGTGGTCCGCCAGGCGGAAGGTCTCCTCCAGGTCGTGCGAGACGACGATGGTGGTCAGGCCCATGGCGTCGCCCAGCTGGCGGATGAGCTGCGCGGCCGTGCCCAGCGAGATCGGGTCCAGCCCCGCGAAGGGCTCGTCGTACATGATGAGCTCGGGATCGAGCGCAATGGCGCGCGCCAGCGCCACGCGCCGCGCCATGCCGCCCGAGATCTGGCTGGGCATGAGGTCGCGCGCGCCGCGCAGGCCCACGGCGTTGAGCTTCATGAGCACGATGTCGCGGATCAGCTCCTCGGGCAGATCGGTGTGCTCGCGCAGCGGGAAGGCCACGTTCTCGAACACGCTCATGTCGGTGAACAGCGCGCCGAACTGGAACAGCATGCCCATGCGCCGACGCGCGGCGTAGAGCTGCGCGGTGTCCATGCGGCCCACGTCCTGCCCGGCCACCAGCACCTCGCCCTGCTGCGCGCGCTGCTGCCCGCCGATCAGGCGCAGCACCGTGGTCTTGCCCCCGCCCGAGGCGCCCATGAGCGCCGTGACCTTGCCGCGCGGCACCGTCAGGGACAGGTCGCGCAGGATCACGCGCTCGCCGTACCCGAAGGTGACGTTGCACAGTTCCACGAGGGCGTCGCTGGACGCGGGGGATTGGGGTTGCATGTTGGACAGAAATGGGATCGCCGAGGCCCGGGCCGCGCGGCGAACCCCGCATCATAGGGGAAACCCTTCACCTTCCGCTGCGCGCCCATAGAACCCATAGTTCTAATATAACGATCGGCTATAATCATAGGTTCGAAAAAATGTCATGCCCCGGCTCCGGCCAGGGCGGATTGCTGTCAGCGTTGCATGGGCGTGTAGGTGCGCACAACGGAACGAAGGCGCGGCAATGAGCCAGCGACATTCCTTTCCTTCCGTCACGCGCCTGCCGCCGCAGCAGCGTGCCGGCCGGTACCCGACGGGGCGCTCCCCCGGCCGTGGTAGCGGTTTTTGCCACCTCCTCGCAAAAAGGGAAAAGGTTCCAGAACCATGAAAAACCTCCAGTCCGTCGTCCCCATAGCACCTGCCGCCACCCCGCGCAAGGCCACCGGCCTGCACCTGATAGGCGACCTGTACGGCTGCCTGTGCGACAGCCGCCTGATGCTGGACGCCGAGTACCTGGAGACCTTCTGCAAGGAACGCGTGGCCGCCGCCGGCCTGACCGCCGTGGGCAGCCTGTTCCACAGCTTCGGCGAGGGCGGCGGCGTGACCGGCGTGGTGGTGCTGGCCGAGTCGCACCTGTCCATCCACACCTGGCCCGAGGCGGGCTACGTCACGCTGGACGTGTACGTGTGCAACTACACCGCGAACAACCGGCCCAAGGCGCAGAAGCTGTTCGACGACCTGCAGGCCGCATTCAACCCCAAGGACCCCCACCTGCATCGCGTCGACCGCGCCTGATGAGCGGCACGCCTGCCGCGCAGGCCACGCTCTACGTGGCCGAGCGCCTGAACGCCGACTTCGGCTTCTACCTGAGCTGCGGCCGCCCGCTTGCCGAGCGCCGGTCGGCCTGGCAGCACATCGAGGTCTTCGACAACGCCCAGTTCGGCCGCGTGATGCGCATCGACGGCTGCTTCATGACCAGCGAGCGCGACGAGTTCTTCTACCACGAGCCCATGGTGCACCTGCCGGCCATCGCCCACCCGGGCGTGCGCACGGCGCTCGTGGTGGGTGGCGGCGACGGCGGCGCGGCCGAGGAGCTGCTCAAGCTGCCGGGCATCGAGCGCGTGGTGCTGGCCGAGCTGGACGGCGACGTGGTCGCCATGGCGCGCGAGTGGCTCGGCGCCATCCACCGCGGCGCGTTCGACGACCCGCGCCTGCAGCTGCGCCTGGGCGACGCGCGCGACCTGCTGGTGCAGGGCGGCGAGCGCTTCGACCAGATCGTGCTGGACCTGACCGACCCCTTCGGCCCGGCCGTGGAGCTGTACACCGTGGAGTTCTACGCGGCCTGCCGCCGGGCGCTGAACCCCGGCGGCGTGCTCTCGCTGCACCTGGGCTCGCCCATCCACCTGCCCGAGACCATGACGCGCATCGCCGCCTCGGTGCGCGCGGTGTTCCCCGTCTTCCGCCCCTACCTGCAGTACGTGCCGCTGTACGGCACGCTGTGGTGCATGGCCATGGCCTCGAACGACACCGACCCGGCCCTGCTCGGCGCGAGCGAAGTGGATGCGCGCATCGCCGCGCGCGGCCTGCACGGCCTGCAGCTCTACAACGGCGCCATGCACCAGGCGCTGCTGGCCCAGCCCAACTTCGTGCGCGCGCTGCTGGCGCGGCCCACGCGGCCGCTGCGCAGCGGGGACGTGCTGGACGAGGTGCGCGATCCGTCGGAGCTGCCGCCCGTCACGGTGACGACGGGTTGATCCTCAAAAAAGAGAGCTGCTCCCACTTGCTTCTACTGGTTCTCAGCATGAAGACATGTTGAAATCATTGAAGAACAAGCGGAAGCAGCTCTTCTTTTTGATCAATGCGCCTCGCCGAACATGCGGTGGTGCAGGCGCCGCAGCGACCACCACACGCTGGCCGCGACCAGCGGGATCGCCACGGCCGCCGTGCTCTCGGGCGAGAAGGGCCAGCCAATCTTCTGCGCGCCCTTGGCCAGGTAGCTCACCAGGCCGACGATGTAATAGGTGATGGCCGCCACCGACAGCCCCTCCACCGTGGACTGGAGCTTGAGCTGCAGGTCGCCGCGGCGGTTCATCGCGACCAGCAGGGCCTGGTTGTTCTGCTGCTGCTCGATCTCCACGCGCGTGCGCAGCAGGCTGCTCATGCGCGAGACGCGCTCGGACAGCGCGTTCTGCCGCCGCGCGGCCCAGGCGCAGGTGCTGCGCGCGGGGCTCAGGCGCCGCTCCATGAATTCGCCGATGGTCTGCAGGCCCGCGATGCGCGATTCGGCGATGTCCTGGATGCGCCGGTCCACCAGCTCGAAATACGCGCTGCTGGCCGAGAAGCGCGAATGCGTGGCCGCGTACTGCCCCTCGACCTGCCCCGCCAGCCGCGTGAGGCGGTCGAGCAGCGCGGGCTCGGCGTCGCGGCGCGAGCTGCGTATGGCCTCGGCCAGCGCGGCCAGCTCGCACTCGGCGCTGGCCAGGGCGGCGCCGGCCTCACGCGCGGCGGGCAGGCCCAGCAGGGCCGCCATGCGGTAGGTCTCGATCTCCAGCAGCTGCTGCACCAGCCGCCCCAGGCGCTGGTGCGAGAGTGCCCCGGCCACGAGCAGCATGCGCGAGAAGCCGTCGGCATGGATGGCGAAGTCGGTGTAGACCTCGCCCTGCCCCTCGGCCACGGCCGAGGCGACGAGCGACTCCTCGCGCAGCCAGCCGCGCTGCGCCGGCGTGGCGGACCAGCCGCCGCCCGCGGCCACCCACAGGTGCAGCGCGCACAGGCATTCGCCGGGCAGCAGCGCGAGCCAGTCGCGCGGCACGGCCTCCAGCGCCGCCGCGGGCGCACGCCCCTCCCCGGCATGGATGCCGCCGACCGGCACGACCGTGAAGGTCCAGGTGACGAACTCGGTGTGCAGCTCCCAGCGGATGCGGAAGGCCCCCAGGTCCGCGCGCAGATGGGTGGTATGCGCGTCCGGCGGCGCCAGGTGGTGGTCGCGCAGCAGCGCCGCCAGGTGGGCGCGGCTCGCATCGCGGCCCGCCGCGTCGGCCAGCATCACGATGTGCGAGATCGCCAGCGGCGCGGCCATGGCCTCGGGCGGGCGGGCGTGGACTTCGTTGTGCAGCAGTACGCGCTGGGCGTGCTGGGCTGGGAGCGGGGCGAGGTTCATGGACGTTTGGATGTCGGTTGCGCCTACAGCATGTGTTCCAGGAACGCCCGCGCGCGCTCGTGCCCCGGGTCGGCGAAGAACTCCTGCGCGGGGCGCGCCGTGATCAGCTCGCCCTGATCCATGAAGGCCACGCGGTGCGCGACCTCGCGCGCGAAGCCCATCTCGTGCGTGACGACGAGCATGGTCATGCGCTCCTCGGCCAGCTCTCGCATGGTGCGCAGCACCTCGCCCGTGAGTTCGGGGTCGAGCGCCGAGGTGGGCTCGTCGAACAGCATGATGTCGGGCTGCATGGCGAGCGCCCGGGCGATGGCCACGCGCTGCTTCTGCCCGCCCGACAGGCGCGCGGGGTAGTTGTCGCGCTTCTGCGACAGGCCCACCTTGTCCAGCAGCTTCTCGGCGCGCGCGACGGTCTCGGCGCGCGGCAGGCCCTGCACCACCATGGGCGCCTCGATGAGGTTCTCCAGCACCGTGAGGTGCGGGAACAGGTTGAAGTGCTGGAACACCATGCCGGTCTTGGCGCAGATGCGGCGCACCTCGGCGTCGGGCACGTAGCGGCAGTGGCCGCGGGCATCGGTCGTGGCCAGCGGCTCGCCCTCGATGGCGACGTGGCCGCCGTCTATGGTTTCCAGGTGGTTCAGGCAGCGCAGGAAGGTGCTCTTGCCCGAGCCCGAGGGGCCGATGACGGCCACCACCTCGCCGCGCGCGACCGACAGCGAGACGCCGCGCAGCACCACGTTGTGGCCGAAGCGCTTGACCACGCCGCGCGCCTCGATCATGGGCACGTCACTGGTCGTATTTGGCATAGCGTTGCTCCAGGCGCTGGAAGCCCCAGGTGAGCACCAGGGTCATCAGCAGATAGAAGGCCGCGGCGACGATGAAGGGCGTGGTGGTGAAGTCGCGCTGCACGATGCCGCGCGCGGCGCGCAGCAAGTCGTTGAGGGCCAGCACGTAGATCAGGGAAGTGTCCTTGACCAAGGTGATGGTTTCGTTGCTCATGGGCGGCAGGATGCTGCGCACCATCTGCGGCAGCACGATGCGGCGCATGGTCTGGCCGTAGCTCATGCCGAGCACCTTGGCGGCCTCGTACTGGCCCCGGTCCACGGACTGGATGCCGGCGCGGAAGATCTCGGCGAAGTAGGCCGCGTAGTTGAGCGCGAACGCCGTGACGGCCGCCGGGAAGTCCGGCAGGCGCACGCCGACCACGGGCACGAAGGGAAGCGCGAAGTAGATGAACAGCATCTGCAGCATGAGCGGCGTGCCGCGCATGAGCCAGATGTAGCCGTTCACCGCGCCCGACAGGGCCTTCCAGCGCGACAGCCGCGCCAGCGCCAGCACGAGACCCAGCGGCACGGCCAGCGCCAGCGTGATGACGAACAGCTTCAGGGTGACGGTGGCGCCCTGCGCCAGCGGCCCCAGGAGGGAGAGTACGTAGTCCATCATGAAAACACCGGCAGGCCGATGCAGGCGCTGCCGGTGTCAGGTAAGCCCGAGGAGGGGTAGGTTACTTGATGATGTTCTTGCCGAACCACTGCTCGGCGATCTTCGCGGCCGCGCCGTCGGCCTTCATGTCGGCCAGCGCCTTGTCGAGCTTGCCGTGCAGTTCGGTGTCGTCCTTGCGCAGGCCCACGCCGTATTCCTCGGTGCCGAAGTTGTCGTCGAGCACTTCGTACTGGTCGGGCTTCTTGGCCACGTAGTAGCGGCCCACCACCTCGTCGACCACCACGGCCTCCAGGCGGCCGGTGGACAGGTCCATGAGCGCGGTCACGTTGTCGCCGAAGGTCTTGAATTCCTTGAACGACTTGAACACCGCGTCTTCCTTCTTGATCGCGTCCACGGCGCTGGAGCCCTCCTGCGCGCCGACGACCTTGCCGGCCAGGTCGGCCTTGGCCTTGATGGCCGAGCCGGCGGGCACGACGATGATCTGGTGGTTCTCCATGTAGGGCGCGGTGAAGGCGATGTTCTGCTTGCGCTCCTCGGTGATGGTCAGGCCGTTCCACAGCACGTCCACGCGCTTGCCCGACAGCTCGGCCTCCTTGGCGCTCCAGTCGATGGGCTTGAACTCCACTTGCAGGCCCAGGCGCTTGGCGGCCTCCTTGGCCATGTCGATGTCGAAGCCGACCAACTCGTTCTTCTCGTCGCGAAAGCCCATGGGCGGGAAGTTGTCGTCCAGGCCAACGACGATCTGGGTCACGGCGGCGGGCGCGGGCGCGGCGGCGGGCGCGGGGGCGTTCTCCTGCTTGGAGCAGCCCGCCAGCACGGCACCCAGGGACAGCAAGGCAACGGCAGCAATCTTCTTCATGGCGTAGTAGCGATCTTCAAAGGAAACGGTGGGAAGGATCCGGCCCGCGCCCGGGATGGCGCGGCCGGGGAAACCCGCGATTGTCCCACCGTTGGCACGGGCCGCGCCCGCACGCCATGCCCGCCGCCCCACGGGTTTGAAGCAAAAACGGCCTGCAATGCCCGTCCATCAAGCGCTGGAAGCTATTTTTCCAATAGCGAACGTTCAGCGCGGCAGGTCGCTGGCGCCCATCAGGAACTCATCGACCGCGCGCGCGGCCTGCCGGCCCTCGCGGATGGCCCAGACGACGAGCGACTGGCCGCGGCGCATGTCGCCCGCGGCGAACACCTTGGGCACGCTGGTGGCGTAGCCGCCGATGAAGTCCGTGCTGGCGCGGGCGTTGCCGCGCGCGTCCTTGTCCACGCCGAAGGCGTCGAGCACGGCCGCGACGGGGCTGACGAAGCCCATGGCCAGCAGCACGAGGTCGGCAGGGTATTCCTTCTCGGTGCCGGGCACCTCGGAGAACCTGCCGTCCTTGAACTCGACCTGTACGGTCTTCAGGCCCGTGACCTTGCCCTTGTGCCCCGTGAACTCCTTGGTGGAGATGGCGAACTCGCGCACGCAGCCCTCGTCGTGGCTGGAGCTGGTGCGCAGCTTGAGCGGCCAGTAGGGCCAGACGAGCGGCTTGTTCTCCTGCTCGGGCGGCATGGGCATGACCTCGAACTGCGTCACGCTCTTGGCGCCGTGGCGGTTGCTGGTGCCCACGCAGTCGCTGCCGGTGTCGCCGCCGCCGATGACGATGACGTGCTTGCCATCGGCCCGAATCTGGCCCTTGAGCTTGTCGCCCGCGTTGACCTTGTTCTGCTGCGGCAGGAACTCCATGGCGAAGTGGATGCCCGCGAGGTCCCGCCCCGGCACGGGCAGGTCGCGGCTCTGCTCGGCGCCGCCGGTGAGCAGCACGGCGTCGAATTCGGCCTGCAGCTGCGCGGGCGTGACGGTCTCGGTGGACCAGTTGGTGACCTTGCTGCCCTGCCCCAGGCCGTCCTTCTCGCTGCCCACGAACACGCCGGTGCGGATCTGCACGCCCTCGGCCACGAGCTGGCGCACGCGCTTGTCGATGTGGCCCTTGTCGAGCTTGAAGTCGGGGATGCCGTAGCGCAGCAGGCCGCCCACGCGGTCGTTCTTCTCGAACAGCGTCACGTCGTGCCCGGCGCGCGCGAGCTGCTGCGCCGCAGCGAGGCCCGCCGGGCCGGCGCCGACGATGGCGACCTTCCTGCCGGTCTTGTGCCTGGGCAGCTGGGGCTGCACCCAGCCCTCGGCCCAGGCGCGGTCGACGATGGCGTGCTCGATGCTCTTGATACCCACCGCGTCGCTGTTGATGTTGAGCGTGCACGCTGCCTCGCAGGGCGCGGGGCAGATGCGGCCGGTGAACTCGGGGAAGTTGTTGGTGCTGTGCAGCACCGTGCTCGCGCTTCTCCAGTCCTGGTGGTACACGAGGTCGTTGAAGTCCGGGATGATGTTGTTGACCGGGCAGCCGTTGTTGCAGAACGGCGTGCCGCAGTCCATGCAGCGCGCGGCCTGAATCTTGGCCTGCTCGCTGCTCAGGCCGATGACGAATTCCTTGTAGTGCTTCACGCGCTCGGCGGGCGCGGGGTAGCCCTCCTCGATGCGCTCGTATTCCAGAAAGCCTGTCGTCTTTCCCATGATCGTGGTGTCCTTGTTCGTGTCGGTCTGAAAGGCGGGCTTACTTGGCGGCTACCGCTTCATTTTTGCTAGCTGCTTGCGCAGGTGTGGCCTGCTCCTCAAGCACTTTCCGCTCATACATCTCGACCAGGGCGCGCTTGTACTCGGTGGGGAAGACCTTGACGAAGCGGCTGCGCGCGGCGGCCCAGTTGTCCAGCAGGTCGCGCGCGCGGCGGCTACCGGTGTAGCGGCTGTGGGCCTCCAGCAGCTTCTTGAGCTGCTCCTCGTCGGTCTGGCCGCGGTGCCAGTGGCCGGGGTCCACGCTGGCGACCTGCTCGTCGGCGGGCAGGATGCGCTCGAGCGCCACCATGGACAGGTTGCAGCGGCCGTCGAAGCGCCCGTCCTCGTCGTAGACGTAGGCCACGCCGCCGCTCATGCCCGCGGCGAAGTTGCGTCCCGTCCTGCCGAGCACCACCACGGTGCCGCCGGTCATGTATTCGCAGCCGTGGTCGCCCACGCCCTCGACCACCGCCGTGGCGCCCGACAGGCGCACGGCGAAGCGCTCGCCCGCGACGCCCGCGAAGAAGGCCTCGCCGCTGGTGGCGCCGAACATCACGGTGTTGCCGACGATGGTGTTGGCCGTCGACTCGCCGCGGAACTCGTGGCTCGGCCGCACGATGATGCGCCCGCCCGACAGGCCCTTGCCCGTGTAGTCGTTGGCCTCTCCGGTCAGGTTCAGCGTGATGCCCTTGCACAGGAAGGCGCCGAAGGACTGGCCGCCCGTGCCCTCGAAGTGGATGCGGATGGTGTCGTCGGGCAAGCCCTCGGGGTGCGCCTTGGTCACCGCGCCCGAGAGCATGGCGCCGACCGAGCGGTTCACGTTGCGCGCCACTTCCATGAGGCGCACGTTCTCGCCGTGCTGTATGGCGGGCTGGCAACGCTCGATGAGCTTCACGTCCAGCGCCTTCTCCAGACCATGCTCCTGCGCCTCGACGTGGTGGCGTGCTACGTCGGAGGGCGCCTGCGGCTGTGCGAACAGGCGCGAGAAGTCCAGGCCCTGGGCCTTCCAGTGCGCGAGGCCCTTGCGCGTGTCGAGCAGATCGGTGCGGCCGATGAGCTCGTCGAATGTGCGCACGCCCAGCTGCGCCATGATCTGGCGCGCCTCCTCGGCGACGAAGAAGAAGTAGTTCACCACATGCTCGGGCTTGCCCGAGAACTTGGCGCGCAGCACCGGGTCCTGCGTGGCCACGCCCACGGGGCAGGTGTTGAGGTGGCACTTGCGCATCATGATGCAGCCCTCGACGACCAGAGGCGCGGTGGCGAAGCCGAACTCGTCGGCACCCAGCAGCGCGCCGATGACCACGTCGCGCCCGGTCTTCATCTGCCCGTCGGCCTGCACGCGGATGCGCCCGCGCAGGCGGTTCAGGACCAGCGTCTGCTGCGTCTCGGCCAGGCCGATCTCCCACGGGCTGCCCGCGTGCTTGATGGACGACCAGGGCGAGGCGCCCGTGCCGCCGTCATGGCCCGCGATGACCACGTGGTCGCTTTTGCACTTGGCCACGCCCGCGGCGATGGTGCCCACGCCCACCTCGGACACGAGCTTGACCGAGATGCCGGCGTGCGGCGCCACGTTCTTCAGGTCGTGGATGAGCTGCGCGAGGTCCTCGATGGAGTAGATGTCGTGATGCGGCGGCGGGCTGATCAGGCCCACGCCGGGCACGCTGTAGCGCAGCTGGCCGATGTACTCGGACACCTTGCCGCCGGGCAGCTGGCCGCCCTCGCCGGGCTTGGCGCCCTGGGCCATCTTGATCTGGATCTGGTCGGAGGACGACAGGTACTCCGCCGTCACGCCGAAGCGCCCCGAGGCCACCTGCTTGATCCGCGAGCGCAGGCTGTCGCCATCCTGCAGCGCTATGTCGGCCGCGACCTTGTCGGCGCCGATGACGGACGCCAGCGTCTCACCCTGCACGATGGGGATGCCCTTGAGCTCCTTGCGGTAGCGCGCCGGGTCCTCGCCGCCCTCGCCCGTGTTGCTCTTGCCGCCGATGCGGTTCATGGCCACGGCCAGCGTGGCGTGCGCCTCGGTGCTGATCGAGCCAAGCGACATGGCGCCCGTGGCGAAGCGCTTGACGATCTCCTTGGCGGGCTCCACCTCGTCGATCGGGATGGCCTTGGCCGGGTCGAACTTGAACTCGAACAGGCCGCGCAGCGTCATGTGGCGGCGGCTCTGGTCGTTGATGATCTGCGCGTACTCCTTGTAGGTCGAGAAGTTGCCGCCGCGCGTGGCGTGCTGCAGCTTGGCGATGGCGTCGGGCGTCCACATGTGCTCCTCGCCGCGCGCACGCCAAGCGTACTCGCCACCGGTCTCCAGCATGGTCTCGAGCACCGGATCGTCGCCGAATGCGGCTACGTGGGTGCGGATGGCCTCCTCGGCGATCTCGAACACGCCGATGCCCTCCACGCGGCTCGCGGTGCCCGTGAAGTACTTGGCCACGGTGTCGCTGTTCAGGCCCACGCACTCGAACAGCTGCGCGCCGCAGTAGCTCATGTAGGTGGACACGCCCATCTTGGACATGATCTTGGACAGGCCCTTGCCCACCGCCTTGATGTAGTTGTAGATGGCCTTGTCGGCGGACAGCGCGCCGGGCAGGTCCTGGTGCATGTCCACCAGCGTCTCCAGCGCCAGGTAGGGGTGCACGGCCTCGGCGCCGTAGCCCGCGAGCACGGCGAAGTGGTGCACCTCGCGCGCCGTGCCGGTCTCCACCACCAGGCCGGTGGTGGTGCGCAGGCCCTCGCGCACCAGGTGCTGGTGGATGGCCGACAGCGCCAGCAGCGCGGGAATGGCCACCTGCGTCGCGCCCAGGTTGCGGTCGCTGATGATGAGAATGTTGGCGCCGCCCTTGATCTCATCGACGGCCTGCGCGCACAGCGACGCCAGCTTGGCCTCCACGCCCTGCTTGCCCCAGGCGAGCGGGTAGGTGATGTCGATGGTCGCGCTCTTGAACTTGCCGTGCGTGAACTGCTCGATCTGGCGCAGCTTGGCCATGCCCTCGAAGTCCAGGATGGGCTGGTGCAGCTCCAGGCGCATTGGCGGGTTGACCTGGTTGATGTCCAGCAGGTTGGGCTTGGGGCCCACGAAGGACACCAGGCTCATCACGATGGCCTCGCGAATCGGGTCGATCGGCGGGTTGGTCACCTGCGCGAACATCTGGCGGAAGTAGTTGTACAGCGGCTTGCTGCGCTCGGAAAGCACGGCCAGCGGGCTGTCGTTGCCCATGGAGCCTATGCCCTCCTCGCCGTTGGCGGCCATGGGGGCGAGCAGGAACTTGATGTCCTCCTGCGTGAAGCCGAAGGCCTGCTGGCGGTCGAGCAGCGGCAGCGCGGACGGCGCCGGGGCCTGCAGGCCAGCCGGCACCTGGACGCTGTCGAGCTTGATGCGCAGGTTCTCGATCCACTGCTTGTAGGGCTTGGTGTTGACGATGTTGGCCTTGAGCTCGTCGTCCTCGATCAGGCGGCCCTGCTCCAGGTCGATGAGCAGCATCTTGCCCGGCTGCAGGCGCCATTTGCGCAGCACGCGGCTGTCGGGCACGGGCAGCACGCCGGCCTCGGAGGCCAGGATCACCAGGTCGTCGTCCGTCACCACGTAGCGCGAGGGGCGCAGGCCGTTGCGGTCCAGCGTGGCGCCGATCTGGCGGCCGTCGGTGAACACGATGGAGGCCGGGCCGTCCCAGGGTTCGATCATCGCGGCGTGATACTCGTAGAACGCGCGGCGGCGCTCGTCCATGGACTCGTGCTGCTCCCAAGGCTCGGGGATCATCATCATCACGGCCTGGCTGATCGGGTAGCCGGCCATGGTCAGCAGCTCCAGGCAATTGTCGAACGTGGCGGTGTCGGACTGGCCCGCGAAGCTGATCGGGTAGAGCTTCTTCAGGTCCTCGCCCAGCACGGGCGAGGCCATCACGCCCTCGCGCGCCAGCATCCAGTTGTAGTTGCCGCGCACGGTGTTGATCTCGCCGTTGTGCGCCACGTAGCGGTAGGGGTGGGCGAGAGGCCACTCGGGGAAGGTGTTCGTCGAGAAGCGCTGGTGCACCAGGCCGATGGCCGAGACGCAGCGCTCGTCGGCCAGGTCCAGGTAGTACTCGCCCACCTGCGCCGCCAGCAGCAGGCCCTTGTAGACCACGGTGCGGCTGCTCATGCTGGGCACGTAATACTCTTTGCTGTGCTTGAGCCCGAGGCTCTGGATCGCGGCGCTGGCGGTCTTGCGGATCACGTAGAGCTTGCGCTCCAGCGCATCCTGCACGATCACGTCGGCCCCGCGGCCTATGAACACCTGGCGCAGGATGGGCTCCTTCTCGCGCACGGTGGGCGACATGGGCATGTCGCGGTTCACCGGCACGTCGCGCCAGCCCAGCAGCACCTGGCCCTCGGCCTTGATGGCGCGTTCGAGCTCCTGCTCGCAGGCCAGGCGCGAGGCGTGCTCCTTGGGCAGGAAGACCATGCCCACGCCGTACTCGCCCGCCGGGGGCAGCTCCACGCCCTGCCCGGCCATCTCCTCGCGGTAGAGCTGGTCGGGGATCTGGATCAGGATGCCCGCGCCGTCGCCCATGAGCTTGTCGGCCCCCACGGCGCCGCGGTGGTCGAGGTTCTCGAGGATCTTGAGCGCGCCGGTCACGATGTCGTGGCGCTTCACGCCCTTGATGTGGGCCACGAAGCCCAGGCCGCAGGCATCGTGTTCGTTACTGGAGGCATACAGGCCATGCTGTTGCAGGTGCTGGATCTCGGCAGCCTTGGTCATCGCGCGCTTTCTCAAAATATCGCAGGGAGGCGCAGAGTAGCGCATGGCTTCATGCATTGCAAGCATATTAATTGGGGTCAGATTCCAATTAAACGCTGCATTTTGCATATTTTTAAAAATTAGGGACACATCAAATTGGATAGTGCTTTCCCCTTGTACAGAAAAGGCTTCAGTCCAGTTTGGTGGTGTCTTCCGCTGCCGCCGCGGGACGCCCGGGCCGGGCCTTGGTCACGCGGCGTGGCGATTTTTTTTGCAATTCCGCTACGAAATCGGCGCCGCCCAGCGCCCAGCCGCGCAGCGTCGCGTCGGTCAGCGCGGCCTGCTCGGCGCCGGCTATGCCGGCCTGCACCAGTTCGGCGTAGGCGGCCTCGCGCGCGAACGGCGTGTTGCCCAGCGCCCAGTACAGCGTATGCGGCGTGACCAGCTTGTCGCTGCGCTGACCCAGGTAGTGGGCGTGGCTGGACCAGGGCCAGGCCAGCGGCTGCGCCACCATACCGGCGCGCACCGGGTTGAGGTCGATGTAGGCCATGCAGGCAAGCAGGTAGCGCTCGGTCTCTATCAGCGTGGAGCGGTAGCGCCCCTCCCACAGCGTGCCGCTGCGACCGTGGCGGTCGTTGAAATAGCGCACGTAGCTGCGGCCCACGGCCTGCATCATCTGGGGCAGCGTATCGGCCGTGGCGGGCGTGGCCAGCAGGTGGAAGTGGTTGTCCATGAGCACGTAGGCATGGACGGCGACGC
Source organism: Alicycliphilus denitrificans K601 (assembly GCF_000204645.1). Classification (NCBI taxonomy): domain Bacteria; kingdom Pseudomonadati; phylum Pseudomonadota; class Betaproteobacteria; order Burkholderiales; family Comamonadaceae; genus Alicycliphilus; species Alicycliphilus denitrificans. The sequence goes on along the minus strand of NC_015422.1, from coordinate 849,130 downwards.
GGAACTTCTGCGCGCTCTCGGCCAGCAGCGCCAGCATGGTCTCGAAGTCCTGCCGGTCGACGAAGATGGCCTGGCGGTTGTTGCCGCGCTGGATGACATGGTGCGGGTAGCCCGCGAGGGTGAGGCGGGGCAGGCGGGCCATGGCGGGCTCCTTGGCAAGATGGGAGCGCAATTTTAATTGGAATCCGACCCCAATTAACGACCCCAATTAGACCCTCTGCCAGACGGGCGCATCGCCCAGCAGGAAGGGCTGGTTGCACTCCACGAGCTCGCGCAGGTAGTCCCACAGCGCGCGCACCCGGGCGAGTTCGCGCCGGTCCGCTGGCGCGGCGAGCCAGAAGGTGCGCAGTACGTCGACCTCATGGGGGAGCACCGGCTCCAGCTCGGCGCATTGCGCGGCCATGAAGCAGGGCAGCACGGCCAGACCGCGTCCCTCGCGCACCGCGTTGTACTGGGCCACCACGCTGGTGCTGCGCAGGGACATGGGCGCGTCGGGCATGATGGAAGTCAGGTAGCGCAGTTCCTGGCTGAACACCAATTCCTCCACGTAGCCGAAGAACCGGTGCGCAGCAAGGTCCCGTAGCCGCCGGATCGGCGGCTGGCCCTGCAGGTAGCTCCTGCTGGCATACAGCCGCAGGCGGTAGTCGGTGAGCTTGCTGCACACCTGACCGCTCCTTTGAGGGCGCTCGATGTTGACCGCTGGTCGGCCTCGCGCTGCGAGAGGTTGATGAAGCGCGGCACGATGAGCAGCTCCACTTGTATCCCCGGGTGGCGGTCGCAGAAATAGCTCAGGTGGGGCGCAAGGAAGAAGCTGCCGAAGCCCTCCGTCGCGCCCAGCCGCACGTGGCCGGTGAGCATGTGGCTGTCGCCGCCTATGTCCTCCCCCACCAGCACCATGGAGCTTTCCATGCGCTCCACATGCTCCAGCAGGCGCTGCCCCGCGGGCGTGAGCAGGTGGCCCGCCGGCGTGCGCTCGAACAGCTGCGCGCCCAGTTCCTTTTCCAGGCGGTGCAGGCGCCGGGTGATGGTGGAGTGGTCCACCTCCATGCGCCGGGCGGCCTCCTGCGCCGACTGCGCGCGCACCACGGCGAGGAACAGGCGCAGGTTGTCCCAGTTGATGCGGTCTATGGCCATGGCAAGGATAGTGGTGCAAATTTGCAATGAGCATATGCCCAAATCTCCTATCTCCTTGCATAACTGTTGGCTTAGAGTGGCCCGCGGCCTGGCGCTGGGCCATGGCCGCAACAGATCACCAGGAGACACATTCATGCGACCCATGCGACATTCCCTCGCCCTTGCCGCGCTGGCGCTCTGCGCCGGGGCGCAAGCCCAGATTTCCGACGACGTGGTCAAGATCGGCGTGCTGACCGACATGGCGGGCCCCTACTCGGGCATGGGCGGCGCGGGCTCGGTGGTGGCCGCGAAGATGGCCATCGACGATTGCCTGAAGGCCGAATGCAAGGGCATGAAGATCGAGGTGGTGAGCGCCGACCACCAGAACAAGGCCGACATCGCCGCCACCAAGGCGCGCGAATGGCTGGACCGCGACAAGGTCGATGCCCTGGCCGACCTCACCAACTCCGCCGGTGCCCTGGCGGTGCAGAAGCTGATCAAGGAAAAGGGCGGCATCGCCATGTACAGCGGCCCCGCCACCACGCGCCTGACCGACGAGGACTGCGCCGAGAACGGCTTCCACTGGATGTTCGACACCTACTCCTCCGCCTCCGGCGCGGCCGCCGCGCTGACCAGGAACGGCGACAAGAGCTGGTTCTTCGTGACCGTGGACTACGCCTTCGGCCATTCGCTGGAAAAGGACGCCTCGGACATGGTCAAGGCCAACGGCGGCACGGTGCTGGGCAGCGTGCGCCACCCGCTGAACGCGAGCGATTTCTCGTCCTTCATCCTGCAGGCGCAGAACTCCAAGGCCCAGGTGATCGGCCTGGCCAACGGCGCGCAGGACACGGTGAACGCCATCAAGGCGGCGCGCGAGTTCGGCATCGGCACGGGCAAGAGCGGGCAGAAGGTGGCGTCGCTGCTGATGTTCCTGACCGACGTGCACTCGCTCGGCCTGAAGCAGGCGCAGGGCCTGATGTTCTCCGAGGGCTTCTACTGGGACATGGACGACAAGACGCGCGCCTTCTCCACCCGCTTCGAGAAGCTGCACAAGGGCTTCAAGCCGACCATGGTGCAGGCCGGCGTGTACTCCAGCGTGCGGCACTACCTGAAGTCGGTGGCCGCGGCCAAGACCGACGACTGGAAGACGGGGGCGCAGAAGATGCGCGAACTGCCCATCGACGACCCGGTGATGCGCAACGCCAGCATCCGCCCCGACGGCCGCGTGATCCACGACATGTATCTGTTCCAGGTGAAGGCCCCCGGCGAGTCCAAGGGCCCGTGGGACTACTACAAGACCGTGAGCACCATCCCCGCGCAGATCGCCTTCAAGCCGCTGGCCCAGTCGGCCTGCCCGCTGGTGAAGAAGTAAACCCTGGAAGCACCATGACCCAACCCACCACCCTCCACCATTTCATTGGCGGCAAGCCCTACCCTTCCAAGTCCGCCGAGTGGCGCGACGTGACCAACCCCGCCACGCAGGAAGTCGTGGCGCGCGTGCCCTTCGCCACGCGCGAGGAGGTCGAGCTGGCCGTGGCGAATGCGCAAGAGGCCTTCCAGACCTGGCGTGAAACTTCGCTGTCCGCGCGCATGCGCATCATGCTCAAGCTCCAGCACCTGATCCGCGAACACCAGGCCGAGATCGCCCAGCTCATCACACGTGAGCACGGCAAGACCCTGCCCGACGCCGAGGGCGAGGTGGGCCGCGGCCTGGAGGTGGTGGAGCACGCCTGCTCCATCACCACGCTGCAGCTCGGCGAGATCGCCGAGAACGCCGCCACGGGCGTGGACGTGTACAACCTGCTGCAGCCCCTGGGCGTGGGCGCGGGCATCACGGCGTTCAACTTCCCCGTGATGCTGCCCTGCTTCATGTTCCCCATGGCGATCGCCTGCGGCAACACCTTCGTGCTCAAGCCCTCGGAGCAGGACCCCAGCTCCACCATGCGCCTCGTCGAGCTGGCGCACGAGGCCGGCGTGCCGCCGGGCGTGCTCAACGTCATCCACGGCGGACCCGAGGTGGCCGACATGCTCTGCGACCACCCGGACATCAAGGCGCTTTCGTTCATCGGCTCCACGCACGTGGGCACGCACATCTACCGCCGCGCGAGCGAGGCCGGCAAGCGCGTGCAGTCGATGATGGGCGCCAAGAACCACTGCGTGGTCATGCCCGACGCGCCCAAGGAGCACGCGCTCAACAACCTGCTGGGCTCGGCCTTCGGCGCCGCGGGCCAGCGCTGCATGGCCAACTCGGTCGCCGTCTTCGTGGGCGCCGCGCGCGACTGGCTGCCCGAACTGGTCGCCAAGTCCAAGGCCATGAAGGTCGGCCCCGGCACCGACCGCAGCGCCGACCTGGGCCCGCTGGTCAATCCGCGCGCCAAGCAGCGCGTGCTGGGCCTGATCGACTCCGGCGTGGCGCAAGGAGCGAAGCTGCTGCTGGACGGCCGCGCCTGCACCGTGCCCGGCTACGAGCAAGGCAACTTCGTCGGCCCCACGGTCTTCGCGGATGTGACCGACCAGATGGACATCTACCAGCAGGAGATCTTCGGCCCCGTGCTCAACGTGGTCTGCGTGGACACGCTGGAGGATGCCATCGCCTTCATCAACCGCAACCCCAACGGCAACGGCACCTCCATCTTCACCAGCAGCGGCTGGGCCGCGCGCAAGTTCCAGCACGACATCAACGTGGGGCAGGTGGGCATCAACGTGCCCATCCCCGTGCCCGTGGCCTACTTCAGCTTCACGGGCTCGCGCGCCTCCAAGCTTGGCGACCTGGGCCCGAACGGCAAGCAGGCCGTGCAGTTCTGGACGCAGACCAAGACCGTCACGGCCCGCTGGTACGAGGACCACGGCAGCAGCAGCGACGCGGTGAACACCACCATCACGATGAAGTAAGTGAAGTGAGTGAAGTGAGCGCGTAGCGCTACGCTTTGAGGAGCTGCCAGCGCTTGCTATTCCGGTGTTCTAGATGAATTTCATTCTAGAAATGAGGAATGACAAGCGCTGGCAGCTATTCTTTTTGATCCAGCCCGAAGCGCCCCGCCAGCGCCTGCGCGAGCCCGAACTCCTCCAGGATCGCCGCCAGCCGCTCGCTCGCGCTGCGTTTCTTCTGCCCCGTGTAGCGCGCCAGGATCAGCTCGTTCTTCAGGCTGTGCTCCCAGCCCACGAGCTCCGTCACCGTGACCTGGTAGCCCGACGCCTCCAGATGCAGGCAGCGCAGCACGTTGGTGATCTGGCTGCCCAGCTCGCGCGTGTGGATGGGGTGGCGCCACAGCTCGGCCAGCGGCGTGCGCGACAGGCTCAGGGCCTTCGTCTGGCGCAGGCAGGCCGCCACCTCGGCCTGGCAGCAGGGCACGAGCACCATGAAGCGCGCGTGCTTGCGCAGGCCGAAGGCGATCGCGTCGTCCGTGGCCGTGTCGCAGGCGTGCAGCGCGGTCACGATGTCGAAGCGCTCGGGCAGATCCGCGGTTTCGGCAGCGTCGGCCACGGACATATCGAGGAAGCGCATGCGCCCGAAGCCCAGCCGCGCGGCCAGCTCGCGCGAGCGCTGCACCAGCTCGGCGCGCCACTCGATGCCGTAGATCTCGCCGCGCCCGAGCGGCTTGAAGAACAGGTCGTACAGGATGAAGCCCAGGTACGACTTGCCCGCGCCATGGTCGGCCAGCAGCGGCGCGTGGCCGTCCTGCGCCAGCTCCTGCAGCAGCGGCTCGATGAACTGGTAGAGGTGGTAGACCTGCTTGAGCTTGCGCCGCGAGTCCTGGTTGAGCCGCCCCTCGCGCGTGAGGATGTGCAGCTCCTTGAGCAGTTCGACGGACTGGCCGGGGCGCAGCTCGGCCAGCACGGCCGCCTGCGCCGCGTCGGCCCTGGACGGCGCGCGGCTCATGCGCCGCCCTTGCGGCCGTGGTCCACGGGGCAGCGCGGGCCCACATCCAGCGCTTTCCAGCCTTCGGCGCCCAGGCGCTCCAGCACCTCGATGTTGCGCTCGAAAATCTCCTCGGCCTCGGGGAAGGCCTCCACCGCGCGATCGATGCTCTCCTCGCGCAGCAGGTGCAGCGTGGGGTACGGCGCGCGGTTCGTGCAGTTGCTCACGTCGTCGGCAAGCGTGCCCTCGAACTGGAAGCGCGGATGGAACGATGCCACCTGCAGAATGCCCGCCAGGTCCATCGCCTCGACGAGCTCGTCGGCCAGCTCCAGGAAGTCGTTAAAGTCCAGGAAGTCGGGCATGGTCAGCGGCGCCATGAGCAGCGTGGTGTCGCGCTTGTCGGGCGACGCCTCGGCCAGCGCCTCCAGCTCGCGCTGAAGGTCCTCCAGCAGCGCACGCGTATCGGTCGCGTGGCTCACTACGTAGTGGATCTGGCCCTTGGTGTGCACGCTCTTGGCGAAGGGGCACAGGTTCAGGCCGATGACGGCGCGCTCCAGCCAGCGCACCGTGTCCTGCACCACCACGGCGTCGTCGCAGGCGGATGGGCTGGGCTGGTCGGGGGTGGGTGCGGTGGTCATGGTGCGGCTCGTTCCGTCGAAGGGGCAGGCATTATCGTCCCAGCAGGCGCCGGCCCGTGAGCCGCTCGTGCTCGCGCGCCGCGAAGCGGTCCGTCATGCCGGCGATGAAATCCGCCACCGTGCGGGCGCGCTGCTGCGCATCGCCCTCCAGCGCCGAGGCGGCCTGGGCGGGCGGCATCTCGCGCGGGTCGGCTTGGTAGATGGAGAACAGCTCGCGCACCACCTGGCGCGCGCGGTCGGTGGTCTGCACCACCTGGGGGTGGCGGTACAGCTCGCGGAAAAGAAAGCGCTTGAGCACCTGCGACTGCGCGCGCATGTCCGGCGAGAACTCCACCAGCGCCGGCATGCCGCGCACGGCGTCCACGTCGGCCGGCGCATGCGCGGCCAGGGCTGCGCGCGTGGCGTCGATCACGTCGTAGACCTGGTCGCTGAGCATGCGGCGTATGGCCTCGGCCAGCAGCCGGCGCTGCCCCGCGGGCGCCGCCAGGTGCGGGTACTCGGCCTCGGCCCGGGCGCGGTAGCGGTCGAACAGCGGCACGTCGCGCAGCTGCGCCAGCGTGATCAGGCCCGAGCGCACGCCGTCGTCGATGTCGTGCGCGTTGTAGGCGATCTCGTCGGCCAGGTTGCACAGCTGGGCCTCCAGGCTGGGCTGTCGCCCCAGCAGGAAGCGCCGGCCCACGCCGCCGGGCTCGCGCGCCTCCAGCAGCTCGGCGTTGCGCCGCGAGCAGTGCTTGAGGATGCCCTCGCGCGTCTCGAAGGTCAGGTTGATGCCGTCGTACTGCGGGTAGCGCTCTTCCAGCCGGTCCACCACGCGCAGGCTCTGCAGGTTGTGCTCGAAGCCGCCAAAGTCCTGCATGCACTCGTTGAGCACGTCCTGCCCCGCATGGCCGAAGGGCGTGTGCCCCAGGTCGTGCGCAAGGCACACGGCCTCCACCAGGTCCTCGTTCAGCCGCAGCGAGCGCGCAATGGAACGCCCCAGCTGCGCCACCTCCAGCGAATGCGTGAGCCGCGTGCGGAACAGGTCGCCCTCGTGGTTCAGGAACACCTGCGTCTTGTAGACCAGCCGCCGGAAGGCCGTGGAATGCACGATGCGATCGCGGTCGCGCTGGTACTCCGTGCGCGTGGGCGCGGGCGGCTCGGGGTGCCGGCGCCCGCGGCTGCGTCCCGGGTGGCAGGCATGGGGCGCGAGCGCGGAATCAAGCATCGAATTGGCCAACAAGGATTTACCGACAAGCGCTGGCCACTATCGCAAACATAGCATTCATGCCGCCGCGCAGCATTGGGCGATCACCTCGCGCACCAGCGCATCGGGCGCTGTCCGCATGATGGCCTTGCCCGGCCCGTCGATCAGCACGAAGCGGATCTCGCCGCCTTCCGCTTTCTTGTCCACACGCATCAGCTCCAGGTAGCGGCCCGCGTTGTCCTGCGCGTCCAGCACCGGCCCGCGCGTGGGCAGGCCCGCACGCGCGATCAGGCGCGTGAGGCGCTGGGTGAATGCCTCATCGACCAGCCCCAGGCGCCGCGACAGCTCCGCCGCCATCACCATGCCCGCCGCCACACCCTCGCCATGCAGCCACACTCCGTAGCCCATGCCCGCCTCGATCGCATGGCCAAAGGTGTGGCCGAAGTTCAGGATGGCGCGCAGGCCCGCCTCGCGCTCGTCCGCGCCCACCACCGCAGCCTTGATCTCGCAGCTGCGCCGCACCGCATGCGCCAGCGCCTGGCGCTCGCGCGCGAGCAGCGCGTCCATGTGCTCCTCCAGCCAGCCGAACAGCTCCATATCGGCGATCGGCCCGTACTTGATCACCTCCGCCAGCCCCGCCGCCAGCTCGCGCGCGGGCAGCGTGTCGAGCGTCGCAAGGTCGCATACCACCAGCCGCGGCTGGTAGAACGCGCCGATCATGTTCTTGCCCAGCGGGTGGTTGATGGCGGTCTTGCCCCCCACGGAAGAATCCACCTGCGCCAGCAGCGTGGTAGGCACCTGTACGAAGGGCACGCCACGCATGTAGCAGGCGGCGGCAAAGCCCGTCATGTCGCCGATCACGCCGCCGCCCAGGGCATAGAGCACCACCTTGCGGTCGCAGCCGTGGGTGAGCAGCGCGTCGAAGATCAGGTTGAGGGTCTGCCAGTTCTTGTGCTCCTCGCCGTCGGGCAGCGCCACCGTGTGCACCACCGGGTAGCGCCCTGCCAGCGCCTCGACCAAGGCTTTCTCGTAAAGCGGTTGCACCGTGTCATTGGTCACGATCAGCGCGGCGGTCCCCGAGGGCAGCGCCTTGTGAGCAGCCAGTCCGGCGAGCAGGGCGGAGCCGATGTCGATGTCGTAACTGCGGTCGCCCAGGACGATGCGAACGCCTTCTATTGGAGGAGTGGACTGCTTCATTACACCGATTTTCCGATTGGCAAAAAAAATCCCCAGACACGCTGGGGATGGCTTCTCAAGCCAGAGGGCTAACCCTTGAGCGGCCCGGAATAGCTATGGTACATCGGACCTGGGGGGCTGCGATTATGAGCACGACCCCGTCACCGTCAACGACACTTGACGCGTCACGTTCGTAACCCCCTTCGTCGCCGTAACGAAGAAGGTATATGTCCCGGTGTCGCCCGGATCAGCGGGAGTGGCAGGGGCGGGGGGAACGGCGGGTACGGAATTCGTGCATGCCTTGGGAGTCCCGGAGATAAAGCCGGTGACGCCCGTGGTTCCGCTCGTGAGCCAGCTTGGCAGACCGGCGAACGACCATGTCACGCCAGGAACAGAGGCCGTGAAGGCATAGGCAAAGTTCTGCCCCCCCGGCACGTTACCCAGCGGACAGACCTGATTCAGATTGCAATTGCCGATCGCGAAGTCCTCCGGCGTCACGGCGCCGATCAGCGTCAACTTGATGGCACCCGAGTCTGCAAGTTTGTTCTTGTCCCTCACCGTCACCGTCGCCTGGTATACGCGCTCAACGTCATCCGGCGTGCCACTGAGCACACCGGTGCCCGAATCGACGGACAGTCCCTTCGGCAGGCCCGTGGCCGACCAGGTGTAGGGCGGCAGGCCGCCCTGGGCCGTCAACAGGTGGGTGTAGGAGATGGTGTTGGTCACCTGGCCCAGGTCTTCATCGCTCACGGCCAGCGCGTCGGTCTGCGCTTCGATCACCGAGATCTGGTCAATGATGGTGATCGGATCCTGGATGCCATTGCCAACGTTGTTGTCGTAACGATCAGCCGTGAATTCGAGGAATATGGGGCCCGTTTCTGCGCCGCTGACCAGCGAGAACTGCGCCACACCGCCAATCGATGGTAATTGCAGCACACCGCCGCTCAGGACGCCCGCGACCAGCCGTGCGCCGACGGCCGCATCGGTTCCGGGAAGGATGCGCACCTGCACATTCGCACCGGAACTGCTGGACACCGGCTGAATGGCGTCGTCCTGGACGAATGCCTGCATGACAACAGTGCTGGGAATGCGGGTCGCATTCCCCTGCGTTCCCATATAGCTCTGCTGCGACGGTACGAGCATCTTCACGCTTGCGGGCTTGCCGGTGGTGCCCCCGACGGTGATGTCCACGCTGGCAGAGTGCTCCTTCTTGTCCCGCGGATCCGTCACCGTGCAGACGATACGCGCAGTACCTGCCTGGTTCTTGGCGTGGAAGTGGAAAGAATTGCCGCCCGAGTTGGAGCTCAGCGTGATGCTGCGGTAGGCCTTGGGCACCTTGATCTTTCCGCCGTTGCCATCATCGACTTCTTCCTCGTGCTCCGGGTCGCCATCGAGGTAATACAAAGAGCCGGAGTCGAGCCCTCCAGCCATGTTGCAACCGAAGATTTTTTCGCCACCCGGGATGGGGCGCCCACCCTCCTGCGCCTCGACATACAGCGTGGAGGAGAAAGGCGCATACACGCCTTGGCCCACGGGGTAGCTGCTGACGTTGAGGGGCAACTGCGTCTTATCGGCACGCAGCGTGATGCTGTACGTGGAATGGGATTCCCCGCCGCTGCCGCCGCCGCCGCCGCAAGCGGAAAGCACTGCGGCAAACACCGCGGAAGTGATGATCGTCTTGGAAATTCTCATGATTCTCTTACCTTCAAACATTCAACGTACGGGCCCACGGTCGGTAATCACCTTAGGCGTAATGAAGACAAGCATTTCACGCTTGCTAGATTCCTTGGTCCGGCTCTTGAACAGATTTCCCATGACCGGCACATCGCCCAGCAGGGGAATCTTGTTTTCCTGATTGGTTTCTTCCAGTTCGAAAATGCCGCCGATCACGACGGTGCCGCCGTTCTCCACCAGCACCTGGGTCTTGATGTGCTTGGTGTCGATGGCCACACCCTGGGTCGTGCTCTCGCCGCGGCTGTCCTTGTTGACGTCCAGGTCCAGGATGATGTTGCCCTCGGGCGTGATCTGCGGAACCACCTCCAGCTTGAGCACGGCCTTCTTGAACGCGATGGTCGTGGCGCCATTGGGGGCCGTGACGGAATAGGGGTACTCGGTACCCTGTTCGATCAGGGCCTTGGTCTGGTCGGCCGTGATCAGGCGGGGGCTGGACACCACCTTGCCCTGACCGTCGGCCTCCATGGCGGACAGTTCCAGGGTCAGGAAGCGGTTGGCGGCGGAGTTGAAGATGGACAGGGCGAACGAGCCCACGCCCGTGACGTTGGACAGCGATGCGGGCAGGTTGACAAAATTCCCCCCCACGTTCACCGCATCGCCAAAGCCTGCGGAGTTGGTCGCGTTGCTGTAGTTGGTGCCCCAGGCGGCACGGTTGCCCCCGCCTATGCTGTAGCCGCCATCGCCCCCGCGGTTGGCTCGCAAATCCCCGCCGCCCAGGCGCACGCCCAGCGAGCGGCCGAAGGTGTCGCGCGCCTCGACGATGCGCGCCTCGATCATGACCTGGCGCACGGGCACGTCCAGCGTCAGCAGCAGCTTGCGCACCTCCTCCAGCTTGGCGGGTGTGTCCGTGACGAACAGCTGGTTGGTGCGCGGCTCGGCGATTGCGCTGCCACGCTCGGACAGGAAGCGCGTGGCAGAGCCGGAGCCGCCGCCGGACGAGGCACTGGTGGTTAGCTGTATCACCATATCCGCGGCCTTGGCGTAGTTCAGCTGGTAGGCCTGCGTGCGCAGCGGCTCGAGCTTCTGGATGGCCAGCGCCGCCTCGTAGTCCTTCTTCGTGCGCTCGTCGATCTCATCCTTGGGCGCGATCCACAGCACCGTGCCGGACTTGCGCATGCCGAGGCCCTTGGCGTCCATGATGATCTGCAGCGCTTGGTCCCAGGGTACGTCCTTCAGGCGCAAGGTCAGCGCACCCGTCACCGTGTCGGAGGTGACGATGTTGAAGTTGGTGAAGTCCGCGATCACCTGCAGCAGCGACCGGACCTCGATATTCTGGAAGTTCAACGATAGCTTCTCGCCGGTGTAGTTCGGGCCTTGCGTCAGCTTGCTCAGATCCACCTTCTTGGGACGTATTTCCACGACGAACTGGTTGTCGCTCTGGTAAGCGCTGTGCTCCCACTCGCCGACGGACTCGATGGCCAGGCGAACGCGCTCACCCTGCTGGGTTGCGGTAATGGTTTGCACCGGCGTGCCGAAATCGGACACGTCCAGCCGCCTGCGCAGGCCCTCGGGCAGGGAGGAGCGCAGGAAGTCCACGACCAGCCCCTTGCCCTGCAGCTGCAGGTCCACGCCCACCTGGCTGCTGGGCAGCCCGACGACGATGCGGCCCGCCCCATCGGTGCCGCGGCGGAAATCCAGATCCTTCAGTGCCAGCACATCCGTGTTCTGGCTTTCGGCAAATGCCGTCGGCGATGCGCTGGGAACCCTGGCACCGCCGGTGACCGGGTCCAGCAGCACCATGACCGTCTTGCCGTGCAGTTCGGCGCGGTAGGAGGTGGGCTGCTTGAGGTTCAGGACGACGCGCGACCTTTCCCCCGCCTGCACGATGTTTGCCGACCTCACATTGCCTTGATTGATTTCGACTAGCGAACGGCCGGAGGTATTGCCGACCCCCGGAAAATCCAGCGCAATGCGTGCCGGGCTCTGGATCGAGAAACCCGTCGGCAAATCGGTCTGGGGTTCGGAAAACTCAATGCGCAGGACCTCGGCCCCGCCTTGCAGAAAACCCGTAACGGATTCGATCGTTCCTCCCGCATGCGCCGCGGTGCCCCCCAGCGCGGTCAGGATTGCAACGCCCACCGCCCAGAGATGCCGTCGCAAACGCGTTTTCTGTCGCATCATTTCCTCACCTCGTTTCCCTCTTGCAGGTCCAGTGTTGTCATGCGCTCCACCCAATCTCCCGTGGAGTCCTGGACGATCTCCCGTAAACGCATATTCGTCTCGGAAATACTGACGATCTTTCCGTAGTTCTGCCCCAGATAATTCCCCGTGCGCACCTGATACAGCAGCTTGTCGACGCTGACCAGCGCCGTGGGCACCCCGGTCTTGTTCAGGCTGCCCACCATCTTCACGGTATCGAGCGGGTAGGCCTCCAGCGGCTCCTTGCGCCTGGCCATCTCCGGCGCGATCAACGATGCGTTGGCCACCGTTTCCGACGATTCGCGGCGCAATGCCTGGGTCAGCTTCATCGGGCTGAACGGGTCCATGCCCTTGTCCCCGAAGTAGTCCTGGGGCAGGAATTGCTTGGGCTCCTTCAGCGGCGTCACCCGCGGCTTGGTAGTGGCGCGCAACTCGGCCATCCACTGGCGCAGTTCGTCCTCGTCACTGCCGCCGCAGCCCGAAAGAATCAACACCCCCGCCAACACGATGAGCTGCCTACAGCGAAAGCGCATCATTTCTTGGCTCCTTTCGCCGCCGCCTTTTGCGCCTGTATCTCCTCGGCGTCGAGATAGCGGAAGGTTCTGGCCGTCGCCTCCATGGTCAGATTGCTACCGGCATCTTTCGTGGCCGGAGCAATCGACAGATTATTCAAGGTCACGATGCGCGACAAATTGGCCACATCGGAGGCGAAGGCGCCTACGTCATGGTATTTGCCCACCACGCGAATGGAGATGGGCAGCTCGGCGTAGTAGTCCCTGACCACCACCTGGCCAGGCCGGAACAGTTCGAATTGCAGGCTGCGCCCCAGGCCTGCCTGGTTGATGTCGGACAGCAGGGCCGACATTTCCGCCTTGCTGGGCAACTGCTTTTCCAGCTGGATCACATATTGCTGGATTTGCTCGCGCTGCTTTTTGAGAGCGTCCAGGCTGACGGCCTTGACCAGCTTCTTCTGGTAATCGTCGCGCAATGTCTGCTCGGTGCTGCGCTCGGCGGTCAGCTCGTCCTGGAATTCGCTGAGCTTGAAGAACCACAGGAAGGTCGCCATGCCCGCGGCGATCAACAGGCACAGCAGCGTACGCGGCAGCACCGGCCACAGCGACGGATCCTTGGGGTCCAGGTTCTGGAACTGGCGCTGCAAATCGCCCTGCAGCTTGGCGAAGTCGAACTTCGGCGCTTTCTTCTTTGCCATGCTCATTTCCCCGCTGCCGCGTCGCTCGCAGCGTCCATGGCCTTTTGCGCCTCCGAGCTGCGCATCAGGCGGAAGCGCAGGTTGAAGGACGCGATGCGGCGCTGGTCCTTGGGCGTCAAAGCCACATTGGCGGCGACGATTTCCACCAATTCGGGCTTGGAAAACCAGGGCGTGTTGTTGGTGAGGTTGCGCAGCATCTCGGAAACCCGCTCATTGGACTGCGCCATGCCCTGCATGGTGACGACCTGGTCGACCTGTTTGAGGCTCGTCACGTACACGCCATCGGGCAATTGCTGGACCAGTTCACTGAGCAGATGGACCGGAAGATTGCGGTCGGACTGCAGATCCTCCACCGCCTTCTGGCGTGCCTGCAGTGCGGTGATCTCCTCTTCGATCGTGGCGATTTCCTTGATCTGCTGTTCCAGGACCTGGATCTCGCCGCGCAGGAAGTTGTTCTTGTCCTGCTGATCGGTGATCATCACCTGGAACCACCAGTAGATGGCCGCCGCGATGGCCAAGCCCGCCAGGGCCGAGGCCAGCATGATGGCCTGGAACGTCTCGCGCCGGCGCTTGCGGGCGGCCTCCCGGTGCGGCAGCAGGTTGATGAGAATCACTGCAGGAACCTCCGCATCGCCAGCCCGCAGGACGTCAGATACGACGGCGCCTCGCGCGCCATCCTTTTGAGGCGGACCGCGCTGCCCACCTCCATCCCTTCGAAGGGATTGATGACGCTGCAGGCAAAGCCGGTGTTCTGGGTAACGGTCTGGGTCAAGCCGAACAGCGGGGCGGAGCCGCCCGCCAGCATGATGTGGTCCACCCGGTTGTAGGGCGTGCTCGTGAAAAAGAACTGGAGCGCGCGCCCGATCTCCTGCGCAAGGCTGTCCACGAAGGGCTGCAGCACCGCCGACTGATAGTCTTCGGGCAGGTCGCCGTTGCGCTTCTTACCCTCCGCCTCTTCCTGCGAAAAGCCGTATTGGCGCACGATGAGCTGCGTCAGCTGTGCGCCGCCGAAGGCCTGGTCGCGCTCATAGAGCACGTCATCGTTGCGGATGACTTGCATGCTGGTGGTGAGCGCCCCCACCTCGAACAGGGCGACCACGCTGTCCACGCCGCGATTGGGCAGTGCCTCGATGAGGCGCCCAGCTGCCAGGCGCGCGGCATGGGACTCGATGTCGACGATGACGGGCTTGAGGCCTGCCGCCTCGGCCAGGCCCTGGCGATCCTGCACCTTTTCCTTGCGCGAGGCCGCGATCAGCACGTCCACGTCGCCGGGGGCGTTCTTGCTGGGGCCCACAACGCAGAAGTCCAGGCTCACCTCGTCGAGCGAGAACGGGATGTACTGGTTGGCCTCGGACTCCACCTGCACCTCGAGCTCCTGCTCGGTCATGCCGCCGGGCAGGGAGATTCGCTTGGTGATGACTGCCGACGGCGGCAGGGCCAGGGCCACGTTCTTCGTCCTGGTGCCGCTCTTCCTGACCAGGCGGCGCAGCGCCTCGGCCACTTCGTCGAACTTTTCGATGTTGCCATCAGTGATCCAGCCACGCTCAAGCGGCTCGATCGCGCAGCATTCGAGCACCAGCGTCCCTCCCTTATCGCGCCCCAGTTCGACCAGCTTGACGCTGGAAGAGCTGATGTCGACCCCTAGCAATGGGGCTGACTGACGACTGAACAACGACCCCATTGAGATCAAGGTGCCCCCTGTAAACCTAGCGAGACGAAGCAACAAAACTTAACACTTCACATAGATGCTATCAGCATGCTCCTACACCAGCAAAGAGTTTTACGCCCTTGATACGTCTCAGCCGTTGTCAAAAGCCGACGATTTTCCAAGGCGCCCAAGGGTATCCACCGACCCATTTCGCGCCCGGGTGCGCCCTGACCCTCACACCTGCAAACATGGGCGGGCGCCCTGGATTTTTATAATGGCCGGTTGCTTGCCGATTGAGCCCTATGCCGCATTCACGAGACAAAGCCCCCGCACCACCCCCTTCCCATGCGCCGCGCTGGATGCGCTGGCTTCTGCGCGGGCTTGCCTGGCTCGTCGGCCTTGGCGTGGCGGGCGCGCTGGCGGGCGTTCTCGTCGTGGGCGTGGGCCTGGCCATGGCCTACCCCAACCTGCCGGACGTCTCCGACCTCGCGGACTACCGCCCCAAGCTACCGCTGCGCGTGTATTCCTCCGAAGGCGCGCTGCTGGGCGAATTCGGCGAGGAGCGCCGCAACCTCACGCCCATAGAGGACATTCCGGCGGTGATGACCAACGCGGTTCTGGCCATCGAGGATGCCCGTTTCTTCCAGCATGGGGGCGTGGACTACAAGGGCGTGCTGCGTGCGGCGCTGGCTAACCTGGGGCGCGTGAAGAGCCAGGGCGCCTCCACCATCACCATGCAGGTGGCGCGCAACGTATATCTCTCGTCGGAAAAAACGCTGACGAGAAAGATATATGAAATATTGTTAACTTTTAAGCTCGAGCATTTGCTATCCAAGAACCAGATACTCGAGATTTACATGAACCAGATTTATCTGGGAAACCGCGCCTACGGGTTTGCCGCCGCGTCCGAGGCCTATTTTGGCAAGCCGCTGAAGTCCATTTCCATCGCCGAGGCCGCGATGCTGGCCGGCCTGCCCAAGGCGCCCTCGGCCTACAACCCCATCAGCAACCCCAAGCGCGCCCGCATACGCCAGCTCTACATCATCGACAGGATGCTGGAAAACGGCTTCATCACCGCCGAGCAAGCCGCCGCCGCCAAGCAGGAAGACCTCAAGCTGCGCTCATCCACCAACAGCACCCGCGTGCACGCCGAATATGTGGCCGAGATGGCGCGCCAGCTCGTGTTCTCGCAATATGGGGCCGAGGCCTATACGCGCGGCCTGAACGTCTACACCACCCTGAACGCAGGCGAGCAGGAAGCGGCCTACGCCGCCTTGCGCAAGGGCATCATGGATTACGAGCGGCGCCAGCACTACCGTGGCCCCGAACGTTTCGTGAACCTGCCCGCGTCCCCGGCCGAGGCCGAGGATGCGATCGACGACGTGCTCGCCAGCCACCCCGACAACGGCGACGTGCTGGCCGCCGTGGTGCTGGAGGCCAGCAGCAAGAAGATCGTGGCCGCACGCGCCGACGGCGAGCAGATCGAAATCACCGGCGAAGGCCTCAAGCCCGCGCAGTCGGGCCTGAGCGACAAGGCCCCGCCCAACATCAAGCTGCGCCGTGGCGCCGTCATCCGCGTGGTGCAGACCCCGAAGAAGACCTGGGAGATCACCCAGTTGCCCGAGGTCGAGGGCGCCTTCGTGGCCATGGACCCCCGCACGGGCGCCATCCACGCCCTGGTCGGCGGCTTCGACTTCGACAAGAACAAGTTCAACCACGCCACCCAAGCGTGGCGGCAGCCGGGGTCGGCCTTCAAGCCCTTCATCTATTCCGCCGCCCTCGAAAAGGGCTTCACGCCGGCCACGGTCGTCAACGACGCCCCGCTGTTCTTCAGCGCCGGCGCGACGGGCGCCCAGCCCTGGGAGCCCAAGAACTACGACGGCAAGTACGACGGCCCCATGACGCTGCGCACCGGGCTGGCGCGCTCCAAGAACGTGGTCTCCATCCGCGTGCTGCAGGCCGTGGGCCCCAAAACGGCGCAGGACTGGGTGACGCGCTTCGGCTTCGACGCGGACAAGCACCCTGCCTACCTGACCATGGCGCTCGGTGCGGGCTCGGTCACGCCCATGCAGATGGCGACGGCCTATTCGGTGTTCGCCAACGGCGGCTACCGCGTCAACCCCTACCTGGTCACGCGCGTAACCGACCACAAGGGCCGCGTCCTGTCGAACGTGCAGCCGCCGGCCACCACGGACAACCCGCGCGCCATCGATGCGCGCAACGCCTTCGTGATGGACAGCCTGCTGCAGGAGGTCACGCGCAGCGGCACGGCGGCGCGCGCGCAGGCCACGCTCAAGCGCCCCGATCTGTACGGCAAGACCGGCACCACCAACGATGCGGTGGACGCCTGGTTCGCGGGCTTCCAGCCCAGCCTGGTGGCCGTGACCTGGGTGGGCTACGACACGCCGCGCAACCTGGGCAGCCGCGAGACCGGCGGCGGCCTGGCATTGCCGATCTGGATCAGCTTCATGGACAAGGCGCTCAAAGGCGTGCCCGTGGCCGAACCCACCGTGCCCCCCGGCGTGGTGAACGTGAGCGGCGAGTGGTTCTACGAGGAATACGCGCGCAACGCGGGCGTGGCGAGCGTAGGCATGGATGCGCCCGCTCCCGCGGCGCCCGCCGTGGCACCGGCGCCTGAGGAGCGCAGCCGCATCCTGGACCTGTTCCGCAACTGAGGCCGGTCAGGCCGTGAAACGCAGCTCCTGGCCAGCCTGCCGGCTGGCATCGCGGCTCAGCGCCGCGAAGAATTCACCGTCGCCCTTGGTGTCCATCCAGCGCGCACCGTCGAAGCGGTAGTGGTAGCCGCCGGACTGCGCGGCCATCCAGACTTCGTGCAGGGGCTTTTGCAGGTTGATGACGATCTGGCTGCGGTTGCGAAAGCTGATGGTGACCATGCCGCCCGTGCGCTGGCTGTCGAGGTCCGCGTCGGTCTCCTCGTTGATGCGGTCGCAGCCCTGCTCCACCGCCAGCAGCAGTTGCTCGGCGCGGTCCATGAATTCAATGTCGGTCATTACAATTTGCTTATGTTGAGAGCTCGCCAAATTCTAGTCAGGACGATTGCCCTTGCACTGAGCGCGGCAGCCCTGGGTTGCGGCCAGCGCGGCCCGCTGTACCTGCCGACCGAACCGGCGGCGGCGCAGCGCGCCACCCTGCCCGAGACGCTCAACCCTGCCGCCTCGCGCGCCACGGCGCCCGCTGCGCCCTCCTCCGTCCCCGCATCATCGTCCCTTCCATGATTCCTTCCGTCCTGCCCGGCCAGCCCCAGCTCCACTACCGCGACCAAGCCCTCTACCTCGAAGACCGGCGCCTGTCGGACCTGGCGCGCGAGCATGGCACGCCCCTGTACGTCTACTCGCAGGCCTCCATGCTGCAGGCCCTGGCGGCCTACCAGCGCGGCTTCGCCGGGCGCAGGGTGCAGATCTGCTACGCCATGAAGGCCAACTCGTCGCTGGCCGTGCTGCAGCTGTTCGCGCAGCATGGCTGCGGCTTCGACATCGTCTCGGGCGGCGAGCTCGAGCGCGTGATGGCCGCCGGCGGCGACCCGGCCAAGGTGATCTTCTCGGGCGTGGGCAAGACCCGCGCCGAGATGCGCCAGGCGCTCGAGGCCGGCATCGGCTGCTTCAACGTCGAGAGCGAGGCCGAGCTCGAGGTGCTGAGCGAGGTCGCCCAGTCGATGGGCCTGCGCGCGCCCATCAGCATCCGCGTGAACCCGAACGTGGATGCCAAGACCCACCCCTACATTTCCACGGGCCTCAAGGGCAACAAGTTCGGCATCGCCCATGAGCGCACGCTGGATACGTACCGCCGCGCAGCGCAGCTGCCCGGCCTGCGCGTGGTGGGCATCGACTGCCACATCGGCTCGCAGATCACCGAGGAGACGCCGTACCTCGACGCCATGGACCGTCTGCTGGACCTGGTGCAGGCCATCGAGGCGGCCGGCATCGCCATCCACCACATCGACTTCGGCGGCGGCCTGGGCATCGACTACAACGGCGACACCCCGCCCGCGGCCGATGCGCTGTGGTCCAGCCTGCTGGCCAAGCTGGACGCGCGCGGCTATGGCGACCGCCTGCTCATGATCGAGCCGGGCCGCTCTTTGGTGGGCAATGCCGGCGTGTGCCTGACGCAGGTGCTGTACCTGAAGCCGGGCGAGCAGAAGAACTTCTGCGTCGTCGACGCAGCGATGAACGACCTGCCGCGCCCTGCGATGTACCAGGCCTACCACGCCATCGTGCCGCTCGATGCGGCCGCGAAGGCGCCGGAGCAGGTGTACGACGTGGTCGGCCCGATCTGCGAGAGCGGCGACTGGCTGGGCAAGGACCGCAGCCTGGCCGTGGCCGCAGGCGACATGCTGGCCGTGCTCTCCACCGGGGCCTATTGCAGTTCCATGGGCAGCACCTACAACACCCGCGCGCGCCCCGCCGAGGTGCTCGTCGATGGCGCGCAGGCCCACCTGATCCGCGCACGTGAAGGCATCAGCGACATCTTTCGCTGCGAACGCCTGATTCCGCCCAAATCTTGATGATCATCAAGCAATAACCACAATAGCGTAACTACTATTACGCTTTTCGCGGCGGATCCCTTTTCTGTATGCCCCTGGAGCCCCTGGAACTTTATCGAGACCAGCACCATGCCTGCCTGATGTTTTCCGACCTCATCGAGGAAGACGGCCAAGCCGTGCAGGCCAACCAGTTCCTGATCGTGGACGGTGACACCGGCGCCATCATCGACCCGGGCGGGAATCTGGCCTTCAACGAGCTGTTCATGGGGATGTCCCGGTATTTCCCGCCGCACCGGCTGTCCTACCTGCTCGCGTCGCATGCCGACCCGGACATCATCGCCTCGCTGGACCGCTGGCTCAGCAGCACCAGGGCCCTGCTGGTCATCTCGCGCGTATGGGAGCGCTTCGCCCCGCATTTCGCCAAGCTCGGCAAGACCGAGAACCGCATCATCGGCGTGCCCGACGGCGGCGGCCTGCTGCCGCTGGGGCGCCACGAGCTGCTGCTGCTGCCCGCGCACTTCATGCATTCCGAGGGCAACTTCCACTTCTACGACCCGGTCAGCCGCATCCTGTTCACGGGCGATCTGGGCGTGTCCATGACCTCGGGCGCCGAGGCGCGCGTGCCCGTGACCGCGCTCGCGCCCCACGTCGCGCGCATGGAGGCCTTCCACCGCCGCTACATGGTCTCCAACAAGGTCCTGCGCCTGTGGACGCGCATGGCGCGCCAGCTCGACATCGCCATGCTGGCGCCCCAGCATGGCGCGCCCATCATGGGGCAGCAGGCCATCACCGACTTCTTCGACTGGCTCGACGGCCTGGAATGCGGCACAGACCTGTTCGACGAGCGCTCCTACCAGATCCCCACAGCGCGCATCGATCCGGTGGCGCACTAGGCGCTGCGGCCCACGGGTGATAGGCAATGAAGTTTTGCTTCAAGGTTTTTCCATAGAGCGTTATCGGCTACACAATACATAGCAATCATGGTCCTGGGCTGCGGCCGCGCCGAAGCCACGGCCGGGCCAGCAGCAGCGCCGCCAGGATGGCGGCATAGACCGCCACCTCGGCGAAGTCGTTCTTGCCGGCGCGCATCCAGAAAAAATGCAGCAGCGCCAGGCCCGCGACCAAGTACACGCTGCGGTGCAGGCGCTGCCAGCGGCGCCCGCCGAGCCAGCGCACGGCGCGGTTGAACGAGGTGGCCGCCAGCACGAGCAGCAGCACGAAGCCGCACATGCCCACGAGGATGAAGGGCCGCTTGGCCACGTCGCGCGCAATCTCGCCGCCGTCCAGCCCCATGTCGAACCACGCGTAGCACAGCAGGTGCAGCGCGGCGTAGAAGAAGGTGTAGACGCCCAGCATGCGCCGAAAGCGCGCCAGCGCGGGCAGCCGCGCCGCCAGGCGCAGCGGGGTCACGGCCAGGGTCAGGCACAGCAGGCGCAGCGTCCAGTCGCCCATGGAGCGGATCAGCGCCTCGGCCGGGTTGGCGCCCAGACGGTCGAACGCCGCCGCGTACACCAGCCAGGCCAGCGGCAGCAGGCACAGCGCGAACAGCAGCGGCTTGGCCGCCGGGTGTCGCAGCGCCCGGTCCGCCGCGGCTTGGCCGCCGGGGCGCGCCTGCCGCATCAATAGAACTTCTTCAGGTCCATGCCGGCGTAGAGCTGGCCCACCTGGGCCTCATAGCCGTTGAACAGCAGGGTCTTGCGCTTCTTGGCGAACAGCCCGTCCTCGCCGATGCGCCGCTCCGTGGCCTGGCTCCAGCGCGGGTGGTCCACGCCGGGGTTCACGTTGGAGTAGAAGCCGTACTCGTTGCGCGCCGCCTTGTTCCAGGCCGTGGCGGGCTCCTTCTCGGTGAAGCGGATCTTGACGATGCTCTTGGCGCTCTTGAAGCCGTACTTCCAGGGCACGACGATGCGCACCGGCGCGCCGTTCTGGTTGGGCAACACCTCGCCATACATGCCGAAGGCCAGCAGCGTGAGCGGGTGCATGGCCTCGTCCACGCGCAGCCCCTCGGTATAGGGCCAGTCCAGGATGCGCGAGCCCACGTAGGGCATGGTGGCCTTGTCGGCCAGGGTCACGAACTCCACGTACTTCGCGCTGCCCTGAGGCTCCACGCGGCGGATCAGCTCGGCCAGCGAGTAGCCCACCCAGGGGATCACCATGGACCAGCCCTCCACGCAGCGCAGGCGGTAGATGCGCTCTTCCATCGGCGAGAGCCTGAGCAGCTCGTCGATGTCGAAGCGCCGCGGCTTGTTGACCAGGCCCTCGACCTCCACCGTCCAGGGCCGGGTCTTGAGCGTGTGCGCGTTGCGCGCGGGGTCGGTCTTGTCGGTGCCGAACTCGTAGAAGTTGTTGTAGCCCGTGGCGTCCTTGTAGTCGGTGGGTTTTTCCATGGTCACCGCGCCCACCACGGCCGAACGCACGCCCGGCAGCGCCGCCAGCCGCCCGGGAGGCTGCACCTGCTGCGCCAGCGCCTGGCGCCCGGCCCAGGACGCGAGCAACGCCCCGGCCGCGCCGCCCGCCATCAGGCGCAGCAGCGCGCGGCGCTGCTCATAGACCGCGCGCGGCGTGATCTCGCTGGCGCTATGGTGGTCGAAACCGTTGTCGTGGGTATGGATGAGCATGGCGGGCCTCCATGGGCAGTTGCAGCACGAGTCTGCCCCATGCCACGCGCCCCTGCACGGCGAAGGGGCTCGTCATTCGATCAAAACGATAGCTATTCCGGCACGTCCCCATTGGTTTTCAGCAATAAAACCAAAGGAGACCCTTCAGTGAAGAGCGTTAGAAGCTCCTGTTTTTATAGCGTGCCGTAGCTATGCAGCCCGCTCAGGAACATGTTCACCCCCAGGAAGGCGAAGGTGGTGACGACCAGCCCCACCAGCGCCCACCAGGCGGACATGGTGCCGCGCAGCCCCTTCATGAGGCGCATGTGCAGCCAGGCGGCGTAGTTGAGCCAGACGATCAGCGCCCAGGTCTCCTTGGGGTCCCAGCTCCAGTAGCCACCCCAGGCCTCGGCCGCCCACAGCGCGCCCAGCACGGTGGCGATGGTGAAGAACGCGAAGCCCACGGCGATGGACTTGTACATCACGTCGTCCAGCACCTGCAGCGCCGGCAACTGCTCGGCGATGCGCCGGCGCGCAAACAGGATGCCGGCCACGATCAGCGCCGAGATGCCGAAGTACACCATCCAGTAGGCGCCGCCGCCCTCGGTGGCGCCCTGGCGGAACACGATCGGCTCGAAGCACAGCACCACGCCCAGCAGCCACAGCGGCGCCAGCTTGTACCAGCGCGTCTCGGCCGCCTGCTGCTTGACGAGGTAGGCGAACGCCACCATGGCCGACAGCGCGAAGGTGCCGTAGCCGATGAAATTGGCCGGCACGTGCAGCTTCATCCACCAGCTCTTGAGCGCTGGCACCAGGGGCTGGATCTCGTGCGCCTCGCGCACCACCGTGTACCACAGCAGGAAGCCCACGGCCGCGCTCACCACCAGCATCACGAAGCCGCCCAGCGCGCGGGTCTGGTACTGCTCCTCGTAGTACAGGTAGAACAGCGCCGTCATCCAGCAGAACATGACAAACACCTCGTAGAGGTTGCTCACCGGGATGTGGCCGATGTCGGGCCCGATCTGGTAGCTCTCGTACCAGCGCACCATGGTGCCGATCAGCGCCAGCGCCACGGCCACCCAGGCGATGCGCGAGCCGATGCGCATCATGGCCTGGCCCTGGCCGCGCGTGAACATGCCGACCCAGTAGAACGCCGTGCTCATGAAGAACAGCATGCTCATCCACAGGATGGCCGACTGGCTCGACAGGAAGTACTTGAGGCCGAACACCGTGTCGGCGCGCGCCAGGTCGCCCGCGCCGCCGTTCTGGTACAGGCCGATCGCCAGCAGCGCGCAGGCCGCCACGGCCAGCATGAGCGCGCGCAGCGGACGCCAGAACCAGCCCAGCCAGATGGCGCCGGGCATGGTGGCGAGCAGGATGCCCTTCTCGTACACGTCCATGTAGGCCGCGTAGCGCTGCAGCGCGAACAGGCCGCCGGCCAGCACGGCCAGGGCGAACAGCCAGTCCAGCCAGTTGCGGCGCGCGAAATAGCCTTCGTTCAAGGTCAGCGTCGTGGTGGCGGTGTTCATGGGGTACCTCCGTGGGGGGGCTGTGCCGTTTCTGTTTCTGTCTCTGCTTCCAGCAGTTGGGTGCGCAGCTGCGCGAATTCGCGGTCCGTGTCCAGCGTCCTGCGGTTGGCCGACAGCGCCATCGTGGCGCGCGCGCCGCCGCCCTCGGGCGCCAGCCAGACCCACAGGCGGCGGTCGCGCACGTACAGCATCGCAAAAACGCCCAGGATCAGCAGCGCGCAGCCCAGATACACCACGTTCTTGCCAGGGGCACGCGCTACCTGGAACACGCTGGCCTGCACCTGCCTGAAGTCGCGCAGCTCGAACACCAGGGGCGCCGGATAGGCCTGCGCATCGCTCAGGGACAGCACGGCCTGCGTCATGAAGGCCCGGGTGCTCTCGTCCTGCGGCAGCGGCGCCAGCCCGGCGCGCTCGCGCGTCATCTGCGCCAGCTCGAACAGCGCTCCGTTGAGGATGCGCACCAGCACCTCGCTCGCGCGCGAGCGCTCGGCCTCGGGCACGTTGGCCTCCATGAAGTCGGAGATGGCCTGCAGGCCGCCGCGCGGGCGGCCCCCGCTGCCGGCGCCGTCGTCCGCGGCGGCGCCGGTTGCAGCCACGTCCCCGGCGAACAGCGCCAGCGCGCGCCCGGCCGACAGCGCCAGCTGCGCGGCCAGCTCGGGGCGCGAGCCGTCCACGGCCACGGCCGCATAGCGGCGTACCGCCTGCTCGCGCTGCTGCGGATCGGCCAGCGCCAGGCGCATGCGCAGGAAGCCGTCCATGCCGCCCTCGGCGTCCACGGGCACGCGCAGGTAGCGCAGGGGCTCGGACGGCGTCTCGCGCACGCCCAGCAGGAACACGGGCTGGCCGTCGCCCGTGTCCACGGGCAGCATGAAGTTGTGGAACTCACGCGCCTGGCCCGCGGCGTCGCGCAGCTTGTAGCTGATGCTCGGGCCCACGTTGCGCAGCTCGCGCTTGCCCACGGTCTTGTTGCCGGCGCCCAGACGCGACTCTATGGACTCGCGCAGGTCCACCTTGCGCACGTCGGCGCCCGAGCCTGCGGCGCCCGCATCGCCGAAATTCTCCACGTTGAGCACGCGCAGGCCGGTGAACTCCAGCGTCATGGCCTCGCCCAAGCCCGTGTGGGTCAGGCGCGTGGAGCCGCCGATCACGCCCTCCACGTCGAACGGCTGCGCGCCGGGCACCATGGGGCGCGCGTGCAACTTCACCTCGGAGCCGCCATCGTCGAAGCTCGACTGGTAGATCTCCACGCCCTGGTAGCTGACCGGGTGGTTCACCTCCACGCGCGCCGGCGTGGCCTTGCCCGTGGCCCGGTCGTGGATCACGATGTCGCTGGCGAACAGCTTGGGCATGCCCGTGGAGTAATGCTCCACGACGAATTTCTTGAGCTCGACCGAGAACGGCAGCTCCTGCAGCAGCACGCCGTCGGACTGCGTCAGGATGGCCGTGGCCGACTGCGTGCCCTCGGCCACCACCAGGTTGCCGCGGAACGTGGGGTTGCGCTCGGACAGGCGGTGCTCGGGCTTGACCTCGGCGATCAGCCCGCCGCCCGCATACGGCGTCTTGCCGCCGAACCACATCTGCGCGCGCACGATCAGGTCGCCGTCGAGCAGCCCGCCCAGGCACACGAGCACGATGGCGCTGTGCGCCGCGATGTAGCCCAGCTTGTTGGCCGCGCCGGCCTTGGCCGCCACCATCCAGCCATCGCCCGCGGGCGTGGGGCGCTGCTGCAGCCGCACCTTCCAGCCGCCCGAGACCAGCAACTGGCCAATGCGCTGCGCGGCCGCCTGCGGCGCCTCGCCCGCCAGAGGAACCGTGGCCTTGTGGTGGAAGGCCTGCAGGCTCTTCTCGCGGATGTTCTCCTTGTAGTTGCGCAGGTCCGCGATGTACTTGGGCGCATGGCGGGCGATGCACAGCGAGGTGCTCACCACCAGGAACGCCAGGATCAGCAGGAACCACCAGGCGCTGTAGACGGCATTGAGCTTGAGCGCCAGGAACAGGTCGGCCCAGAATGGCCCGAACTGGTTAACGTAGTTGGTGACCGGCTCATGCTGCTTGAGCACCGTGCCGATGACCGACGCGATGCAGATCACCGTCAGCAGCGCAATGGCGAAGCGCATGGATGCCAGCAGCTCCGTCATGGAGCGCGTGGCGTGCGGGCGCCATGCATGGCCGTGGCCCAGAGAGGTGTCAGACATGAAGGACGCAGGAACCCGGATGAGAAAAGGGCGGACCATCCATTCAGATGGGCCCGCCCGTCTTGGGTGCGATTATCGGCGCAAGGTTCATCGGGTGCATCCCAGCACCCCTATTCATTTGACGTGAATCAACGTAGGCCGGCGATGTAGTCGGCCACCGCCTTGATCTCGCGGTCGTTGAGCTTGGCCGCCACGTCGCGCATCTGCGCATTGTTGCCGCGCTTGCCGTCGCGAAAATCGACCAGTTGCTTGACGGTGTAGTCGGAATGCTGGCCCGACAGGCGCGGGTACTGCGCCGGGATGCCAGCGCCGTTGGGGCTGTGACAGCCGGCGCAGGCGGCGATGCTGCGGTCCTGGATGCCGCCGCGGTAGATGCGCTCGCCTAGCGCCACCAGATCCTTGTCCTTGGCGAAGCCCTCCTTGGCCTTCTGCGAGGCCAGCCACCCGGCGACGTTGCGCATGTCGTCATCGCTCAGCATGGCAGCCATGCCCTGCATGACAGGGTCGGCGCGCTTGCCGGACTTGAAGTCCTGCAACTGCTTGACGAGGTACTCAGGATGCTGCTGCGCCAGCGAGGGGTTTACGGCGATGGTGGAGTTGCCGTCCGCCGCATGGCAGGCCGCACACACCGCGCCGTAGCTGGCTGCCCCCTTGGTCAGATCAGGCTTGGCGGCCTTTTGCTGTGCCGGGGTTTCACCCGCCGCAAGGGTCGGAAAAGCAGGAGCTGCCAGCGCGGCAGCCATGAGCAAGGAGGCGAGCAACTTCATGGTGGGTTCTTATGTCATGGGCGCAAAACTTCACAATTCTACAATGCGCACCGATCCGCTCCATCTCTTGAAAACCCGATCTATGTCAACCACACCGCACGTGCCTGGGCCCGGTCTGCCCGACGCCAAGGCCGCCCTGGGATGGATGCACACCGCACGATTTCTGACCACGGCCGCCCAGCTGAACCAGCTGCCCGCCATCACCGTGCCCGAAATCGCCTTCGTCGGTCGCTCCAACGCCGGCAAGTCCACCTGCATCAACACCCTCACGCAGCAGCGCCAGCTCGCCTTCGCCTCCAAGAAGCCGGGGCGCACCCAGCACATCAACCTGTTCGCCCTGGGCAAGCAGGGCGCGACCGACGCCGTGCTGGCCGACCTGCCCGGCTACGGCTACGCGGCCGTCTCGCGCAGCGACAAGCAGCGCTGGCAGCAGGTGATGGCCAACTACCTGGTCAGCCGCCAGGGGCTCACGGGCATCGTGCTGCTGTGCGACCCGCGCCTGGGCCTGACGGAGCTCGACGAGGCGCTGCTGGAGGTGGTGCGCCCGCGCGTGGAGCAGGGCCTCAAGTTCCTGGTGCTGCTCACCAAGGCCGACAAGCTCACGCGCGCCGAGCAGGCCAAGGCGCTGTCGATCGCGCGGCTGCAGGCTGGCGGCGGCGAGGTGCGCATGTTCTCCGCGCTCAAGCGCCAGGGCGTGGACGAGGTGGCGCAGCTGCTGTGGCAGTGGGCGCACCCCACGGAGGAGCCCGCCGCCGAGCCGGATCAGAACCCGTAGAGCCGCGCCGGGTTGTCCACTAGCACGCGGCGGCGCAGTTCCGCGCTGGGTAGCCAACGCGCAATCTCCTGACGCAGCCCATTGGCCGGGATTGCACGGTAGGCGCTGACTTCATGCGCCGCGCGGCCAGGGCCGCGCGCCGTGTGTGGCCAGTCGCTGGCCCACAGCAGCGCGCCAGGCACCGCGTCGACCCAGTGGCGCGCCCAGGCACCGCCCAGGGCCGGCGAGGCCAAGCGGTACGGCGCCGAGAGTTTCACATGCACGCACCCCGTGCGCAGCAAATCCGTCAACGCATCCCCGCCGGGCATCACATCCGCCAGAGCGAAGTGGTCGAGCACCACGGACGACGGCAGTCGCGCCAGGTCGTCGGCCAGCGCCTGCACCACGGGCTGCGCGGCATAGAGCTGCACGTGCCAGCCGAGATCGGCCACGCGCGCGCTCCAGGCCTGCAGCAGGGCGCGCGCGCCGGCGATGTCGCGCAGGCCCGCGCTTTCCAGGTTGATCCGCACGCCGCGCACGCCGCGCGCATGCAGCTCGCGCAGCGCGGCGGCATCCACGCCGTCCTCCAGCACCACGATGCCGCGCCCCGCGCCGTCCAGCCTCGCCAGCGCATCGAGCATGCAGCGATTGTCGGTGCCGTAGACGCTGGGCTGCACCAGCACCACGCGCTCCAGCCCCAGGCCCGCGAGGTGCGCGCGCAGCGCGGCCAGCGGCGCGGGCCCGGGCGTGTAGTGGCGCGCATCCACCATGGGGTAGTCGGCGCGCGGGCCGAAGACGTGGGTGTGGCAGTCGCACGCACCGGCGACCATTACGCCCCCTGCAGGCGCTGCGCGAACGCGCGCCCGGTAGCGGCCGTGCCCAGGCGACCGCCCGCGTCGGGCGTGACCTCACCCGCCTCCACGGCGGCGGCGGCAGTATGCTCGATCGCCTCAGCCGCCGCCAGGAAGGCAGGCAGGCCATGGCGCTGGCCGTGCCAGCCCAGAAGCTGCCCGGCAGAGAGGATCAGCGAGAACGGGTTGGCGATGTCCTGCCCGGCGATGTCGGGCGCCGAACCGTGCGCGGCCTGGCCCATGGCATGGTCGCGCCCGGCGTTGACCGAGCCGCCCAGGCCCAGGCTGCCCGACAGCTCGGCCGTCAGGTCCGAGAGGATGTCGCCGAACATGTTGGTGGTGACTATCACGTCGAAGCGCTGCGGCGCGCGCACCACGTGGGCCATCATGGCGTCGACGATGAACTCGTCCACCTGCACTTCGGGGAAGTCGCGCGCCACGCGCTGGCATTCCTCGATGAACATGCCATCGCCGATGCGCAGCACGTTGGCCTTGTGCACGATGCTCACGTGCCGCCGCCGCGTCATCGCCAGTTCGAAGGCCGCGCGTGCGATGCGCTCGCAGCAGCCGCGCGTGATGCGCCGCAGCGAGACCGCCACGTCGGGCGTGATGAGCATCTCGCTGCCGCCAGAGGCGATGTTGCGGTCGGCGTAGAAGCCCTCGGTGTTCTCGCGCACCACCACGAGGTCGAACGCATCCACCTTGTGCGGCACGCCAAGCCAGGTACGCGCGGGGCGGATGTTGGCGTACAGGTCGAGTTCTTTGCGGAAGAACTTGGAGGGGTTGATTTCGCCCTTGCTTTCGTCCTTGAAGTCGTAGGTGGACATGGGGCCAAGCATCAGCCCGTCGGCCGCCTTCACCTTGGCCAGCAGCGCGGGCGTGACAGTGGCGCCGTGGCGGCGCAGGCTCTCGTGGCCGGCCACATCGTGGTCGAGCTGCAAGTTCAGGCCAAAGCGCTGGGATGCGGCCTGCAGCACTTCGATGGTGGCGGCCATGGTTTCGGGGCCGATGCCATCCCCGGGAAGTACGACGATTTTCATGAGGGAGGTTCCGTATGTTGAAAGGTTCAGCCTTCGAGCGTGGCGCCGGCGGCCTTGACCAGCCGCGCATATTTGTCGGCCTCGGCGCGCACGAAGGCATCGAAGCTCTTGGGCGTGCCCGCCTCCACCGCGCTGCCCTCGGCTTCGAGGCGCTCGCGCAGCGGACCCTGGGCGATGATGCGGCCGATCTCGCCTGCCAGCCGTTGGACCATCGCGTCGGGCGTGCCGCGCGGGGCGAAGTAGCCGCCCCAGAGACTGAAGGCGAAGTCCGGCAGCGTGTCCGACACCGCCGGCACGCCGGGCAACGCGGCGATGCGTGCAGGCTTGGAGACGGCCAGCGCCCGCACCTTGCCGCCCTTGACGTACCCGACGATGGACGAGGCGCTGGCGAAGAAGAACTGCACCTGCGCGCCGATCAGGTCGGCGATGGCCTGGCCCGCGCCCTTGTAAGGAATGTGCGTCATCTGCGTGCCGGTGCGCGCGGCCAGTTCGGCGGCGGCCAGGTGGCCCGGCGTGGCCGTGCCCGACGAGGCGTAGGCCACGCTGCCCGGCCGCTCGCGCGCGGCCTGCACCAAGTCGGCCAAGCTCTTGAAAGGCGAGGCGGCGGGCACAGCCAGCACCAGCGGCGCGTCGCCCACCAGTGCCACGGCGCGCAGGTCCTTGAGCGCGTCGTAGCCCGGGTTCTTCATGGCGGCGCCGTTGATGGCGATCTCGCCCGTCTGGCCCATGAGCAGCGTGTAGCCGTCGGCCGGCGCACGCGCGGCCAGCCGGGTGCCCAGCGCGCCGCTGGCGCCGGGGCGGTTGTCCACCACCACGGGCTGGCCGAGCGCGCGCGCCAGCGGCTCGCCGACGAGGCGCGCGAACACGTCGCCCTGCCCGCCCGGTGCGTAGGGCACGATGACGGTGATGGGCTTGTTCGGGTAGCCGCCCTGGGCACGGGCCCAGCCGGTCAGGGCCAGCGCGGCGGACGCGCCCACGAAGGTGCGGCGGGAAAGTGTGTGTTGCATGGCGTTGCCCTCCTTCAGCGCAGTTGCATGCCCGGCGCGGCGGCCACGTTGCGCCACAGCGCCAGCTCCTTGCGCAGCTCCTCGCCGAACGCGGCGGGCGCGAGGCGCACCGGGTCGGCACCCTCGTGCTGCAGCCGGCCCTTGACCGGTTCGGCGGCGGCGGATTCGTTCACGGCGCGGTTCAGCGCCTCGACGATGGACGCGGGTGTCTTGGCCGGGGCCAGCACGCCCCACCAGGTGGTCACGTCGTAGCCCGGCACGCCGGCCTCTGCCAGCGTGGGCAGGTTGGGGAAGAGGCGCGAACGCTTGGCGCTGGTCACGGCCAGCAGGCCGAGCTGGTTCTCCTTCAGATGGCTCTGAATCGTGGGCACAGTGGCGAAGAACAGGTCCACGCGCCCGGCCAGCAGCTCCACCGTGGCCGGCGCGCTGCCTTTGAAAGGCACGTGCGTCATCGACAGGCCCGTCTTCTGGCGGAACATCTCGCCCGCCAGGTGGTTGATGCTGCCGTTGCCGGCCGAGCAGAAGTTCAACCCCTCGGGCCGGGCCTTGGCCGCCGCCACGAGCTGCGCCACGCTGCCCACGCCGAGCTGCTTGCTGGTGACGACCAGCAGCGGGCCGCGGCCGATCATGGCCACGGGCGCGAAATCCTTCACCGGGTCGTAGGGCAGCCTGGGCTCCACGGCCGCGTTGGTAGCAAAGGTGGAGGTGGCGAACAACAGCGTGTAGCCGTCCGGCGCGGCCTTGGCCACAGCCTGGGCGCCAATGGCGCCGCCCGCGCCGCCGCGGTTGTCCACCACCACGGGCTGGCCCAGCCGCTCGGCCATGTTCTTGGCGATGTCGCGCGCGATGCTGTCGGTGCCGCCGCCCGCGGCAAAGGGCACGATCAGCGTGATGGCGCGCGCGGGCCAGGGGGCCTGTGCCTGAGCTTGGGTCACTACGGCCAGGGAAATCAAGGCCAGGCAGCCCAGGGCGGCCTTCCAGCGGATGGGGAACATGTGTGTCTCTCCTTGGGAATCGAATGCCCGCGAATCCTCGCGGCAACGCGCTTCGCTGTAAATTGCAAATATCTTTTTGATTAATTTGCTTTGCGCATGAATTTCGACCTCTCCGACCTGCGTGCCTTCGTCGCCGTGGCCGATCTCGCCAGTTTTCGCGCCGCCGCCGAGGCGCTGCACCTGTCGCAGCCCGCGCTCTCGCGCCGCGTGGACAAGCTGGAGCAGGCACTGGGCTTTCGCCTGCTGGAGCGCAGCACGCGCAAGGTGGAGCTCAACGCCATGGGCCGCGCCTTCCTGCCGCGCGCGCGGCACGTGCTAGCCGAACTGGAGGGCGCGCTGCTGGGCATGGCCGACCTGGCCGAGCGCATCCACGGTCTGGTCACCGTGGCCTGCATCCCCTCGGCCGTGGACAACTTCGTGGCGCAGGCCGCGCGCGGCTTCCAGCAGCGCTTTCCACGCATCCGCCTGCGTGTGCTGGACCAGCCGGCGCCGGAGATCCTGATGTCCGTCGCACGCGCGGAGGCAGACTTCGGCATCAGCTACCTGGGCACGCAGGAACCCGACCTGGACTTCGACCCGCTGGTGGACGAGCCCTTCGTGCTGGCCTGCCGCAGCGACCATCCGCTGGCACAGCGCCCCGCCATCGAATGGGCCGAGCTGGCCGGCCACGACTGCATCGCCCTGGCGCCGGGTAGCGGCAACCGCTTGCTGATCGAGCAGGGGCTGGCCGGCAACGGCGCGCGCCCGCGCTGGAGCTGCGAGGCGCAGCACGTGCCGGCCGTGCTGAGCCTGATCGAGGCAGGCGTGGGCGTGGGCGCAGTGCCGCAACTGGCGCTAGCCGGCGCCACCAGCGCAGCGCTGGTGAGCATACCCCTGGTGGCACCGCGCATTGCGCGCAGCGTGGGCATCGTGCGCCGGCGCGGGCGGCCGCTCAGCCCTGCGGCGCAGGCGTTCCACGACGCGGTGGCAGGGGCTGCACAAAGACTACGATTTCAATAGCGTATAGCGCCCATCCAGTAGGCGCTGCAGCGATTTTTCTTTAATAGAGCGACGGCTGCCCCTCGGGCCGCGTCTTGAAGCGCTTGTGCACCCAGTAGTACTGCGCAGGCATGGTGCGGATGGCGGCCTCCAGCTCGCGGTTCATGCGCGCCGTGTCGGCCACGTGGTCGTCGGTGGGAAAGTTCTCCCAGGCGGGCGTGAGCTCGGCCACGTAGCCCTCGGGCGTCATGCGGCTGTACAACGCCACCACCTTGGCGCGGCCCAGGCGCGCGAAGCGCGAGAGCGAGGGGATGGTGGCCGCATCGGGCATGGCGAAGAAGGGCACGAAGACCGAGTCGTTGCGGCCGTAGTCCATGTCGGGCAGCAGGTACAGCAGCCCCCCCTTGCGCAGGCACGCGATGATGGGCTTGACCCCGTCGGCGCGGTTGAGCATGCGCACGTTGCCGAAGCGCTGGCGCCCGCCCATGAACCAGGCGTCCAGCGCCGGGTCGGGATTGGTGGCGAAGATGGAGGTGAACTCGCGCCCGGTGTTCAAAGGTAGCGCAAGCCCGCCCGCGTCCATGCTGTAGAAGTGCGGCGCGAAGACGATGGTGGGCGTGTCGCCTTCGAGCTCCTGCACCGCGCCGACGAGCTTCACGCGGCTGCGCACCAGCGCCTCGGAGCCCGACCAGAGCCAGCCCCGGTCGAGGAAGGTCTGGCAGAACGACTCGAACGACTCGCGCGCCCAGGCGCGGCGCTGCTGCTCTGGCACATCGGGAAAGCACAGCTCCAGGTTGCGCAGCGCCACCTTGCGCCGCGGCGCGGCCAGCACGAACAGCAGGCGGCCGATCCACGCGCCCAGCGCGCGCAGCGCGGGCAGCGGCAGGCGGCCGAGCAGGTTCAGCAGGGCAATGCCCGCACGCGACGCCAGCCGCGCCGTCACGCGATGCTCTCCGGCTGCTGCGCCTCGGCGCGCGGCTGCTTGTAGCGGGCATAGCCCCACAGGTATTGGTCGGGGCTTTGGCGAATCAGTCGTTCCATGGCTTGGTTGATCTGCAGCACGGCGGCGTCGAGTGTAGGCGCCAGCGGCTGCTCCAGCGCCTGCAGGTGCAGCACGTAGCCGCGCCCGCGTGGCAGGCGCTCGCAGCGCGCGAGGATGACGGCCGCGCCCGTCTGCTGCACCAGGCGCGCGGCCAGCGTCATGGTGTAGGCCGACTGGCCGAAGAAAGGCGACCACAGACCCTGCCCCTGGGGCGGCACCTGGTCGGGCAGCAGGCCCACGGCGCGGCCCGCGCGCAGCGCCTTGAGCATCTGGCGCACGCCCTGCAGCGAGGTCGGCACGGCCGCGATGCCCGGGCGGTTGCGCGCGGTCTGCATCACCCGCGCCAGCCAGGGCTGGCGCGCGGGGCGGTAGAGGATGGTGAAGGACCCATGCTGCGGCGACCAGCGCCGCGCCCCCTCCTGCACCGACATCTCGAAGCAGCCGATATGCGGCGTGAGGAACACGATGCCGCGCCCCTGCTCCCAGGCCCGCTGCACGCATTCGGCGTTGCGCACCTCGCAGGGGGGCGGCTCGGGCGCCAGCCACAGGCGCGGCGCCTCGGCCACCATGCGGCCCGCATGCGCCACGGCGGCGCGCACGTCACGCAGCCGGTAGCCCGCGCGCGCCGCGTTGGCCAGGAAGCGCCGGCGGTACGTGGGCGACGCGCAGAATGCCACCCACCCCAGCAGCGCGCCGATGGCATGCAACAACCACAATGGCAGCGCAGAAAGAAGGCGAAAAATCGATGGCATTACAATGGCGCGGTCGCCGAGTTAAATGAGCAACTTGCAGGGCGACGTTAAACACAACTGCTAAAGCGTTCGCCACAAAGCTCCGCAAGCTATGGGCAACGCCCAAAAATGCTGAACCATGGAGTTTATTCAAATGGCGAACGACTTCCTCTTCACGTCCGAATCGGTTTCTGAGGGCCACCCCGACAAGGTGGCGGACCAGATCTCGGACGCCATCCTGGACGCGATCTTCGAGCAGGACCCGCGCTCGCGCGTGGCCGCCGAGACGCTGACCAACACGGGCCTCGTGGTGCTGGCCGGCGAGATCACGACCAACGCGCACGTGGACTACATCCAGGTCGCGCGCGACACCATCAAGCGCATCGGCTACGACAACACCGAGTACGGCATCGACTACAAGGGCTGCGCGGTACTGGTGGCCTACGACAAGCAGAGCAACGACATCGCCCAGGGCGTGGACCACGCGAGCGACGACCACCTGAACACCGGCGCCGGCGACCAGGGCCTGATGTTCGGCTACGCCTGCGACGAGACTCCCGAGCTCATGCCCGCGCCCATCTACTACGCGCACCGCCTGGTGGAGCGCCAGGCCCAGCTGCGCAAGGACGGCCGCCTGCCCTTCCTGCGCCCCGACGCCAAGAGCCAGGTGACCATGCGCTACCTGGACGGCAAGCCGCACAGCATCGACACCGTGGTGCTCTCTACCCAGCACAGCCCCGACCAGAGCGAGACCGCCACGAAGATGAAGGCCAGCTTCACCGAGGCCATCATCGAGGAGATCATCAAGCCCGTGCTCCCCAAGGAGTGGCTCAAGGACACCAAGTACCTCATCAACCCCACGGGCCGCTTCGTCATCGGCGGCCCGCAGGGCGACTGCGGCCTCACGGGCCGCAAGATCATCGTAGACACCTACGGCGGCGCCTGCCCGCACGGCGGCGGCGCGTTCAGCGGCAAGGACCCGACGAAGGTGGACCGCAGCGCCGCCTACGCCGCGCGCTACGTGGCCAAGAACATCGTCGCCGCGGGCCTGGCGCGCCAGTGCCAGATTCAGGTGGCCTACGCCATCGGCGTGGCCCGGCCCATGAACATCACCGTGTACACCGAGGGCACGGGCGTGATCTCCGACGAGCGCATCGCCCAGCTGGTGCACGAGTATTTCGACCTGCGCCCCAAGGGCATCATCCAGATGCTGGACCTGCTACGGCCCATCTACGCCAAGACCGCCGCCTACGGCCACTTCGGCCGCGAGGAGCCCGAGTTCACCTGGGAGCGCACGGACAAAGCCCAGGCGCTGCGCGCAGCGGCCGGGCTGTAAGCCCGGCGGCCCCATGTACGACGCCGCCGTCCTGATCGGACGCTTCCAGCCCGTGCACAACGGCCACCTGGCGCTGCTGCGCGAGGCCCTGGCCCGGGCGCGGCAGGCCGTCGTCGTCGTGGGCTCGGCCTTCCAGGCGCGCACGCCGAAGAACCCCTTCACCTGGCAGGAGCGCGCCCAGATGCTGCGCGCCGCCCTGCCCGAACCCGAGCGCGCACGCCTGACCATGCTACCCATGCGCGACTACTACGACGAGCCGCGCTGGGCCGATGCCGTGCGGCAGGCCGTGGCCCAGGCCACGCCGGCCCGGGCACGCCTGGCCCTGGTCGGCCACTTCAAGGACAGCAGCAGCGGCTACCTGCGGGCCTTTCCCGGCTGGGACCTGATCCGCATGGAGCGCCAGGGCACGATCGACGCGACCGCCATACGCGACGCCTACCTCGGCGCCAGCGCCTCCACGCCGGAGGCGGCGCTGGCCCCATGGGCGCCCCACATCCCGGCGGCGACGCGCGCGTGGCTGGAGCAATTCGCGCACACGGCGCATTACCCCGCCCTGCAGGAAGAATGGCGCATGCTGCGCGCGTACCGCAACAGCTGGGCCTGCGCGCCCTACCCGCCGGTCTTCGTCACAGTAGATGCGCTGCTGCGCTGCCAGGGCCGGGTGCTGCTGATCCGCCGCGCCCACGCCCCCGGCAAGGGCCTGTGGGCCCTGCCCGGCGGCTTCGTCGAGCCGCACGACACGCTGTGGCAGTCCTGCCTGCGCGAGCTGGCCGAGGAAACCCACTGCCCCCTGCCCGAAGAGCGCCTGCGCCAGGCGCTGCGCGCGGTGCGCGTGTTCGACCACCCCGAGCGCAGCCAGCGCGGGCGCGTCATCACCCACGCCTATTTCTTCGACCTGGACGACGACGCCCTGCCCGAGGTGCGCGGCGGCGACGATGCGGCACATGCCCAATGGGTGGCGCAGGAGCAGCTGGCCGGCATGGAAGACCAGTTCCACGACGACCACTGGCACATCATCGGACAGCTCCTGGCCCCGGGCTAGGCGCGTATCCGCGCCGGCCGCGGACGCGCGGCAGTGCCATATCCCCTGACTTTCTGGGCCCAGGCCCTTGAAATGGGAAAAAACGGCTTTATTATTAGCACTCGTAAGGGTTGAGTGCTAACAACACCGCCCTACCCCTCAGGCAGCCCGTATGGGCTGCTGTCGTTACCACCCTTTGTTTGTGCATCGCAAGGAGATCCTATGAACCTGCGCCCTCTCGCCGATCGCGTGATCGTCAAGCGCCTGGAAAACGAAACCAAGACCGCCTCGGGCATCGTGATCCCCGACAACGCCGCCGAGAAGCCCGACCAGGGTGAGGTGGTGGCCGTTGGCCCCGGCAGGCTGGACGAGGACGGTGACCGCATTGCCATGAGCGTGAAGGTGGGTGACCGCGTGCTGTTCGGCAAGTACAGCGGCCAGACCGTGAAGGTTCACGGCGACGAACTGCTGGTCATGAAGGAAGACGATCTGTTTGCCGTGGTCGAGAAGTAATTCCCACCCATATCCAAACCATCAATTTTCATAGCTGCTCTCGCTTGATACACAAGCCTTTGCAGCCTTTTTGATTCAAAATTCGTAGGAGCCACACATGGCAGCAAAAGACGTAGTTTTCGGCGGCGAAGCCCGCGCCCGCATGGTTGAAGGCGTGAACATCCTGGCCAACGCGGTCAAGGTGACCCTGGGCCCCAAGGGCCGCAACGTGGTGCTCGAGCGCTCGTTCGGTGCCCCCACCGTGACCAAGGACGGCGTGTCCGTGGCCAAGGAGATCGAGCTCAAGGACAAGATCCAGAACATGGGCGCCCAGCTCGTGAAGGAAGTGGCCTCCAAGACCAGCGACAACGCCGGTGACGGCACCACCACCGCCACCGTGCTGGCCCAGGCCATCGTGCGCGAAGGCAGCAAGTACGTGGCCGCTGGCCTGAACCCCATGGACCTCAAGCGCGGCATCGACAAGGCCGTCACGGCCCTGGTGGAAGAGCTGAAGAAGGCCTCCAAGGCTACGACGACCTCCAAGGAAATCGCCCAGGTGGGTTCGATCTCCGCCAACTCCGACTCCAGCATCGGCGAAATCATCGCCAACGCCATGGACAAGGTGGGCAAGGAAGGCGTGATCACCGTCGAGGACGGCAAGAGCCTGAACAACGAGCTGGACGTCGTGGAAGGCATGCAGTTCGACCGCGGCTACCTGTCGCCCTACTTCATCAACAACCCCGAGAAGCAGGTCGCGCTGCTGGACAACCCCTTCGTGCTGCTGTTCGACAAGAAGATCAGCAACATCCGCGACCTGCTGCCCACGCTGGAAGCCGTGGCCAAGGCCGGCCGTCCGCTCTTGATCATCGCCGAGGACGTCGAGGGCGAAGCCCTGGCGACCCTGGTGGTGAACACCATCCGTGGCATCCTGAAGGTCGTGGCCGTCAAGGCGCCTGGCTTCGGTGACCGCCGCAAGGCCATGCTGGAAGACATCGCCATCCTGACGGGCGGCAAGGTGATCGCCGAGGAAGTGGGCCTGTCGCTGGAGAAGGTGACGCTGGCCGACCTGGGCCAGGCCAAGACCATCGAGGTGGGCAAGGAAAACACCACCATCATCGACGGCGCCGGCAATGCCGACGACATCCAGGCCCGCGTCAAGCAGATCCGCATCCAGATCGAGGAAGCCACCAGCGACTACGACCGCGAAAAGCTCCAGGAGCGCGTGGCCAAGCTGGCCGGCGGCGTGGCCGTGATCAAGGTCGGCGCTGCCACCGAGGTCGAGATGAAGGAAAAGAAGGCCCGCGTGGAAGACGCCCTGCACGCCACGCGCGCTGCGGTGGAAGAAGGCATCGTGGCCGGTGGCGGCGTGGCCCTGCTGCGCGCACGCCAGGCCGTGGGCCAGCTCAAGGGTGACAACCCCGACCAGGACGCCGGCATCAAGCTGATCCTGAAGGCCATCGAGGCGCCCCTGCGCGAGATCGTGGCCAACGCCGGTGGCGAACCCTCGGTGGTGGTGAACGAAGTGCTGAACGGCAAGGGCAACTACGGCTTCAACGCCGCCAACGACACCTACGGCGACATGCTGGAAATGGGCATCCTGGACCCCACCAAGGTGACCCGCACGGCCCTGCAGAACGCCGCTTCCGTGGCCTCTCTGCTGCTGACGACCGAGGCCATGGTGGCCGAGGCCCCGAAGGACGACGCCCCCGCAGGCGGCATGCCCGACATGGGCGGCATGGGTGGCATGGGCGGCATGGGCATGTAATCGCCCGGGCCCGCTGGCGTCTGCCAAGGCGCCATGCAATTCCCTTCAAAAGCCCGCAGGCATTGCGCCTGCGGGCTTTTTTCATGGTGCGCCGCTCCCGGAGGGGAAAGGGTGTCCAAGATTCAGGCCATTGGCGCGAGGCGCCGCAGCAGCCCCGCGGTCGATGCATCCAGCCCCTGGACGTCGCCCGTGGCCAGGCGCGGCTCCAGGTCCCTGGCGATCGTCTTGCCCAGCTCCACGCCCCATTGGTCGAAGCTGTTAATGCCCCACAGCGCGCCGCTGGCGAACACGCGGTGCTCGTAGAGCGCGATAAGCGCGCCCAGCGAGGCCGGGTCCAGGCATTCGAGCAGCAGGAAGGTGCTGGGCCGGTTGCCCGCGAAGCGGCGGTGGCCGTCCTGCTCATGCGGGCGGCCCATCATCAGCGCGCGCGCCTGGGCCAGGGCATTGGCCACCAGGCGCGGGTGCTGCCCCTTCAAGTCACGGCCGGGCTCGCGCAACGCGATGAATTCCACGGGCACGGTGTCCGGCCCCTGGTGGATCATCTGGAAAAACGCGTGCTGGCCGTTGGTGCCGGGCTCGCCCCAGACCACGGGCGCCGTGGCATAGGGCAGCGGATCGCCCTGCGCGTCCACGCCCTTGCCGTTGCTCTCCATCTCCAGCTGCTGCAGATAGGCCGGCAGGCGGCGCAGGCCGTGGCTGTAGGGCGCCATGCTGCGACTGGCGAAGCCGTGGAAGTTGCGGTACCACAGGTCCAGCAGCGCCAGGCGCACGGGCAGGTTGGCCTCCAGGGGGGTGGTACGGAAATGCTCGTCCATGGCGTGCGCGCCGGCCAGGAGGTCCCGGAAGCCCTGCGCGCCGATGGCGATGGCGATGGGCAGGCCGATGGCGGACCACAGCGAATAGCGCCCGCCCACCCAGTCCCAGAAGCCCAGCGTGGTCTCGATGCCGAACTGCGCCGCCGCCTCCAGGTTGGTGGTGAGCGCGTAGAAATGCCGCACCAGCCCGTCCTGGCTGCCGCCCTGCGCCAGGAACCATTCGCGCGCGGCGTGGGCGTTGGTCATCGTCTCCAGCGTGGTGAAGGTCTTGGAGGCGATGAGGAACAGCGTGTTCGCGGGCCGCAGCTGGCGCAGCAGGCTGCCGAGCTCCATGCCATCGACGTTGGAGACGAAGTGCAGGCGCTTGCCCGGGTGGCGCA
Organism: Alicycliphilus denitrificans K601; assembly: GCF_000204645.1. NCBI lineage: Bacteria > Pseudomonadati > Pseudomonadota > Betaproteobacteria > Burkholderiales > Comamonadaceae > Alicycliphilus > Alicycliphilus denitrificans. The sequence goes on along the minus strand of NC_015422.1, from coordinate 809,634 downwards.
GGTCGTCGAGCGCCTTGACCACCATGGCCGGCCCCAGGTCCGAGCCGCCGATGCCGATGTTCACGATGTCGGTGATGGCCTCGTCGGCGCGCACGCGCTCGGCAAGCCGCAGCATGGCGTCCAGCGTGGCGTGCACTTCGCGCAGGCCGTTCGCTACGGTATCCGTAGCTTCCAGCGCTTGCCCGGATTGGGCTGGGGACGGTTCTCGCAACAACCAGTGCATCACCGCGCGCTGCTCGGTGCCGTTGATGGGCGCACCCGCGAACATGGCGTCGCGGTAGGCCTCCAGGCCGCATTCGCGCGCCAGCTGCAGCAGCAGGGCCTCGGTTTGCGCGTCGATCAGGTTCTTGGACAGGTCGGCGAACACGTACGGCGCCTGCTGGCTGAAGCGCGTAAAGCGCCGCGCGTCCCGCTCGAAGGCCGCGCGCAGGTCGAAGCCGCGGCCGGCGGCGTCGTAATGCGCATGCAGGCGCTGCCAGGCGGGGGTGCGGTCGCAGCGGGTGTGTGGATCGGCAAAGCTCATGCAGCGGCTTGCATCAGTTGTTCGAGCCTGGCCGCATCGGCGGCGAAGGCGCGGATGCCCTCGGCCAGTTTCTCGGTGGCCATGGCGTCGGCGTTGAGCGCGTAGCGGAAGCCCGGCTCGTCGTACTGCACGGGCGCCATCTGCACGTGGCGCGCGGCCTCGGGGTCGAGCACGCGCGCGAGCGGCGCGTCGCTGGCGGCCAGTTGGGCCAGCAGCTCGGGCGCGATGGTCAGCAGGTCGCAGCCCGCCAGCGCCACGATCTGGCCCGTGTTGCGGAAGCTCGCGCCCATGACCTCGGTGGCTATGCCGAAATGCTTGTAGTGGTTGTAGATGGCGCGCACCGACTGCACGCCGGGGTCGTTGGCGCCGGCCATGGCGGCCTCGTCCCAATTGCTGCCGGCCTGTTTCTTGTACCAGTCGTAGATGCGGCCGACGAAGGGCGAGATGAGCTGCACCTTCGCCTGCCCGCAGGCCACGGCCTGCGCGAAGGAGAACAGCAGCGTGAGGTTGGTGTGGATGCCGCGCTCCTCCAGCCGGCGCGCGGCCTGGATTCCCTCCCAGGTGGCGGCGATCTTGATGAGCACGCGGTCGATGTGCACGCCCTCAGCTTGGTACAGCTCCACGATGCGCTCGGCGCGGGCCACGGTGGCGGCCGTGTCGAAGGACAGGCGCGCGTCCACCTCCGTCGATACGCGTCCCGGGATGAGGGACAGGATCTCGCAGCCGAAGCGCACGATGAGGCGGTCCATCAGCTCGTCGATGCCGCGGCCGTGCCAGCGCGTCACGCAGTCCTTGAGCAGCGGCGCGTATTCGCTCTTCTGCACGGCCTTGAGGATCAGCGAAGGATTGGTGGTGGCGTCGCGCGGCTGGAACTGCGCGAGCTGTTTGAAGTCGCCGGTGTCGGCCACCACGGTGGTGAATTGCTTGAGTGCGTCGAGTTGGTTCATGCGTATCCTCGTCATCGGGCGTGCAGAGCGCCCATCCGTCAAGTGTATGCGGCACCCGGCGCATGAAACCGCGTTACATTCTTCGGTAACAGCCCTTACCCATCGCGCCACTCCCATGCTGGACCGCATCACCGCCTCTCTCCCCTCACTGGCCCCCGCCGAGCAGCGCGTGGCGCGGCTCGTGCTCAAGGACCCGCGCGCCTTTGCCCATCTGCCGGTGCGCGAGCTGGCCGAGCGCGCCCACGTCAGCAAGCCCACGGTGGTGCGCTTCTGCCGCAGCATGGGCTACGACGGCCTGGCCGACTTCAAGCTCAAGCTGGCGGGCAGCGTGAGCGAGGGCGTGCCCTTCATCCACCGCAGCGTGGACGCGGACGACAAGACCGGCGACGTGCTCGTGAAGGTGGTGGACAATGCCATGGCCGCCTTCCTGCAGTACCGCAACGCGGCCAGCACCCAGCTGCTGGAGCGCGCGGCCGAGGCCATCGCCGGCACCTGGCAAACGGGCCGGCGCATCGAGTTCTACGGCGCGGGCAACTCCGGCATCGTGGCGCAGGACGCGCAGCACAAGTTCTTCCGCCTGGGCATCACCAGCCTTGCGACCAGCGACGGGCACATGCAGGTCATGAGCGCCACGCTGCTCGGCCCGGGCGACTGCGCGGTGATCATCAGCAACTCGGGCCGCACGCGCGACCTGATGGACGCGGCCGACATCGCGCGCAAAAACGGCGCCACGACGATCGCCATCACGGCCAGCGGCTCGCCCCTGGCCCACAGCTGCCGCATCCACCTCGCGGCCGACCACCCCGAGGGCTACGACCGCTACAGCCCCATGGTCTCGCGCCTGCTGCACCTGCTCATCATCGACGTGCTGGCCACCTGCGTGGCGCTGCGCATAGGCGAGCCGCTGCAGCCCGTGCTGCAGCAGATGAAGAACAACCTGCGCGCCAAGCGCTATACCTGAAAAGATAGCAACCAGCGCTTTCTGGACAAGCGCTGGAGCCCGATTCGGCCCTTAACGCCCGTAGGTCGCCGTGAACGAGGCCTTGGCGATCGTGTTGGCGTTGACCATGAAGCCGGTCAGGGCCGCGGGCGCGTCGTCGGGCACCTCGATGCGCTCCACCGACAGCGCGTGCACCGTGAAAATGTAGCGGTGCGGCTTGTCGCCTGGCGGGGGGCAGACGCCGCCCCAGGCGTAGATGCCATAGTCGTTGCGGATCTGGCGCGCGCCCTTGGGCAGGTTCGCGCCGCCCTTGGCGCCTGCGTCGGCGGGCAGCTCGGTCACGTCGGCGGGGATGTCGATCACGTACCAGTGCCAGAAGCCCGATCCCGTGGGCGCGTCGGGGTCGTACACGTTCACGGCGAAGCTCTTGGTGCCCTCGGGCGCGCCGCTCCAGCGCAGCACGGGCGACTGGTTCTTGCCGCTGCAGCCAAAGCCGTCGAATTCGAAAACCTGGGCAATGGTGCTGCCGGCGGCGATGTCGGGGCTGGTGAGGGTGAAGGCAGTCATGCGCGATTACTCCTTTGCGTTGTTGGAAACGAAGCCTCCAGTCTACGCGCGCCCGATGCGGCCTTCCTCGACGGCATGGCAGGCCACACGCGCGCCGCCCTCGCCCTGCAGCAGCTGCGGGCGCTCGCTGCGGCAGCGCGCGTTGGCGAAGGGGCAACGCGGGTTGAAGGCGCAGCCCGGCGGCGGGTCGAGCGGATTCGGCACCTCGCCCTGCACGGGCGTGCGCGCGCGGCCGGTGTCGTGCATCTTGGGGATGGCGTCGAGCAGCATGCGCGTGTACGGGTGGCGCGGCTGGCTGAAGAGCTGCTGCTTGTCGGCCAGCTCCACCAGGCGGCCCAGGTACATCACGCCCACCTGGTCGCTCACGTGGCGCACCACGGCCAGGTTGTGGCTGATGAACAGGTAGGTCAGGCCCTGCTTCTGCTGCAGGTCCTTCATGATGTTGAGCACCTGGGCCTGCACCGAGACGTCCAGCGCGCTGGTGGGCTCGTCGCACACCAGGAACTCGGGCTCGGTGGCCAGCGCGCGCGCGATGGAGATGCGCTGGCGCTGCCCGCCCGAGAACTGGTGCGGGTACTTGGCCATGTCCTGCGGCGCCAGGCCCACCGAGGTGAGCAGTTCGCCCACGCGGGTCTTGAGCGCGGCGGCCTGGGTGACCAGGCCATGCTCGCGCAGCGGCTCGCCGATGATGTCCTGCACCAGCCAGCGCGGGTTCAGGCTGGCGTAGGGGTCCTGGAAGATCATCTGGATGCGCCGGCGCATGGCGCGCGCGCCCTTGCCCTTGAACGCGGCGTGCGCATCCTGCCCGTCGAAGCTGAAGCCGCCGCGCGTGGGCTCGTACAGGCCCACGAGCAGGCGCGCCACCGTGCTCTTGCCGCAGCCCGATTCGCCCACCAGGGCCAAGGTCTTGCCCTTCTCGATCTCGAAGCTCACGCCGTCCACGGCGTGCAGCAGCTGGCGCGGCTTGCGCTCAATCACGCGATTAAGCCAGGGGGCAGAGACGTCGAAGGTCCTGGCCAGGTCGTGCGCCCGCACCAGGGGGTTCGGAGCGGGGTTCATGCGACCTCCTTCTCTACGGCATGCAGCCAGCAGGCGGCCTGCGTGGCGCCTGCTGGCATCAAGTCGGGGCGCTCCGCGCGGCAGCGGTCGAAGACCTGCGGGCAGCGCGGGTTGAAGGCGCAGCCATTCGGGATGGCGTTCAGGCGCGGCATGGCGCCGTCGATCTGGTTCAAGCGCTCGCGGTCCTGCTCCATGTCGGGGATCGAGGCCATGAGCCCGGCCGTGTAGGGGTGCGCGGGGCGGTTGATGACCTCGTGCACGGGGCCGATCTCGGCCACGCGGCCCGCGTACATCACGGCCACGCGGTCGCAGGTCTCGGCGATCACGCCCATGTCGTGGGTGATCAGCATCACGGCCGCGCCGCGCGTCTTGCAGATGCTCTTGAGCAGCTGGATGATCTGCGCCTGTATGGATACGTCCAGCGCCGTGGTGGGCTCATCGGCCACGATGAGCTGGGGCTCGGCCGCCAGCGCCAGGGCGATCACCACGCGCTGGCGCATGCCGCCCGAGAACTGGTGCGGGTAGTGGTCTATGCGCTGCTCGGCCGCGGGAATGCCCGTGTCCTTGAGCAGGTCGACGGCCCGCTGGCGCGCCTGCGCAGCGGACATGGGCAGGTGGGTGAGGATGGTCTCCACCAGCTGCTGGCCCACGGTGTACAGCGGGTTCAGCGAGGTCAGCGGGTCCTGGAAGATGGCGCCGATCTTGCGCCCGCGGATGTGGCGCATCTGCGCATGCGGCAGGTTGTCGATGCGCTGGCCTTCGAGCCGTATCTGGCCCGAGGCGACGCGCCCCGGCGGCTCCAGCAAGCCGATGATGGACGCGCCCGTGAGCGACTTGCCCGCACCGGATTCGCCCACCACGCCCAGGATCTCGCCCGGCGCGATGGAAAAGGACACGTCGTCGAGCGCGCGCAGCGTGCCGCGCCGGGTGGGGAATTCGACGACGAGGTTCTGGACTTCAAGCAAGGACATGGGCGGTCACCGCAGGCGTGGGTTCAGGGCGTCGCGCAGCCAGTCGCCCAGCAGGTTCACCGACAGCGCGATCAGCACCAGCATCACGCCGGGAAAGATGGTGATCCACCACTCGCCCGAGAACAGGTAGTCGTTGCCGATGCGGATCAGCGTGCCCAGCGACGGCGAGGTGGGCGGCGCGCCCACGCCGAGGAAGGACAGCGTGGCCTCGGTGATGATGGCCGTGGCCACCTGGATGGTGGCCAGCACCATCACCGGCCCCAGCACGTTGGGCAGCACGTGCTTGCGCATGATGCGCATGGGCGCCACGCCCGTCACGCGCGCGGCCTGCACGTATTCCTTGTTGCGCTCCACCAGCGTGGAGCCGCGCACCGTGCGCGCGTACTGCACCCAACCCGTGAGCGAAATGGCAAGGATCAGCACGCCGAAGGCCAGCGACTCGGGCGCGTCGGGAAACACCGCGCGCGCCACGCCAGCGATCAAGAGCGCGATCAGGATGGCGGGGAACGACAGCATCACGTCGCACAGGCGCATCAGCACGCCGTCGACCCAGCCGCCGCGAAATCCCGCCACCAGCCCCAGCGCCACGCCCAGCACCACCGACAGCAGCACCGACGCCAGCCCCACGACCAGCGAGATGCGCGCACCGTAGATCAGCGCCGAGAGAATGTCGCGCCCCTGGTCGTCGGTGCCCAGCACGTACTTCCAGCTACCCTCCGCCATCCACACGGGCGGCAGGCGCGAGTCGGACAGCACCAGCGTGGAGAGGTCGAACGGGTTGTGCGGCGCCACCCAGCCCGCGAACAGCGCGCAGAACGTGCAAACCAGCGCGATCAGCGCCGCCAGAATGGCCACGGGCGAAGACCTGAAGCTGTGGGCCACGTCGCTGTCATACCAGCGCAAAAGAGTTTTCTGCATGGCTAGGAGATGATTTCCTTATGAATTGATAGCTGCACGCGCTTGATGGATGAGCGTTAGCGGTGTTTTTACTTGCTTCACTGCCCATCCGCCAGCAGCATGGCCTGCTCCACCAGCCCCGCGTGCAGGGCCGCACCCAGGGGCAGCACGTCGTCGTTGAAGTCATAGCGGCTGTTGTGCAGCGTGCTGTTGCCCGCACCCATGCCCTGGCCCAGGCGCAGGTAAGCGCCGGGCCTGGCCTGCAGCATGAAGGAGAAATCCTCCGCGCCCATGCTGGGCTCCAGGTCGCGGTCCACGTTGTCCTCGCCCACCAGGGCCGCGGCCACGTCGCCGGCGAAGCGCGCCTCGCCCGCGGTATTGATGGTCGCAGGGTAGATGCGCTCGTAGCGCACCGTGACCGTGGCGCCGAACCCCAGGGCGATGGCGTTGCACAAGTCCTTGATGCGCTGCGCCACCATGTCCTGCACGGCCGGGTCGAACGCGCGCACCGTGCCCACCAGGGTGGCCTGGCCCGGCAGCACGCTGAAGGCGCCCAGGTCGCCGGCCTGCACGGCGCACAGGCTGATCACCGCGCTGTCCAGCGCACGCACGTTGCGCGAGACGATGCCCTGCACCGCCGTGATGATGTGCCCGGCCACAAGGACCACGTCCACCGTCTGGTAGGGATGGGCGCCATGGCCACCGCGGCCCGTGATCTCGATGGTGATGCGGTCGGCCGCGGCCATCATCGCGCCGTCGTTGATACCCACCGTGCCCGGCTTCATCGCCGGCCAGTTGTGCATGGCGTACACCGCCTGCACGGGAAAGCGCTCGAACAAGCCATCCTCGATCATCACGCGCGCGCCGCCCAACCCCTCCTCGCCAGGCTGAAAGATCAGCACCGCCGTGCCGTCGAAGCGGCGCGTGCCCGCAAGGTAGCGCGCCGCCCCCACCAGCATGGCCGTGTGGCCGTCGTGCCCGCAGCCGTGCATCAGGCCGCTTTTGCAGGACTTCCAGGCGAAGTCGTTGTGCTCGGTCATGGGCAGCGCGTCCATGTCGGCGCGCAGGCCTATCATGCTGCCGCTGCCGCGCCCCTGGCCGCGGATCACGCCGACCACGCCCGTGCGGCCTATGCCCTCGTGCACCTCGTCCACACCGGCGGCGCGCAGCGCCTCACGCACGCGGGCGCTGGTGTAGACCTCCTCGAAGCCCAGTTCGGGATGGGCATGCAGGTCGCGCCGGAAGGCGGTGAGTTCGGGATGGAACTCAGCGATCTGGGCGAACGCACGGCCGCCCACCTTGAATTTCATCGGCTGCATATCAGTGTCCCCCTGCCTTGCCACCCACGCGCAGGCGCGGATCGACGGCGAAATACAGCAGATCCACCACCAGGTTGATGACCACGAAGATCAGCGCGATCAGGCACAGGTACGCAGCCATCACGGGAATGTCGGCGAAAGTCACGGCCTGGATGAACAGCAGCCCCATGCCGGGCCACTGGAACACCGTCTCGGTGATGATGGCGAACGCGATCAGGCCGCCGAGCTGCAGCCCCGTGATGGTCATCACCGGCACCAGCGTGTTCTTGAGCGCATGACCGAAGTGGATGGCCCGGTCCGTGAGACCGCGCGCGCGCGCGAACTTGATGTAGTCGGTGCGCAGCACCTCCAGCATCTCGGCGCGCACCAGGCGCATGATCAGCGTGAGCTGGAAAATGGCCAGCGTGATGGCCGGCAGCGTGATGTGGTGCCAGCCCTTGGCCGTGAGCAGCCCCGTGCTCCACCAGCCCAACTGCACCACCTCGCCGCGCCCGAAGCTCGGGAACCAGCCCAGCGTGACCGAGAACACCAGGATCAGCAGGATGCCGATCAGGAACGTGGGCAGCGACACGCCCAGCAGTGACAGCGTCATGAACAGTTGGCTCATGAACGTGCCGCGCCTGAGCGCCGCGTACACGCCCATGGGCACGCCCACCACCAACGCGATGAAGGCCGCCACCAGCGACAGCTCCAGCGTGGCCGGAAAGCGCTCGGCGATCAGCCGCGACACCTTGGCGCCCTGGCGCAGGCTGATGCCGAACTCGCCCTGCGCGGCATTCACCAGGAAATGCCAGAACTGGACGACGAAGGGCTTGTCCAGCCCCAGCGCGGCGCGCATCTCGGCCACCTGCTGGGGCGTGGCGTCCTGCCCCAGCAGGATGGCCACCGGGTCGCCGACGAACTGAAACAGCATGAAGGCGATGAAGGCCACTGTGATCATCACGATCAGGGCCTGGACGAGTCGGCGCAGTATGAAGGCAAGCATTGTCGGAACGGCGCGGTAGTTCAAGGCATGCTACACCAGCGCAATGGGCGCAAATGCGGCCGCCATGGACGGGATCGAGGCGCAAAGCCGCATCGGAAATCTCGGCAAAGCAGACCCAGCGACTATGTGGCCCGGACGCGATGCCCGCGCGGGGGGAAACCCTGGAGCGGCCCATCGCCCCGCCTTTGCATCGCGCCGGAATGAAAAAACCTCCCGAAGGAGGTTTTGCGCCGCGGCGAAGGCAGGCGTCAGAAACGATGGCGCAGGCCCACGGTGAAACCGGTGCGGTTGCGGGCATTGCTGGCCGAGTCGAGCACGATCGCGTTGCCGCCGCTGATGCGCGTGTGGTCCACGCCGAAGTAGGCATCAGTGCGCTTGCTGAAGGCGTAGTCCGCGACGGCCACCAGGAAGTCGGCATTGCCGTTGGACAGGCCCGTGGTCGAGCCCGACTGCTTGCCTCGGAAGTAGTGCGCGCCCAGATTGAGCTGGGTCGTCATTTGATAGCCCACGCCCACCTTGAACAGCTGGCGCTTGTTGGCATCGCCCGGCTGGAAGCCGCCATTGGTCTGCCCGGACCAGAACTGGCCCAGGATGGCGCCGTCCACCCCATTGCGCAAGGCCACGAGCGGGCTGGTCACCGCGGCGAATTTGGCCTTGTTCAGGCCGTAGCCCGCGGTGAGGTACCAGGGCCCCGTGCGGTACGAACCGCCCAGCGTCCATGCATCGACGTCGGTGCCGCCGGGCAAGGTCGTGCGCAGATACCCGCCGCCCAGGGCCGCGCCGGCCGCGGAAAAGCGCAGATAGCCACCCGCGGTCTTCCACGCGCCGCCATTGAGCGTGCCGGCCACATAGGCCGGAATCTGGGCCGCAGAGCCCGGGAAACCGGGATTGCCGGTCGCAGTGTTGTTCTCGTCGAACGAATACTGCAGCGCACCCACCCAGCGGCGGTCCGGCGTGGCGAACATGTATTTGAGCATGTTGCTGGTGCGCGCCCCCATGGCCATGCCCAGTTCGGGCTTGTAGGCCTCCATGTAGGGCGAATAGGGGAACGAGGCGTATGTGCTGGTCACCACGTCGAACAGCACATTCCACTGGCGGCCCGCCGTCAGGCGGCCATAGGGGCCTTGCAGGCCCACGTGGGCCAGTTGGAAGTACGGCGCATTGACGGCGGGAGTACCCGAATCGGCGTCGAAACGGTTTTCCAGCACCACCAGGGCCTTGCTGCCGCCGCCCAGGTCTTCCTCCACATTGATGCCCCAGCGGCTTTGCGACATGCCGCCGCCGATCATCTTCGTCAAGCCGGCCTGGGTCGGGCCCTCCTTGTTGGTGTGGCGCACGGCCACATCCACGATACCCCACAGCTCCACCTTGCTGGTGCCGGCGGACTGGGCCAGGCTGGCGCCCGATCCACACAGGGCCAATGCGGCGAACGCGATGGATTTCTTGGTAAACAGACGCATAACTTGTCCCTCTCCTGTAAAAACGTCGGATCGGTTGATTCTAGAAAACGCCCCCCGGAAACCAAGCGCCTATCGCATTCCCACCACAGGCGTTTCCCCTAGGTTGGTGTTGCGCAGGCGACGATTGCTACAGCTTTCGAGATGCGGGCGAAAAAAAACCGCTGCCCGAAGGCAGCGGTTTTGGTTCTTCTTCATCCAGCTGGCCTTACGCCAGCCCGAAATCAGAAGGAGTGGCGGATACCCAGTTGCACGCCGGTCTGGTTCTCGCCAGCGCCGGGGCCAGTGGTGCTCACTTGCTTGGCCTGCAGGGCCATGTTGGAAGCATCCTTGTTCTTCAGGTAGGCCACGGTACCGTACAGAGCGGTACGCTTGGACAGGTTGTGCACATAACCCAGGGCGAACTGGTGCGCCTTGGAGTCGATGGCCTTCTGGTCGTACATCACGTACTGGGCCTTGATTTCGCCAGCGCCCACGGGAGCCGTCAGGCCCAGGCCGTAGGAGTTGTACTTGCCGCTGGCAGCGCCGACGTCCTTGTACTTGGCTTGTTGCAGCAGGGCGTTGATCTTGACAACGCTCAGGTCGTAGGAACCACCCACGGTCAGGTTGTCCTTGGTGCCGGCGCCGAGCGCACCGACGTTGCGGCGGTCAAACGACAGGGCCACGCTCAGAGGGCCGTTGTCATACGCACCGAAGGCGCCAGCGTAGCGGCCTTCCTTGCCGGTGGCTTGCTCGTCGAAGCCATAGCCCGCGCCAGCGGTGAAGCCGCTGAAGTTGGGGGTGTAGTAGCTGACGATGTTGCTCTGACGATAGCCGTTGGCGTCGGCCGTGCCAACGCCCGCCCAGTTGCTCCAGCCCTGGAACATGCCGATGCCGACCTGGCCGAACACGTCATAGGAGGAAACCTTGCGGTAGGTGGGCACCAGTTCGCGGCCCAGGCGCACTTCACCGAAGTTGCCGCTCAGGCGCACGGTGGATTCACGCTGGAAGTTGAAGCCGGAAGCATTGCCGTTGTCGCCGAAGATCTCGCCTTCCAGCCAGAAGCCGGCCTTCAGGCCGCCACCCAGGTCCTCCACACCGCGGAAGCCCAGACGGCTCGTCGCGTTGCCGCTGGTGCCGATGCCGTACTTGGAATCACCGGCGGCGTTGGTGTTGTCCACATAGCCGAAGTTCGTGTCGATGATACCGAACAGCGTCACGGAGGATTGAGCCATTGCAGCACCGGAAGCGGCCAGCACTGCCAGGGCGATCAGAGATTTTTTCATTACGAGTTACTCCAAGGTTAAACAGAGGGCACCGGATCGTGAGGGTTGAGAACGCGCCTTGCGCCGCGCCCGCCGGCTCCCCGGGCCAACCTCCTGGTGGGGAAGTTGGTCTTATTGCAACAGAGCACGTCAGGTTTCGCAAAGGAATTCCCGCACAATCGGGCGGAAAGCGGGTTTTCGTTGTCGTCTTGCAACATTGTCAACAGATCCTCCCCCGTGCCATCCAAGATGGACCGATTCTTAATCGCAGCGGACAGCGCCTTGCGCACACTGCGCGCCACGCCCCCGGCGGGCGCCGCCTCGCCGGCTGCCGCCGTCCCCGCCGCCGAGCTGTCGGCGCCGCAAAAGCGGCTGTCCGGCGCGTTGATGCGCGTCAACCACGTGGGCGAGGTCTGTGCCCAGGCGCTGTACATGGCCCAGTCCTGCGTGACGGACGACGCGGCCCTGCGCAGTGAGCTGCTGGCCGCCGCGCGCGAGGAGGCCGACCACCTGGCCTGGACGCGCGAGCGCCTGGACCAGCTGGGCAGCCGGCCCAGCCTGCTCAACCCGCTGTGGTTTGCCGGCGCCTTTGCGATCGGCCTCGCCGCGGCGCGCATCGGCGACCGGGTGAGCCTGGGCTTCGTGGTGGAGACCGAGCGGCAGGTGTCCGAGCACCTGCAGGGCCATCTGGGCCGCCTGCCGGACGAGGACCTGCCGTCGCGCGCCATCGTGGCCCGCATGCAGCAGGACGAGGAGCGCCACGCCGCCCAGGCACAGGCAGCAGGCGCCGCCCCCCTGCCGCCCCCGGCGCGCTGGCTGATGCGGGCCGCCGCAAAGGTCATGACGGCCACGGCCCACTACATATAGATAGAGATAGTCAGGCTTCGACGATTTCGAAGCCCGTCGTGATCTGCGCCGTCTTGCCCAACATGATGCTGGCCGAGCAGTATTTCTCGTGGCTCATGGCGATGGCGCGTTCCACGGCCGCCGCCGGTATGCCGCAGCCGGTGACGGTGAACTGCATGTGGATGCGGGTGAAGACCTTGGGGTCGGTGTCGGCGCGCTCCGAGGTCAGGCGCACGCTGCAGCCCCGCACGTCATGGCGCCCGCGCTTCAGGATCAGCACCACGTCGTAGGCCGTGCAGCCGCCCGTGCCGGCGAGCACGGTCTCCATGGGGCGCGGCGCCAGGTTCTGCCCCCCGTTTTCGGGCCGGCTCGCGTCCGGCGCACCATCCATGGCCAGCACGTGACCGCTGCCGGTTTCGGCGATGAAGCCCATGCCGGAGCGCGTGCCGGCGTTGCCGGTCCAGCTGACGGTGCATTCCATGTTGTTTTTCTCCAAAAGTTTGATGTAAATCTGTGGCAAATAATGAACGATATTGCGATTTTGCTGCAACGCAACAAGCAACGCGCTACAATAAGTTCACGCGCTACCCGCTGCGCAATGCCGAAAGGCACTGCAGGGTTCGCACCGATTGTCTCCTCCATCTCCTCAAAGGATGGATTCAGCCCCAGGCCTTACCGCTTGGGGCTTTTTTTTGCCCGGCGCGGGCCGTCCTATGATGTGCGCCCCGGCCGCCCGCATGTGGACGCCAGCCGGACCGCACCATGACCCAGCCCCTCACCCCCTTCGATTACCTGACAAGAATCCTCACGGCCCGCGTGTACGACGTGGCGCTGGAATCCGACCTGCAGCCCGCGCGGGCGCTGTCGCGCCGCATGCACAACAAGGTGCTCCTCAAGCGCGAGGACCAGCAGCCGGTGTTCAGCTTCAAGCTGCGCGGCGCCTACAACAAGATGGCGCAGCTCTCGCCCGAGCAGCTCGCGCGCGGCGTGATCTGCGCATCGGCCGGCAACCACGCGCAGGGCGTGGCGATGAGCGCCAGCAAGCTGGGCACGCGCGCCGTGATCGTGATGCCGACCACCACGCCCCAGGTGAAGATCGATGCGGTGAAGACGCTGGGCGGCGAGGTGGTATTGAGCGGCGACAGCTATTCCGACGCCTACGAGCACGCCGTGCGGCTGCAGCAGGAGGAGGGCCTGACCTTCGTCCACCCCTTCGACGACCCCGACGTGATCGCCGGCCAGGGCACGATCGCCATGGAGATGCTGCGCCAGCTGCAGGCGCTGGGCAGCCACCGGCTCGATGCGGTGTTCGTGCCCATCGGCGGGGGCGGACTGATCGCCGGCGTGGCCAACTACATCAAGGCGGTGAGCCCGCAGACCAAGGTCATCGGCGTGCAGATGAACGACTCGGACGCCATGGCCCGGTCGGCGCGCGAGCATGCGCGCGTGCAGCTGCCCGACGTGGGCCTGTTCGCCGACGGCACGGCCGTCAAGCTGGTGGGCGAGGAGACCTTCCGCGTGGCCCACGCGCTGGTGGACGACTACGTGATCGTGGACACCGACGCCGTATGCGCCGCGATCAAGGACGTGTTCGTGGACACGCGCAGCATCGTCGAGCCCTCGGGCGCCCTGGGCGTGGCGGCCATCAAGCAGTACGTGGCGCGGCACAAGACCAAGGGCGAGACCTACGCCACCATCCTCTCCGGCGCGAACATGAACTTCGACCGTCTGCGCTTCGTGGCCGAGCGCGCCGACGTGGGCGAGGAGCGCGAGGCGCTGTTCGCCGTCACCATCCCCGAGGAGCGCGGCAGCTTCAAGCGCTTTTGCCAGGTGGTGGGCGCGCTGCCCGGCGGGCCGCGCAACGTGACCGAGTTCAACTACCGCATCAGCCACGAGACACGCGCCCACGTGTTCGTGGGCCTGTCCACGCATGGGCGCGGCGAGTCGGAAAAGATCGCCAAGAACTTCCTCAAGCACGGCTTCGAATCGCTGGACCTGACGCACGACGAACTCGCCAAGGAGCACCTGCGCCACCTGGTAGGCGGGCGCTCGGCCCTGGCGCGCGACGAGCGCCTGATGCGCTTCACCTTCCCCGAGCGGCCGGGCGCGCTGTTCAAGTTCCTGAGCCTGATGCAGCCCACCTGGAACATCTCGCTGTTCCACTACCGCAACCAGGGCGCGGACTATGGCCGCATCCTCGTGGGAATGCAGGTGCCCGCGGAAGATGCGGCCGCGTTCGACGCCTTCCTGCAACAGCTGGACTACCCCTACGTGGAAGAGACGCAGAACCCGGCCTACCGCCTGTTCCTGCAGGCCAACGGTTCTTGAGGGAAAAACGGCTCCAGCGCCCGCCCATGAAGCGCCAGAAGCTATTGATTAAATAGCAAACGATGCAAGCCCTGCGCCACTACCTGCTGGCCGTGCAGTTCTTCACCCGCCTGCCCGTCACGGGCCGGCTGGCCGCGTGGGTGGGCTACAGCCCCGCCATGCTGCGCGCCAGCAGCGCACATTTCCCCGGCGTGGGCTGGCTGGTGGCGGCGGTGGCCATCGCTATATATGCGGCGCTGTGGCAAGCGCTGGGCGGCCCGCAGGGCGGATCACAGGGTTTTGTGCCCCTGGTGGCGGCCGTGGGCAGCACCATCGCCACGGTGCTGGTCACCGGCGGTTTCCACGAGGACGGCCTTGCCGACGTGGCCGACGGCCTGGGCGGCGCCTACCGGCGCGAGCGCGCGCTGGAAATCATGAAGGACTCGCGCATAGGCGCCTTCGGCGCCATGGCCCTGGTGCTGGCCCTTGCCGCCAAGCTGGCGCTGCTGGCACACCTGGGCAGCCTGGGCCTTACCTGCGTGCTGGCCGCGCTGGCGGGCGGGCATGTGCTCTCGCGCCTGTGGCCGCTCGCCGTGGTGCGCGCCCTGCCCCATGTGGGCGACACGGCCACGTCCAAGAGCAAGCCGTTGGCGGACCAGATCACGGGCGCCGCGCTGGCGGCCGCTGCCCTGTGGTGTTTTCTGCCGCTGGCGCTGGTGTGGCAAGCGCTTGGCGCTCATGTTCTGATAGCAGCAGTGCTGGCCAGCGCGCTGGGCGCGGCCTGGATGCTGTGGCGCTTCGCGCGGCGCCTGCAGGGCTTCACGGGCGACTGCCTGGGCGCCACGCAGCAGGTGGCGGAGATCGGTTTCTACCTGGGTGCGGCCATCGCCCTGGCCCGATGAGCACGCTGTGGCTGGTGCGCCATGCCCGCCCGCTGGCGGCCCCGGGCCTGTGCTATGGCCGGCTGGACGTGCCGGCCGACACCCAGGCCAGCCGCGCGGCCGCCCAGGCTCTGGCGCGGGCGCTGCCGCCCAAAGTAACCGCCGTGCACCATTCACCGCTACAAAGATGCGAGCTCCTAGCGCTTGAACTGCGGGCATTACGGGCCGATTTGGCATCAAATCCCGATCCACGCATCCTGGAGATGGACTTCGGCGGCTGGGAAGGCCGCGCCTGGAACGCGCTGCCCCAGGCCGACATCGCCGCCTGGGCCGCAGACCTCGGCAGCCACGCGCCCGGCGGCGGCGAGCCGCTGGCGGCCATGCTGGCCCGCGTGGCGCAGGCCCTGCGCGATGCGGCGGCCAGCGCCCTGCCCCAGGGCGGCGACGTGGTCTGGATCACCCATGCCGGCGTGGCGCGCTGCGTGCAGTGGCTGCAGGCCCATGGCGCGGCGCGCGCGCCGCAATCCCACGAATGGCCAGAGGCGGCGCCCGGCTTCGGCTCCTGGGTGCAGGTGGCTCTTTAGCTACTCGCCCTTGGGGCGCGGCATTTCCAGCGTCAGCGTGGTGGCGCCCTCCACCGAGGCACCCAGCCGCGCCTCGCGCCGCGAGAGCGATTGCAGCACCAGGCCCGGCTCCACGCTCGCGCCCACGCGGTAGGGCCTGGCCGGCTTGCCGTCCACGGCGATCAGCGCGGCGCCGTCGCCGCTGGCGGTGCCGGCCAGCAGGCCCAGCAGCACGAAGCGGCTGGCGGCCGCCGGGGCCTCGGGAGCGCTTGCGGCCTGGGCGCCAAGCAGCCGCGCCAGGGCCTGCGCGTCGGCCGCGACCGGCTCGGGCGCGGCGGCTGCCGGTGCCGGGCCCGCCACGCGACCGGACAACTGCAACCCCCAGTAGACCGCGCTGGCGCCGGCCAGCACCCAAAGCGCCAGGGTGGCAAGGCGCGGGGCCCAGCGGTGGTAGGAAGGTGTCGCCATGGCAGGATTATGATTGACGGGGTCTGCATTTCCTTCCCGAAGTCACTGCGCCGTGCCGTCTGCCTCCAACCCATCTCTCGCACAACGCGCCCGCCGCCGGATGGCCGCGGGCTTCACCCTGATCGAGCTCATGGTGGTGCTGGTGATCATCGGCGTGCTGGCCGCGCTCATCGTGCCCAATGTGCTCGACCGCGCCGACGATGCGCGCGTGACCGCCGCGCGCACCGACATCGCCAACCTCTCCCAGGCGCTCAAGCTCTACCGCCTGGACAACCAGCGCTACCCCACGGCCGAGCAGGGCCTGCAGGCGCTGATCGCCAGGCCCGCGACGGCGCCGGTCCCCAACAACTGGCGGCCGTACCTCGAAAAGCTGCCCAACGACCCCTGGGGGCATCCCTACCAGTACCTGAACCCCGGCATCAAGGGCGAAGTGGACGTGATGTCCTTCGGCGCCGACGGCCAGTCCGGCGGTGAGGGCAAGAACGCCGACATTGGCAGCTGGCAGTAGAGCATCTGCGCCAGCGCTCCCCAACGCATGAAATTGGCGCACCCCAGGCCAGCAGACGCCGTGGATCTGGCTTTGCCAGGCCACGGGCGTCGTCCCCCCGGGAGGGGAAGCCGCGCAACGGCTCAGGGGGGATTCACGCTTCTTGAGCTGCTGGTGGTGATCGCCATCATGGCCCTGGCCACCGCCGGGGTAGGCCTGGCCCTGCGCGACAGCGGCGCCACGCAGCTGCAGCGCGAGGGCGAGCGGCTGGCGGTGCTGCTGGAGTCGGCGCGCGCGCAGTCGCGCGCCTCGGGCGCAGCCGTGCGCTGGCGCGCCGATGCCCAGGGCTTCCACTTCGAGGGCCTGCCCGCGGCAGCCAGGCTGCCAGGCCATTGGCTCGACGGCGGCACTTCCGTGCGCGGGCCGGGCGAGCTGTGGCTCGGGCCCGAGCCGCTCATCGGAGCGCAGCAGGTGGTGATCGTGAACCAGGCCCACCCGGGCCGCGCGGTGCGCGTGGCCACCGACGGGCTGCGGCCCTTTGCCGCGCAGGCGCTGTAAGAACCTGTTCATGGTCTTTTCATGGGGTACGCATGGCAGCAAACCGTCACGATCCAGGCGCCCGCCGCAGCCCATGCTGGCGGCCTGGGCAAGGGGGGCAACGACGAGCGTGGTGGTTTGCTGCCATGCCCGAAGGGTTGCCCTGCAAAAGCAGCGTCTGCGGCGTTGCAAATCCTCGCCGGGCCACCAGCCCGGCTGCGGTTTGCGCCTTGCATCCACTGCTTTTGCAGGGCAACGTACCCCATGAAAAGACCATGAACAGGTTCTAATGAACATGCGCGCAAGGCACGCGGGGTTCACACTGGTGGAGGTGCTGGTGGCGCTGGCCATCGTGGCCATCGCCCTCATGGCGGGGCTGCAGGCCACGTCGGCCCTGACGCGCAATGCCGCGCGCCAGACCGACGTGGTGCTGGCCCATCTGTGCGCCGAGAACGAGCTCGTGAAGGTGCGCCTGTCGCGCCAGATGCCCTCCATCGGCAATGCCCGCGTAGCCTGCGAGCAGGCGAGGCGCGGCTACGAGGTCGCGGTGACGGTCTCGCCCACGCCCAACCCGCAGTTCCGCCGCGTGGACGCGCAAGTGTTCGACGCGCAGTTGCCGGTATTGCGCCTTTCGACCATTGTGGGACGGTATTGAAGTGAGACACCCTCCTAAGCGGCTGCGCGGTTTCACCCTGGTCGAGCTGCTGGTGGCCATCGCCGTGATGGCCCTGCTGGCCATCGTGAGCTGGCGCGGCTTGGACGGCATGGTGCGCTCGCAGCAGCAGACGCGCGAGCACGCCGACGCCGTGCTGATACTGCAGACCGTGATGGACCAGTGGGGCGCCGACCTGGACGCGCTGCAGGCCGTGGAGCACACCGAGCCCATCGCCTGGGACGGCCAGGTGCTGCGCCTCACGCGCCGCGGCATGCGCCAACCGGACGAGGGCGCCGTCGTGGTCGCCTGGGCACTGCGCAACGTGGACGGCGCGGCCCACTGGCTGCGCTGGCAGTCCGCGCCCGTGCGCACGCGCGCCGAATGGTCCGACGCCTGGGACCGCGCCGCCCGCTGGGCGCGCACGCCCGACGAGGCCGAGCGCCGGCAGGAGGCCGTGCTCATGCCGCTCGCGGGCTGGCAGCTGTTCTTCTACCGCGGCGGCGCCTGGGCCAACGCCCTGTCCACCAACACGGCCGGGAGCCTGCCGCAATCCCCGGGGGGCCTGAACAGCGCAGCGGCCAGCATCCCCGAGGGCGTGCGCCTGCAGCTCACGCTGCCGCCGGGCGGCGCGCTGGCGGGCGTGATCACGCGCGACTGGGCCAGCCCCGTGCTGGGCGGGGGCAAGTCATGAGGCGCGCGGCGCGCCAGGCGGGCGCGGCGCTGCTGGCGGCCATGCTCACCGTCACGCTGGTGGCCACCTTCGCGGCCACGGCCCTGTGGCAGCAGTGGCGCGCCATCGAGGTCGAGAGCGCCGAGCGCGCGCGCATACAGTCGGCCTGGATCCTCATCGGCGCGCTGGACTGGTCGCGCCTGATCCTGCGCGAGGACTCCCTGGCGCGCGGCGGCGACGGCACGGACAACCTGAGCGAGCCCTGGGCCGTGCCGCTGGAGGAGGCGCGCCTGTCCACCTTCCTGGCCGCCAGCAACAACGTGGCCCAGGTGGAGGACGCGAGCACCGACACCGCCAACGCCTTCCTATCGGGCCAGATCACCGACCAGCAGGGCCTGCTGAACCTGCGCAACCTGGCGGGCGACAGGCAGGTGGACGCCACGGCGCTGCGCCAGTTCGCGCGCCTGTTCGACTACCTGGGCCTGCCGCGCGGGCAGCTTGACCTGCTGGCGCGCCAGATGCTGCGCGCCCAGGTCCAGGGCGGCGACGCCGGCACCGCGCCGCTGCTGCCGCAGAGCGTGTCCCAGCTTGGCTGGTGGGGGCTGCCGCAGCAAAGCGTGGCGGCGCTCGCGCCCTACGTCACGCTGCTGCCCGCACGCACCACGGTCAACCTGAACACCGCCAGCGCCGTGGTGCTGTGGGCCAGCGCCGACGGGCTGGACATGGCCGACGCGCAGCGCCTGGTGCAGGCGCGCGAGAGCCGCCATTTCCGCAGCGAGGCCGACGCCGCCAAGCTCGTCGGCAAGACCGGCGCCATCGGCAGCGCCACCCACACGGTGTCGTCGAGCTACTTCGAGGTGCGCGGCCGTCTGCGCCTGGACTCGACTGTGGTCGAGGAGCGCTCCCTGGTCTTCAAGCAGCGCGGCGAGGCACGCACGCTGTGGCGCGAGCGCGGCGGCCTGGCAAGTGCCGCCGCCGCCACCGCGGGGCGCTGAGCGGCCAAGCCCCTGGCACGCCATCGGCGCCGCACCCAGACCCTAAAATGGCCCGCGAGACGCCTTCATGAGCACCCTTGTCCTAACCCTGCCCCCGGGCCCGCAGGCGCCCGCCGCCGAATACAGCTACGCGCTCACGGCCGACGGCCACAACGCCATCCGCCAGGCCTGCACCAGCGCCGCACTGCTGCCCGACCCGGGCCGCACCGGCGAGGTCGTGGCCGTGGTGCCCGCGCGCGCGCTGTCGTGGCAGCGCGTGACGCTGCCGCAGGGCGCGCTCGCCCAGGCGTCGCGCCTGCGCGCCATCCTCGAAGGCCTGCTCGAAGAGCACCTCCTCGAAGAACCCGCACGGCTGCACTTCGCGCTGCAGCCCGGCGCACAGTCCGGCAGCCCGGTCTGGGTGGCCGTGTGCGACCGCGCCTGGCTGCACGAAGCCCTGCAGGCGCTGGAGGCTGCGGGCCGCCCCGTGGACCGCGTGGTGCCCGAATTCGCGCCCGGCCCCACGGCCAGCGGACAGCAGGAATGCGAGGTGATCGGCGCGCCCGAGGATACGCAGATCGTGCTCACCGGACATGGGCCGGAGCAGGCCGTGGCCGTGCTGCCGCTGTCGGCCGCGCCGGCGCTCGCCGCCATGGCGCCCGCCGCCGAGGACGCGCCCCCCGTGCGCGCCGAACCGGCCGTGGCGGCCCTGGCCGAGCATCTGCTGGGCCGCCCGGTGCAGATCCACACCGCCAGCCAGCGCGCGCTGGCCGCCGCACGCGGCGACTGGGACCTGGCCCAGTTCGATCTGGCCAGCAGCGGGCGCACGCGCGCGCTGCGCAGGCTGGGCGCCGCCGCCAACGCCTTCGCGCGCGCGCCGCAGTGGCGCGCCGCGCGCTGGGGCCTGGGCCTGGCCGTGGCCGTGCAGCTCATCGGCCTGAACCTCTGGGCCTGGCAGGACCGCCAGGCGCTCGCTGCCAAGCAGGCCGGCGTGCGGGGCATCCTGACCCAGACCTTCCCGCGCATCCAGGCCGTCGTCGATGCGCCGGTGCAGATGGAACGCGAACTGGCCCTGCTGCGCCAGGCCGCCGGTAGCATGGCGCAGCGCGACCTGGAGCCGCTCATGGCCGCCGCGGGCGCCGCCCTGCCCGCTGCGCGCCTGCCCGGTCAGATCGAATACGCGGGCGGCGAGCTGCTGCTGCGCGGCGTGGAGCTGCCCCCCGAAGAACTGGCGGCCGCGAACCAGCGCCTGGCCGCCGACGGCTACGCGGCCCGCAGCCAGGACGGCGCCCTGCTGCTGCGCCCACAGGAGCGCCCATGAGCACATCCCGACCCCGCGCCCTGGCCGCGGCCCTGCGCACGCACTGGACGGGCCTGGCCGCGCGCGAGCAGACCCTGGTGCTGGTCGCCGCCGCCATGCTGGGCCTGGCCCTGCTGTGGTGGCTGCTGCTGGCGCCCGCGCTGGCGCAGCTGCGCGCCTCGCCCGCGCGCCATGCCGCGCTGGACGCAGAGCTGCAGCGCATGCAGACCCTGCAGGCCGAGGCGCTGCGCCTGCGGGACATGCCGCGCGTCCAGGGCGGCGAAGCCCTGCGCGCGCTGCAAGGCGCGCTGGCGCGGCAGTTGGGCCCGGCCGCGCAGATGCACGTAGCCGGCGATCGCGCCACCGTCACACTCAAGGGCGTACCGCCCGAGGCGCTGGCGCAGTGGCTGGCCCAGGTGCGCAGCACGGCCCGCGCCGTGCCGGTGGAGGCACGCCTGGTGCGCAGCGGCGCCGATGCTCCGCGCTGGGACGGCACGCTGGTGCTGGCCCTGCCCTCTCCCGGCTGACGTGAGCCCCGCCAACGGATAAACAGGCCCGCCGTGTCCCGCCGCCCGCCCTCCCGATCCCTCACGGCCACGCCGCGCGCGCCCTGGCGCTGGGCCGTGGCCGGCCTGTGCCTGGGGGCGCTGCCGGCGCTCGCGCTGTGGGCGCCCGCGCGCTGGCTGGCGGCCGGCGTGCAGCAGGCCAGCGGCGGCCAGGTGCTGCTGGAGCAGGCACGCGGCACGGTCTGGACGGGATCGGCCCGGCTCGTGCTGACGGGCGGCGCCGGCAGCGACGACCGGGCCGCCCTGCCGGGCCGGCTGGCGTGGCGGCTGCGCCCCGCATGGGGCGGCGCCCAGGCCAGCATCATGGCCGACTGCTGCACGGCCGAGCCGCTGGCGCTGCGCGCGGCCCTGGGCCTGGGCTCGGCGCGGGTACAGGTGGCAGACGGCAGCAGCCAGTGGCCGGCCGCCGTGCTCGGCGGCCTGGGCACGCCCTGGAATACTGTGCAGCCGCAGGGAAGGCTGCAGCTGTCCACCCAGGGCCTGGCGCTGCAATGGAGCGACGGGCGCATGCAGCTGCAGGGCCAGGCGCAACTCGACGCGCTGGGCATGTCCACGCGCCTGTCCACGTTGCGACCCATGGGCAGCTACCGGCTGGTGCTGCAAGGCGGCCGGCACGGCGAGGCGCCCACGCTGCAGCTGTCCACGCTGGACGGCGCGCTGCTGCTCTCGGGCAGCGGCCAATGGGTGGGGCAGCGCCTGCGCTTCACCGGCGAAGCCCGCGCCGCGCCCGAGCGCGAGGCGGCGCTGGCCAATCTTCTGAATATCATCGGACGGCGCAGCGGCGCACGTTCCATCATCACCCTGGGGTGACCCTATGCCTTCCTTTTCCCGACGCCAGCTGCGCACCGCTCTGCATTCGATAGCTGCCAGCGCTCTGCTGGTGTGCGCTACAGCCCAAATTCATGCTCAAACCACAAACCGGACGCATGCCGGCAGCGTGCGCCCGAGCGAGCCGGTGACGCTGAACTTCGCCAATGCAGACATCGAGGCCGTGGCCCGCACCATGGCCACCATCACCGGCAGGAACGTGGTGGTGGACCCGCGCGTGAAGGGCCAGCTGACCCTGGTCACCGAGAACGCCGTCACGCCCGCGGCGGCCTTCCAGCAGTTCCTGGCCGCGCTGCGCCTGCAGGGCTTCACGGTGGTCGAATCGGGCGGGCTGTACAAGGTGGTGCCCGAGGCCGACGCCAAGCTGCAGACCGGCACGGTGAGCGTGTCGCAGGGCGGCGCGGGCGGCACGCCGGCGGGCGGGCAGATAGTCACGCAGATCTTCAAGCTCAACTTCGAGAACGCCAACAACCTGGTGCCGGTGCTGCGCCCCCTGATCAGCCCCAACAACACCATCAACGTGAACCCCGGCAACAACTCGCTGGTGATCACCGACTATGCCGACAACCTGCAGCGGCTGGCGCGCATCGTGGCGGCCATGGACGTCGCCAACGCCACCGACGTGGAGGTGATACCGCTGCAGCACGCCATTGCCTCCGACCTGGCGCCGCTCGTCTCGCGCCTGATCGAAGGCTCGGGCGGCACCGGCACCGCCGCCGCACCGGCCGCGGCCCAGGGCCAGACGGACACCTCGTTCAAGACCACGCTTTTGCCTGAGCCGCGCAGCAACGCGCTCATCGTGCGCGCGGCGAACCCGGCGCGGCTGGCGCTGGTGCGCTCGCTCGTAGCCCGGCTGGACCAGCCCGCGGCGCCGGGCAGCTCGGCGGCCAGCGGCAACATCCACGTGGTGTATTTGAAGAACGCTGACGCGGTGAAGCTGGCCGCCACGCTGCGCGCCGCGCTGCAGGCCGGCAACCTGGGCGCCGGCGCGGGCACCTCCGCCAACGGGAACAGCGGCACGGGGCTGGGCTCCGGCCTCACGCAGACCAGCATGGCGGGCGGCACGGCGCAAAGCGGGCTGGGCACGAACACCGCCAGCAGCAGCGCCGGCGGCCTGGGCGCCGGCGCCAGCACGGGCCTGAACCGCAGCGGCACCGACAACCAGCCCTCCACGGGCGGGCAGATCCAGGCCGACCCGACGACCAACTCGCTCATCATCAGCGCGCCCGAGCCGCAGTACCGCCAGCTGCGCGCCGTGATCGACAAGCTCGACGGCAAGCGCGCGCAGGTGCTCATCGAGAGCCTGATCGTGGAGGTCAGCGCCAACAAGGTGGCCGAGTTCGGCATCCAGTGGCAGACCGCCTTCGGCAACTACGGCAACGGCGCCGTGGGGGTGATCGGCACCAACTCCGGCGTCGCAGGCGGCAACATCATCGACCTGGCGGTGGCCGCGGCCACGGGCAACTACGCATCGCTCACCAGCAGCGCCATCGGCAACGGCATGAACGTGGCCATCGCCCCGCGCATCAACGGCAAGTACTACCTGGGCGCGCTCGCCAACTTCCTGGAGAACACGGGCGACGCCAACGTGCTGTCCACGCCCAACCTGCTGACGCTGGACAACGAGGAGGCGCAGATCATCATCGGCAACAACGTGCCCTTCCCCACCGGCTCGTACGCCAACACCGGCGGCAACGGCGGCGCCGTCAACCCCTTCACCACGGTGGAGCGCAAGGACGTGGGCCTGATGCTGCGCGTGCGCCCCACGATCAACGAGAACGGCACCGTCAAGCTCACGCTGTACCAGGAGGTGTCGAAGGTCAACGAGAGCACGCTCACCAACGTCAACGGCCCCTCGACAAGCAAGCGCTCCATCGAATCCACCGTGCTCGTGGACGACGGCAGCGTCATCGTGCTCGGCGGCCTGCTGGAGGACAGCTATTCGCTGAACCAGGACAAGGTGCCCGTGATGGGCGACCTGCCCGTGCTGGGAGCGCTGTTCCGCAACGAGAACCGGTCGCGCAAGAAGACCAACCTGATGGTCTTCCTGCGCCCGATGGTGATCCGCGACAACGCCACCAGCGACGCCCTGGTGATGGACCGCTACGAGGCCATACGCGCGCTGCAGCAGAACACCCAGCCCGCGCCCAGCACGGTGATGCGCGCCGTCTCCGACGCGCCCGTGCTGCCACCGCTGCAGGGCGCCGCCCCCGGCGCGGGCGCGCAGCGCGCGCCGCTGGCCCCGCTCGTGCCCAACCCGCCCGCTCCCGCGCGCGCCACGCCGGCGGCCACGAGCAGCGAGCTCTACAGCCCGCAATAAGGGCACAGGCATGCGCCACCCCCTGCCCTACGCCTTTGCACGCAGCAGCCAGCTGCTGCTGGAAGACGACGGCCAGCAGCTCGTGCTCTGGCACGGCCCCCAGCCCGACGCCTGCGCGCTGTCCGAAGTGCTGCGCAAGCACGCCGTGCAACAGTTCATGCCGCTCGATGCCGCGCAGCTGGCCCAGCGCATCAGCGCGGCCTACGCGCAGAGCGAATCGAGCGCAGCCACCGTGGTCAGCGAGGTAGAGGAAGGCGCCGACCTCTCGCGCATGATGCAGGAGCTGCCCGCGGTCGAGGACCTGCTGGAATCGGCGGGCGACGCGCCCATCATCCGTATGCTCAACGCCCTGCTCACGCAGGCCGTGCGCGACGGCGCGAGCGACATCCACATCGAGCCCTACGAGCGCCACTCCAGCGTGCGCTTCCGCGTGGACGGCACGCTGCGCGAGGTGGTGCAGCCCAACCGCGCGCTGCACGCGGCGCTGATCTCGCGCCTGAAGATCATGGCCGACCTGGACATCTCCGAGAAGCGCCTGCCGCAGGACGGCCGCATCAGCCTGCGCCTGGGCACGCGCGCCATCGACGTGCGCGTCTCCACCCTGCCCAACGCCCACGGCGAGCGCGCCGTGCTGCGCCTGCTGGACAAGAGCGAAAGCAAGCTCAGCCTGGAATCCGTGGGCATGCAGGGCGGCGTGCTCGCGCGCTTCGAGCAGCTCATCGCGCAGCCGCACGGCATCATCCTCGTGACCGGGCCCACGGGCTCGGGCAAGACCACCACGCTGTATGCGGCGCTCGCGCGGCTCGACGCGAGCCGCAGCAACATCATGACGGTGGAAGACCCCATCGAGTACGAGCTGCCCGGCGTGGGCCAGACCCAGGTCAACGGCAAGATCGACCTGACCTTCGCCAAGGCCCTGCGCGCCATCCTGCGCCAGGACCCGGACGTGATCATGATCGGCGAGATCCGCGACTTCGAGACCGCGCAGATCGCCATCCAAGCCTCGCTCACCGGCCACCTTGTGCTGGCCACGCTGCACACCAACGACGCGGCCAGCGCCATCACGCGCCTGACCGACATGGGCGTGGAGCCGTTCCTGCTCTCATCGTCGCTGCTGGGCGTGCTGGCCCAGCGCCTGGTGCGCAAGTACTGCGGCCACTGCCACGGCGGCGACCACGGCGCGGGCTGCGAGCATTGCGGCCACACGGGCTACGCAGGCCGCACGGGCGTGTTCGAGCTGCTCGTCGTGGACGACGCCATCCGCACCCAGATCCACGGCCAGGCTGCCGAGGCCGACGTGCGTGCCCAGGCCCTGGCCGG
The DNA here is from genome assembly GCF_000204645.1 of Alicycliphilus denitrificans K601. NCBI lineage: Bacteria > Pseudomonadati > Pseudomonadota > Betaproteobacteria > Burkholderiales > Comamonadaceae > Alicycliphilus > Alicycliphilus denitrificans. The sequence goes on along the minus strand of NC_015422.1, from coordinate 784,003 downwards.
CGGCATGACGCTGATGCGCGACGACGGCGAGCGGCTGATCGCCGCGGGCATCACCAGCCGCGAGGAAGTGCTGCGCGTGACGCGCGATTGACCTGCGCCGTCAGACCACGCTCTTGTCGCGCCGCCGCTCGGCCGGGCGGCGCCCGCGCACCAGCCCGCGCTGCAGTTCCTTGAGCAGCAGCACCACCTGGCGCGATGCATGCTGGCAGGCCTTGTAGGCCTGCTCGGCCTGCAGGGTCTCGCCGGCCTCGGCATGCCTGATCAGCACCGCTGCCTGCTGGTGAAAGAAGTGGTGGCGCCGCATGAGCATGTCGAACGCCGGGAAATGCCCCAGGGCCTCCCGGCCGCTGCCGTGCAGCCATTGGCCGAGCTCGGACCGGGCATCGTCCGCCACGGCCTCGGGGCGCAGGTGCTCGTCGCGCGCGCCCTTGAGCACCTCGCCCAGCCAGGGCAGCCAGCGCTGGTGCGTCACGATGGCAGCGTCGATGTCGAACTGCGCCACGAGCTTGCGGGCCTCCTCGTCGAACAGCACCAGTTCGCTGGCATTGCTGTCGGGCAGGCGCGTCCAGTCCGACGGCGCCTGCAAGCCATCAGCGCGCGGCTGGAACAATCGGCTGAAAAAACCCATAAGCGCCCACCACTGAGATCCATGCAACCCTAGGCCGGCAGCCCACACAAGTTGCATTAAGTTACATACGGAAATATCGTATTGCAGCTTCATTATTGAGCACTTTTGGCTGATTGCGCTCACCCGACCGTCAACAATTCATTCCCGTGGGGCGGCGAAGTTTCCTGCAAACGCCCACAATCGCCGCCATGACGACGCAACCCCTGCTTTCCATGCTCGATCTGGTAGCCGTGCGCGAAGGCGGCACGGTGGCCCAGGCGCTCGAAATCGCCGTTCGCACGGCCCGGCATGCGGAGTCGCTGGGCTTCACGCGCTACTGGCTGGCCGAGCACCACAACATGCCGGGTATCGCCAGCTCCGCCACGGCCGTGCTCGTGGGCCATGTCGCGGGCGCCACCCGTTCCATACGCGTGGGCTCGGGCGGCATCATGCTGCCCAACCATGCGCCACTGGTGGTGGCCGAGGCCTTCGGCACGCTGGCCGAGCTCTATCCCGGCCGCATCGACCTGGGGCTGGGGCGCGCGCCCGGCACCGACGGCGCGACCATGCGCGCCCTGCGCCGCGACCGCGTCGAGACCGAGGCCGACTTCCCGCGCGACGTGGCCGAGCTGCAGCAGCTGCTGGCGCCCGCGCAGCCGGGCCAGCGCATCGTCGCCGTGCCGGGCGCAGGCACGCAGGTGCCCATCTGGCTGCTGGGATCGAGCCTGTTCTCCGCGCAGCTGGCCGCCCACATGGGCCTGCCCTATGCGTTCGCCTCGCACTTCGCGCCGCGCCTGCTGCAGGCGGCCATCGACCTCTACCGCCAGCTGTTCCGCCCCTCGGCCGTGCTGCTGCAGCCCTACGTGATGATCGGCGTGCCGGTCATCGCGGCGCCCACGGACGAAGAGGCCGAGTACCTGGCCAGCAGCACCTACCAGCGCGTGCTGGGCATCATTACGGGCCAGCGAGGCCTGCTGCGCCCGCCGGTCGAGAACTACCTGCCCGGCCTGCCGCCGGCCGAGCGTGCGGCCATTGCCGACTTCCTCGCCGTGGGCGTGGTCGGCGGGCCACAGACGGTGCGCGCCGGCCTGCGCGCACTGGCCCAGGCCACGCGAGCCGACGAGTTCATGCTGGTCAGCGACGTGTTCGACCCCGAGCTACGCCTGCGCTCGCTGGAGATCGCTGCGCAGGCCAACAACGCCTGACCCGGCCAGCGGCTACCATGACGCCCTGACCGCCCCCATCGCCGCCGAAGTCGCATGCCCGCCTATTCCTTCGAAGCCCTGGACTCGCAGGGCCACCTACGCCGGGGCACCCTGGATGCCGACAGCCCCAAGGCGGCGCGCAACATGCTGCGCGCGCAGGCGCTGGTGCCGCTGGACGTGGAGGCCCTGTCCCCCGATACCGCGCCAGGCAGCGCGCCCACGCTGGCGCAGCGCCTGTTCACGCGCCCGGTGTTCAACGCCACGGCGCTGGCCATCTGGACGCGCCAGCTCGCGGGCCTGGTCGGCGCAGGCCTGCCGCTGGAGCGCGCGCTCACGGCCCTGGCCGACGAGGCCGACGACGAGCGCCAGCGCCACCTGGTGGCCGCGCTGCGCGCCGAGGTCAACGCCGGCAGCACCTTCGCGCGCGCGCTGGCCCAGCACCCGCGCGAGTTCTCAGACATCTACTGCGCCGTGATCGGCGCGGGCGAGGGCAGCGGCGGCCTGGGCCAGGTGCTCGAAAGCCTGGCCGACGACCTGGAGGCCCGGCAGCAGCTGCGCGCCAAGCTCATAGGCGCGGCGCTGTACCCGGCCATCGTCACGCTCGTGGCCATCGTCATCGTGCTGTTCCTCGTGGGCTACGTGGTGCCGCAGGTGGCCAGCGTGTTCGCGGGCAGCAAGCGCGCTCTGCCCCTGCTCACGGTGCTCATGCTGGCGCTGAGCGACTTTGTGCGCGGCTACGGCTGGGCGGTGCTGAGCGCTTTCATCTTGATAGCTGCAGGCGCTCGTGCAGCCTTGGCCAGACCCCGTTTTCGCGAAAAATTCGACGCCGCCTGGCTCAGGCTGCCGCTGGTGGGCAAGCTGGCGCGCGGCTACAACGCGGCGCGCTTTGCCGGCACGCTGGCCATGCTGGCCGGCGCGGGCGTGCCCATCTTGCGCGCCCTGCAGGCCGCGGCCGAGACGCTGAACAACCGCGCGCTGCGCGCCGACGCGCTCGAAGCCCTGGTGCTGGTGCGCGAGGGCGCGCCGCTGGCCTCGGCCCTGGCGCAGAAGAAGCGCTTTCCTGGCCTGGTGGCCATGTTCGCGCGCCTGGGCGAACAGACCGGCCAGCTGCCCACCATGCTGGCCCGCGCCGCCAGCCAGCTGGGCACCGAGGTGCAGCGCCGCGCCATGCAGCTGGCCACCATCCTGGAGCCGCTGCTCATCGTGACCATGGGCCTGGTGGTGATGCTCATCGTGCTGGCCGTGCTGCAGCCCATCATCGAGCTCAACCAATTCGTGAAGTAAGGCCATGGCCCTGACCCTGGACGACAAGCTCGTCGTCGCCATCTCCTCGCGCGCCCTGTTCGACTTCGAGGAGGAGAACCGCATCTTCGAGCACGGCGACGACCGCGCCTACGTGGCCCTGCAGCTGGCGCGCCTGGACGTGCCCGCACCTCCGGGCGTGGCCTTCTCGCTGGTGAGGAAGCTTCTGGCCTTCAACGGCGCCGAACACCAGCGCGTGGAGGTGGTGCTGCTGTCGCGCAACGACCCGGTGAGCGGCATGCGCGTGTTCCGCTCCTGCCAGGCCCACGGCCTGCCCAGCGTGCAGCGCGGCGTGTTCACGCAGGGGCGCGATCCGTTCCGCTACCTGCGGCCGCTGGGCGCGCACCTGTTCCTATCGGCCAACGAGACGGACGTGCGCTCGGCCCTGCACCTGGGCTACCCCGCGGCGCGCGTGCTCACCGAGTCGGTGCAGGCGGGCGACGCCCATCCGCACGAGGTGCGCATCGCCTTCGACGGCGACGCGGTGCTGTTCTCCGACGAGGCCGAGCGCGTCTACCAGTCCGAGGGCCTCGCGGCTTTCCAGCGCCACGAGCGCGACAAGGCCGCCCAGCCACTGCCCGAGGGCCCCTTCAAGCCGCTGCTGGCGGCCCTGCACCGGCTGCAGCAGGCGGGCAGCGCGGACATGCGCATACGCACGGCCCTGGTGACGGCGCGCAGCGCGCCCGCGCACGAGCGCGCCATACGCACGCTGATGGACTGGAACATCACCGTGGACGAGGCCATGTTCCTGGGCGGCCTGCCCAAGGGGGAGTTCCTGCGCGAGTTCGAGCCCGACTTCTTCTTCGACGACCAGACAGGCCACGTCGATTCGGCCGCGCGCCACGTGCCGGCCGGCCATGTGAGCAGCGGCATCGCCAACGCCGCAGCCGGGGCCGTGCAGGCGGCCCAGGCGCCGTAGCGCCCCGGCAGGCTCACTCCTGCTCCTCCTTCGCCCGGTACTGCCCCGCCAGCTGCTGCTGCACCTGCGGCGGCACCGCCTCGTAGTGCGACAGCGCCAGGGTGTAGGCGCCCTGGCCGGCGGTGAGGGCGTTCAGGCGGTTCTGGTAGTCCAGCAGCTCGGCCATGGGTACCTGGGCGGTGATGGCGACCTGCCCCGGGCGCGGGGTGTCGGTGCCGCTCACGAGGCCGCGGCGCGAGGACAGATCGCCGGTGACGGCGCCGGTGGCGCCGTCGGGGACGGTGATGGTCAGGCGCGCGACGGGTTCCAGCACGGTGGGTGCGGCCTCGCGGATGGCGGCCTGCGCAGCCTTCTTGCCGGCGGTGACGAAGGCGACCTCCTTGCTGTCCACGGCGTGGCTCTTGCCGTCGTGCACGATGACGCGGATGTCCTGCACCGGGTAGCCGGCGATGACGCCCTCGGCCAGCGCCTCGCGCACGCCCTTCTCGACCGCGGGCATGAACTGGCCGGGGATGGCGCCGCCCTTGACCTGGTCGACGAACTCGAAGCCGGCGCCGCGCGGCAACGGTTCCACGCGCAGGTGCACCTCGCCGAACTGGCCGGCGCCGCCGCTCTGCTTCTTGTGGCGGTACTGCGCGGCCGCACCCTGGCCTATGGTCTCGCGGTAGGCGATGCGCGGCGGCCGGGTCTCGACCTCGAACTTGTAGCCCGCCTGCAGGCGCTCCAGCAGCATGCGCAGGTGCAGCTCGCCCAGGCCATAGACCACGGTTTCGTTGGTACTGGCCAGGTGTTCAAGCCGGAGGCAGGGGTCCTCGGCCACCAGCCTGCCCATGATTTCCCACAGACGCTGCTCGTCGCCGCGGCGCCTGGGGCGGATGGCGACGCCGTGCACCGGCACGGGAAACGGCAGGGGCCGCAGGTGGATGTGGTCGTCCTCGGCGGCGTCGTGCAGCACGGCGTCGTAGTGCAGCTCGTCGATCTTGCCGATCGTGCAGATGTCGCCCGGCCCGGCGCTCGGCACCTCCACATGGTCCTTGCCCTGCTGCAGGAACAGGTGGCCGACCTTGAAAGGCTTGCGCCCGTCGCCTATGAACAGCTGAGAGCTCGGCGTGATGGTGCCCTGGTGCACGCGCACAAAGGCCAGCTTGCCCACATAGGGGTCGATGCTGATCTTGAACACCTGGGCCAGCACATGCGCTGCCGGGTCGGGCCGGGCGTGGATCAGCTCGGCGCACTCGCCCTCGCCCTTGAAGAAGTCGGGCGGGTTGCCCTCGGCCGGGTTGGGCAGCAAGCGGGTGATGACGTCCAGCAGTTCGGGCACGCCGGCGCCGCTGCGCGCCGAGACGAAGCACACCGGGATCAGGTGGCCCTCGCGCAGCGCCTGCTCCAGCGGGGCGTGCAGCTCGCCGGCATCGATGTCGCCGTCATTGAGATAGCGCTCGACGAAGTCGCCATCCACATCCACCACCTGCTCTACCAGGGCGCGGTGCGCGTCGGCGACGCTGCCGAAGTCGCTGTGCCCCTCGCGGTTGAAGAAGCAGTCCACCACCCTGGTCGCGCCGGCATCGGGCAGGTTGAGCGGCAGGCATTCGGCGCCGAACGCGGCCTGTATGTCAACCAGCAGGGCGGCGAGCTGGACGCCCTCGGCGTCGATCTTGTTGACGACGATCAGGCGGTCCTGCCGGCGCTCGGCGGCGTAGTCCATCATGCGCCGCGCCATGGGCTCGATGCCGGTGGCGGCGTTGATGACGACGGCGCAGGTTTCCACCGCCTCCAGCGCCGGCAGGCTCTGGCCGATGAAGTCCGGCAGACCCGGCGCATCGACCAGGTGGATGCGGCAGCCGCCGTGCGCGAGGTGCATGACGGAGGACTGCAGCGAGTGCTGGGTCTTGATCTCCTGCGGGTCGTGGTCGCTCACGGTGCTGCCGCGCTCCACGCTGCCGACCGTACCTATGGCACCGCTGGCGTGCAGCAGGGCCTCGGCCAGCGTGGTCTTGCCGGCGGCGCTGGCACCCACCAGGGCCAGGGTGCGGATGTGCGCCACGGGGCTGGGGCTGACGGTCGTCATGGAGGTTTCCTCCGGTCATGGGCGTTGTCGTGCGCCCATGATGCCGCGCCGCAGTGCGCTTGAACAGTGCGTGCGCCCCGCCGGCCTGCGCCAGGGCCGGCTGCAAATGCCGATCAGCCGCGATTACAAGCCACCGGTGCGCTTGACCTTGGGGTCGGAATAGGTCGGCGACTGCCGGTCCTGCACCTGCTGGGCCAGGCGCTCCTGCAGCGTGGTCTTGTTGATGTCCTGCGCCAGCTCCACGGCGCTGCCGCTGGCGCGCCACATGGACTGTATGAGCTCCAGCAGTTGCTTGTAGATCGGCTCCTTGGGCGGTTCCTCGGCCTCCTTCGGCGCTTCCTTCCTGGCCTCGGCCAGGGTCCAGTCGCGGTTTTCCTCATCGGGCGCGGTGGGCTTGGTGGGCTCGCGCACGATGGCACCCTCGCCCAGCCGGTCCATGGACTCGACGGGGTTGGCCGGATTCACGGGCCGCACGGGCGCGGCTCCAGAGGCGCCCGTGGAATACAGATCGGCGCCCTGGGGACGCCATTGGGGAGGCGAACGGACTACGGGTGGCAATTGCATGGCAAGGGTCCCTCACGAATGGGCGACGGGCGGCAGGCGCGGCTACCACCTCGTCGTACATCCATTTCGGCAAACAAAGGGGGAACTAAAGGCTTTTTTCACCGATCGCCAGCAAACGCCCGCCGCCAAAGCGCCAGGCGCTATAGAAATCGTTCGAGCAGCTTGCGCGAGGCGCGGTCCAGCGCGGTGACGTCGGGCACGTGGAACTGCAGCCCGTCGCTGGCGGCGATGAGCAGCTTGGTGCGCCCGGCCAGGCGCCTGATGTCCTCCTCGCCCTTGAGCACCAGCTGCGCGGCACCGCGGTCGGTGTCCACCTCCCAGGTGCTGGGCGTGGAAAAGCTCGATACGCTGCGGATGCGCGTGATGGTGGGCACGAACTCACGCGCGGCGAATTCCTCTTCGATCAGCGCGCGCGCTGCGGCGGGCAGCGCATCCAGGCGCGGCACCCAGGCCAGTTCGTGGCCGTCGGGGCCGACGAGCGACAGGCCCTCCAGCGGCGCGGCGATGGGAAAGGCCCGCACGGGCGTGACGGCGACGGGCTCGGTGCCGCCCGCGAGGCGCAGCATCAGGCGGCCATGGGGGTTGCGCCACAGGTCCAGTGGGACAGGCGTGGTGGTAGTGGTGTTCATCGCGGTGTCCTCGGTCACTTGCCCGCCGGGTGGGCGCTGTGCTGGCGCGTGCTCTCGACGCGCACGCCGGCGGCCTCGGCGTCCTCCTCGGCGCGGCGCGCCTGGGCCTCGTACAGGCGCCAGTAGGCGCCCTGCTGCGCCATGAGCTCGTCGTGCGGGCCCACTTCGACGACCTCGCCGCGGTCCATGACCACGAGGCGGTCGGCCTTGCGCAGCGTGGACAGGCGGTGGGCGATGGCGATGGTGGTGCGGCCCTGCACGAGGTTGTCGAGCGCTTTCTGGATCTCCTTCTCGGTCTCGGTGTCCACGGCGGAGGTGGCTTCGTCCAGGATCAGGATGCGCGGGTCGATGAGCAGCGCGCGCGCGATGGAGATGCGCTGGCGCTCGCCGCCCGAGAGGCCCTGGCCGCGCTCGCCCACCAGGCTGTCGTAGCCGTGGGGCAGGCGCAGGATGAATTCGTGCGCATGCGCGGCGCGCGCGGCGGCCACGATCTCGTCGCGCGTGGCGTCGGGCCGGCCGTAGGCGATGTTCTCGGCGATGGTGCCGAAGAACAGGAAGGGCTCCTGCAGCACCAGGCCGATGTGGCGGCGGAAGTCGCTCACGGCCATGCGGCGGATGTCCACGCCATCGACCAGGATGGCGCCGTCGCTCACGTCGTAGAAGCGGCTGATGAGGTTCACCAGCGTGCTCTTGCCCGAGCCGCTGTGGCCCACGAGGCCGATCATCTCGCCGGGGCGGATGTCGAGCGACAGGTTCCTGATGACCGTGCGGCTGCCGTAGCGGAAGCCGATGTCGCGCATCTCGATCGCGCCCTCCACCTTGTTCACCCGCACGGGGTTGGCGGGGTCGGGCACGTTGCTCACGTGGTCCAGGATGTCGAAGATGCGCTTGGCACCGGCCGCAGCCTTCTGCGTGACGGAGACGATGCGGCTCATGGAGTCGAGCCGCGTGTAGAAGCGCCCGATGTAGGCGATGAAGGCCGCGAGCACGCCCACGGTGATCTGGTTCCTGGCCACGAGCCAGATGCCGAAGCCCCAGACCACGAGCAGGCCCACCTCGGTCATCAGCGACACGGTGGGCGCGAACAAGCTCCAGGTCTTGTTCAGGCGGTCGTTGACCTCCAGGTTGTGCTGGTTGGCGGCGCGAAAGCGCTGGGCCTCGCGCGATTCCTGGGCGAAGGCCTTGACCACGCGGATGCCGGGGATGGTGTCGGCCAGCACGTTGGTCACCTCGCTCCACACGCGGTCGATCTTCTCGAAGCCCGTGCGCAGGCGGTCGCGCACGTTGTGGATGAGCCAGGCGATGAAGGGCAGCGGCACCAGCGTGACCAGGGCCAGCCAGGGGTTGATGGAGAACAGGATCACCGAGGTCATCACGATCATGAGCACGTCGGTAGCGAAGTCGAGCGCGTTGAGCGAGAGGAAGACGTTGATGCGGTCGGTCTCGGAGCCTATGCGCGCCATCAGGTCGCCCGTGCGCTTGCTGCCGAAGTAGTCCAGCGACAGGCGCAGCAGGTGCTCGTAGGTGGTGGTGCGCAGGTCGGCGCCTATGCGCTCGGACACCAGCGCCAGGATGTAAGTGCGCGCCCACCCCAGCCCCCAGGCCAGCAGCGCCGCCAGCAGCAGCCCGCCCAGGTACAGCATGACCATGCCCGTGGGGATCTGCTGGCCGCTCTGGTAGGGGATCAGGATGTCATCCATGAGCGGAATGGTCATGTACGGCGGCACCAGCGACGCGGCGGTGGAGGCCAGCGTGAGCGCGAAGCCCGCGGCCAGCTGCTTCCTGTAGGGCCGCGCGAAGCGCCACAGGCGCAGCAGCACCCAGGTCGACGCCCGGGGCGGCTGCTGGCGCGCGCAGGCCGGGCATTCGTCGCTGTCGGGGGGCAGCGGCGTGCCGCACGCGGCGCAGCGCGGCGTGTCCTCCTCCTCGGGCGCAGCCACGGCCTGGGAGTTTTCCAGCAGCGCGAGCTGGCGCTCCAGGCGCTGCTGCAGGTGCAGCGCCTGGGGATGGCGCCCCAGCGTGAAGCGCCACAGCGCCAAGCGCCGGTCGGCGTCGTGCAGTTCCAGCGTGCCCACGCCGCCATGGTCCAGCATGCGCAGCGCCATGCCGGGCGCCAGCGGCCATTCCTGGGCCGCCGCATCGGTGCCCTGCGCCAGCAGGCGCCGGTCGGTCAGCACCAGCAGGCCGGGCGCGAAGCGCAGCCCGGGCGTCAGGTCAACCTCGAAGGCGGCCTGCACGTTTTCGTCGGAAGCGAGCGCTGCTCGCAGGCCGGCTCCAAAAGGGCCGGGCAAGACACCCAAGGCGTCCACAGAATGATGATGTTGCATTTTGTTTTGTATGTCCGTCCCCGCCGGGGCAGGGAGTTCGCGCGCGGGCCCACGGCCGTGGCCGGCATTGCCGGCCGGCGGGGGCCCGGCCACGGCGGCGTGGCGGTATTCCCCAGTAACGCGCGGCACCCGCCGGCGGCTGACACTGCCCTGGGCTGACGCGCCGCGTTCCCGGCGCACAATCCATTCCCGGGCGCGTCGCCCACCCGCCCCACCGCGCGGGCACCCGAATCCTCCACGCTGCATTTCATGGCCACATTCAAAGATATCCAACTGCTGCGCGCCACCTACCTGCGCGGCCCCAGTGTCTGGACCTACCGCCCCATCCTCGAAGTCTGGCTGGACCTGGGCGAGCTGGAGGACTACCCGTCCAACAAGCTGCCCGGCTTCAACGAGCGCCTGACCCGCTGGCTGCCCGACCTGGTGGAGCACACCTGTGGCGTGGGCGAACGCGGCGGCTTCATCCAGCGCCTGGAAGGCGGCACCTGGATGGGCCATGTGCTGGAGCACGTTGTCATCGAGCTGCTGAACCTCTCGGGCATGCCGGCCGAGTTCGGCCAGACGCGCGAGATCTCCAGGCGCGGCGTGTACCGCATGGTGTTCCGCTGCCCCGAGGAGGCCGTGGCGCGCGTGGCCCTGGACTGCGGCCACAGGCTCCTCATGGCGGCCATCAACGACCAGCCGTTCGACCTGAAGGCCGCCATCCACGCCATCAAGACGGCCATCAACGACCGCTACCTGGGCCCCAGCACCGGCTGCATCGTCGATGCGGCGAGCGAGCGCCGCATCCCCCACATCCGCCTGAACGACGGCAACCTGGTGCAGCTGGGCTACGGAGCGGCGCAGCGGCGCATCTGGACGGCCGAGAGCGACCAGACCAGCGCCATCGCCGAGGGCATTGCCCAGGACAAGGATTTCACCAAGCGCCTGCTGGCCGCCTGCGGCGTGCCCGTGCCCGAGGGCCGCATCGTCAAGAACGCCGAGGAGGCCTGGGAAGTGGCCCAGGAGATCGGCTTTCCCGTCACCGTGAAGCCGTCCGACGGCAACCACGCGCGCGGCGTGACGCTGGAGCTCTCGCGCGAGGCCGACATCAAGGCCGCCTTCGCGCTGGCCGAGCCCGAGGGCTCCGACGTCATCGTCGAGAAGTTCATCGATGGCATCGAACACCGCCTGCTGGTCGTGGGCGGCAAGGTGGTGGCCGCCACCAAGGGCGAGACCGTGAGCGTGCACGGCAACGGCCAGGCCACGCTGCGCGAGCTGGTCGCCGTGCTCAACCAGGACCCGCGCCGCGGCCCCGAGCAGGAGTACCCGCTGGACTGGATCAACCTGGAGGCGGGCGCCGTACAGCTGGAGCTCAAGCGCCAGAACGTCACGCCCGACAGCGTGATCCCCCAGGGCCAGAGCGTGCTGCTGCAGCGCAACGGCAACATGGCCATTGACTGCACCGACGACGTGCACCCCGACGTGGCGTACTACGCCCAGCTCGCGGCGAAGATCGTCGGCCTGGACATCGCCGGCATGGACATGATCCTGAAGGACGTGTCCCAACCCATGCAGGGCCAGGGTGCCATCCTCGAAGTCAACGCCGGCCCCGGCCTGCTCATGCACCTCAAGCCCACCAGCGGCGCGCCGCGCCCCGTGGGCATGGCCATCGCCGACCACCTGTTCCCGCGCGAGGACGGCCCCGGCGCGGGCCGCATCCCGCTCGTGGGCATCGTGGGCACGAGGCACAACGCCTTCATCGCGCGGCTGGTCGGCTGGCTGCTGCAGCTGTCGGGCAAGCTCACGGGCGTGGCCAGCAGCGAGGGCATGTTCCTGGCCAACCGCCGCACGCAGAAGAGCGACACCGCCAACTGGGCCGGCGCCCACCGCCTGCTGACCAACCGCCTGGCCCAGGCCGCCGTGATCCAGACCACGGCCCGCTCCATCCTGGAGGAGGGCCTGGCCTACGACCGCTGCCTGGTCGGCGTGGTGACGGACATGGACGGCTACGAGAGCCTGGCCGACCATGACGTGCTGGAGCAGGCCAAGATGACGCGTGTGCTGCGCACCCAGATCGACGTGGTGCTCGACGAAGGCGCGGGCGTGCTCAACGCCGACATCGCCCAGGTCGCGGAGCTCAGCGCCCTGTGCGACGGCGAGGTGCTGCTGTACTCCACCGCAGCGGACAACCCGGCCATCGCAGCCCACCGCGCGAATACGGAAAACGGTGGCGAAGGCCGCGCCGTGTTCGTGCGCGGCGAGCAGGTCATCCTGGCCACGGGCGCCGGCGAGCGTGCGCTGGGCACGCTGGCGGCGCTGAGCCTGGCGGGCGGCCAGCGGCCCGACACGCCGGCGCTGCTCGCGGCCATCGCCGCGGCTTGGTCCATGGACATTGCCCCCGATCTGATCGCCGCGGGCATCAAGACCTTCGAATACCCGGGCGCCTGACTCAGAAACGATAGCTGTTACCGCTTACCCCACAAGCGTTAGAGGCCAATTTGGCTCAATAAGAGAACACCATGCAGATCACCCGCATCCGCGCCCTGCGCGGCCCCAACCTCTGGACCCGCAGCACCGCCATGGAGGCCGTCGTGCACTGCGAGCCCCACGAGGGAGACTACCGCACCCTGCCCGGCTTCGAGGACCGCCTGCGCGCACGCTTCCCCAAGATCGGCGCGCTGCACCCCCACGGCGCCGACCAGCGCCTGTCGCTGGCCCATGTGCTGGAGGTGGCGGCCCTGTCGCTGCAGGCGCAGGCCGGCTGCCCCGTCACCTTCAGCCGCACGCACGAGACGGTGGAGCCAGGCACCAGCCAGGTGGTGGTCGAGTACACCGAGGAGGCCGTGGGCCGGCAGGCCATGGAGCAGGCCGAGGCGCTGGTGCGGGCCGCGCTGGACGACACCCCGTTCGACGCCGCCGCCGTGGTCGCCCGGCTGCGCGAGCTCGACGAAGACGAGCGCATCGGCCCCTCCACGGGCGCCATCGTCGATGCGGCCGTGGCGCGCGGAATCCCGTTCAGGCGCCTGACCAGCGGCTCGCTGGTGCAGCTGGGCTGGGGCTCGCAGGCGCGCCGCATCCAGGCCGCCGAGCTGGACGTGACCAGCGCCGTGGCCGAGTCCATCGCGCAGGACAAGGACCTGACCAAGCGCCTGCTGCACGCCGCCGGCGTGCCCGTGCCGCTGGGCCGCCCCGTGGCCGACGTTCATGATGCCTGGAAGGTGGCCGAGGAAGTGGGCCTGCCCGTGGTGGTCAAGCCCCAGGACGGCAACCAGGGCAAGGGCGTGACGGTGAACATCACCACGCGCGCGCAGCTGGAGGCAGCCTACGCCACGGCGCTCCAGTACGGCGACGAGGTGATGGTCGAGCGCTTCCTGCCCGGCCACGACTTCCGCCTGCTGGTGGTGGGCCACCAGCTCGTAGCCGCCGCGCGGCGCGAGCCGCCGCAGGTGCTGGGCGACGGCGTGCACACCATCCGCGAGCTGGTGGACATCGTGAACCAGGACCCGCGCCGCGGCAGCGGCCACGGCACGGCGCTGACCAAGATCCGGCTGGACGACATCGCCATCGCGCGCATCGCCGCCGAGGGGCTCGCGCCCGAGTCCGTGCCCGCGCAGGGCCAGCGCGTGGTGCTGCGCAACAACGCCAACCTCTCCACCGGCGGCAGCGCCACCGACGTGACCGACGACGTGCACCCCGAGGTGGCGGCGCGCGCCATCGAGGCGGCGCAGACCATCGGCCTGCACATCTGCGGCGTGGACGTGATCTGCGAGAGCATCCTGCACCCGCTGGAGGAGCAGAACGGCGGCATCGTCGAGGTGAACGCCGCCCCCGGCCTGCGCATGCACCTGGCGCCCTCGTTCGGCCGCCCGCGCAACGTGGGCGTGCCCATGGTGGACGCGCTGTTCCCGCCGGGGCAGGACGGGCGCATCCCGCTCGTGGCCGTCACCGGCACCAACGGCAAGACCACCACCACGCGCCTGATCGCGCACCTGTTCACCGCGCACGGCTGGCGCACCGCCATGACCAACACCGACGGCGTGTACGTCAACGGCCGCCAGATCGACAGCGGCGACTGCTCCGGCCCCAGGAGCGCGCGCAACGCCCTGGCCCACCCCGAGGCCGACGCCGCCGTGCTCGAATGCGCGCGCGGCGGCCTGCTGCGCGAGGGCCTGGGCTTCGACCGCTGCCAGGTGGCCGTGGTCACCAACGTGGGCGAGGGCGACCACCTGGGCCTGAACTTCATCCACACGGTGGAGGACGTGGCAGTGCTCAAGCGCGTCATCGTGCAGAACGTGGCGCAGGACGGCTACGCCGTGCTCAACGCCGCCGACCCGCACGTGGCCGCCATGGCGACGAGCTGCCCCGGCAAGGTGATCTTCTTCGCCGCCGACCGCCACCACCCCGTCATGGCCACGCACCGCGCGCAGGGCAACCGCGTGGTCTACGTGGACGAGGGCCACATCGTCGCCGCCGAGGGCTCGTGGCGCGAAAGCGTCCCGCTGCGCGAGATCCCGATCACGCGCGGCGGCGCCATCGGCTTCCAGGTCGAGAACGCCATGGCCGCCATCGCGGCCACTTGGGGCCTGGGCCTGCCATGGCAGACCATCCGCCGGGGCCTGGCCGGCTTCGTGAACGACAGCGACAACGCGCCCGGCCGCTTCAACGTCATGGACTACCGCGGCGCCACGCTGATCGCCGACTACGGCCACAACCCCGACGCCATCCGCGCGCTGGTGCAGGCCGTGGACGCCATCCCGGCCAAGCAGCGCAGCGTGGTCATCAGCGGCGCGGGCGACCGGCGCGACCAGGACATCATCGAGCAGACCCGGACCCTGGGCGCCGCGTTCGACGACGTGGTCCTGTACCAGGACGCCTGCCAGCGCGGCCGCGCCGACGGCGAGGTGCTGGCCCTGCTCAAGCAGGGCCTGGAGGGCGCGCCGCGCACCCGCTACGTGACCGAGATCCATGGCGAATTCGTCGCCATCGACCATGCGCTGGAGCGCCTGCAGCCGGGCGACCTGTGCCTGGTGCTGGTGGACCAGGTGGAAGAGGCCCTGGCCCACCTGCGGCGCCGCTGCGGCGAGGCGGCTGGCACGGCGGGGGCGGCATGAGGACGCTGCGCGCCACCTGCATGGCCGCCGCGGCCCTGCTCGCGGCCGGCACGTGCGCGGCGCAGCCCGACAAGATCGGCACGGTGGACACGGCCTTCCAGTGGATCGGCCGCGACCACGACATCGTCGTCGAGGCCTATGACGACCCGCTCGTGCAGGGCGTGACCTGCTACGTCTCGCGCGCGCGCACCGGCGGCATCAAGGGCACGCTGGGCCTGGCCGAGGACCGAGCCGAGGCCTCAATCGCCTGCCGCCAGGTGGGCCCCATCGCGTTCGCCCAGCCGCTGAAAGCCCAGCAGGAAGTGTTCAGCGAGCGCATGTCCCTGCTGTTCAAGCGCCTGCGCGTGGTGCGCATGGTGGACGCCAAGCGCAACACCCTCGTCTACCTGAGCTATTCCGACAAGCTCATCGACGGCTCGCCGCAGAACAGCGTCACGGCCGTGCCCGTAGACCGGGCCACGCCGATTCCGCTGAAATAGGCCACTTCAAGCCAAAACGACCTGCAGCGTCCATCCACAAAGCGCTAGCAGCTATTAATACAAGAGCAAATTCACACCCGCTGCGCCGCGATCCGGCGCAGCGCCTGCTCGAACACCTCGACCGGCTGGCCGCCCTGGATCAGGTGGCGCCCATCGACGATCACGGCCGGCACCGAGTGGATGCCGCGCTCCTGGTAGAAGGCCTCGCGCTCGCGTACGGCGTCGGCGTATTCGCCCGACTCCAGCACCGCGCGGGCGCGGGCCTCGTCCAGCCCCGCCTCGCGCACCAGGCGCAGCAGCACGGCGGGGTCGGAGGGGTTCTCGGCATCGGTGAAGTAGCTCTTGAACAGCGCCTGCTTGAACGCCAGCTGCTGGCCGGCGGCGCCCTGCTCGCCCAGCCAGTGCAGCAGGCGGTGCGCGTCGAAGGTGTTGTAGATGCGCGTGCGCCGCGGGCTGAACACCACGCCCAGCGCGGCGCCGCGCGCGGCGATCTGCTGCTGCGTCTGGCGCAGCTGCTCGGGCGCGGCGCCGTACTTGGCGGCAAGGTGCTCCAACAGGTCCTCGCCCCCGGGCCCCATGCCGGGGTTGAGCTCGAAGGGCTGGAAATGCCAGTCGAGCAGCACCTGGCCCGACAGCCGCGCAGCCGCCTGCGTGAGCGCGGCCAGGCCGATGGCGCACCAGGGGCAGGCCACGTCGGAGACGAAGTCGATCTTCAGGGTGATGGGGGCGGCGGGGGTCGTCATGTGTGCTCCGGCGGCGGGCCGGCGTGCCGGCCCGGGGGTGGATGGGTCGATCCGCGCCATTGTCGCGCAGCGGCCCCCTCCACCGCCGCGCAACAACCACTTGACACCGCATCCCGCCGGTACTCTGATAAGGCCCTGCATGCCGCAAGCGGCACCCCCAGGAGGACACCATGCGCATCGAAGAGATGATTGCCGCCGTCCAGGCCCGGCTGGGCATCGAGGTCGACGGGAAGGCGGGCCCCCAGACCTGGGGCGCCATCTACGAACGCCTGGTTGGCAAGAAGATCGATGGCCAGGCCCCGGAGCAGGCCATCGCGCCGGTGGACCCGCGCAGCGAGAAGGTCATCGCCACGCTGCTGCCGCAGGTGCAGCCCATGGCCCGGGCGCTGGTGCAGAAGGCGGCCGCCTCGGGCATCGCCATCCGCGTCATCAGCGGCCTGCGGACCTACGAGGAGCAGGACGCGCTCTACGCCCAAGGCCGCACCGCCCCGGGCAGCGTGGTCACCAACGCCAGGGGCGGCTACTCCAACCACAACTTCGGCATCGCATTCGACATCGGCGTGTTCGAGGGCAACCGCTACCTGGGCGACTCGCCGAAGTACAAGGCCGTCGGCGTGCTGGGCATGGACCTGGGCCTGGAGTGGGGCGGCAACTGGAAGACCATCGTCGACCAGCCCCACTACCAGCTGCGCCCCGCCTGGGCCGCAGACCTGAGCGAGCGGCAGATGCTGGCCGAGATGCGCGCGCGGCACGCATCGGGAAGCCCCGTCTTCGCGTAGGGAGCACCGCCATGGCCAGCCCGCATGCCCCCTTCTTCCCCATCATCTACGTGCGCGGCTACGCCATGACCGAGCGGGAGCAGGACGAGACCACGGCCGACCCGTTCTGCGGCTTCAACCTCGGCTCCACGGTGTACCGCGCCACGCCGGACAAGACCAAGCCCGCCAAGAAGTTCGTCTTCGAATCCCCCGTGCTGCGGCTGATGTCCGACTTCGGCTATGCCGACGTCTACGACAACGGCCTGGACATCCTGGACGGCGAATGGGAGGGCAGCCTTTCCCTGCGCTCGATCGTCATCTACCGCTACTACGAGCAGGCGTCGGCGCTGCTGGGCAGCGGCAAGACGCCGGACATCTCGCAATTCGCCCGGGGCCTGAGCGACCTGGTCCTGCGCGTGCGCGACCTGGCCTGCGCCAACCCGGACAACCGGCTGGCGCCCGAGGACTTCCGCTGCCACCTCGTCGCGCACTCCATGGGCGGCCTGGTCTGCCGGGCGTTCCTGCAGAACCCCGACCTGGGCGACGACCAGGCCCGCGCCAGCGTGGACAAGGTCTTCACCTACGCCACGCCGCACAACGGCATCGACGTCGCCGGCATCAACGTGCCCGAGTGGCTCGGCGCCGCGGACATGAACAACTTCAACCGCGAGAACATGGCCAGGTACCTGAAGCTGGAGGCGCTGTACAAGAAGACCCAGCGCGTGGACTGGCTGCCCGAGGAGGTCTTCCCGTCCGAGCGCTTCTTCTGCATGATCGGCACCAACCGCGCGGACTACGGCGTGGCCCTGGGCCTGTCGCGTACCTTCGCCGGGCACGGCAGCGACGGGCTGGTGCGCATAGAGAACGCCTCGGTCTGGGGCGTGAACGCCAGGGGCAAGTTCTCCGCCCCCTGCGCCACCGCCTACACCTACCGCTCGCACTCGGGCTACTTCGGCATCGTCAACAGCGAGGAGGCCTACCAGAACCTCACGCGCTTCCTGTTCGGCGACGTGCGCGTGGACATCTGGGTGGACATCGACTCGGTGCAGCTGCCGCCCGAGATCCAGGGCAAGGCGGTCAACGCGCTCTACCAGTTCGAGCTGCTGGCCTCGCCCCGGGGCAAGCGCTGGTACCTGACGCGCAGGATGGCCGAGGAGGACTCCGTGGCCTGCCGCAGCCACCAGGATCTGGTCGACCCGGCGAAGAAGGACGCCAGGAGCATCTACCTCTCCACCGTCTTCCTGGCCAACCGCGCCCGCGTGAACCCCGCGCGCCCCTCGCTGGCCTACGGCATGACGCTGGGCGTGCGCGTGCCCGACTACGAGGTGGACCGCAAGTTCTGGGCTGACACGCACTACGAGGGCGGCTACCTGTTCCGCGACACCGTGATCGTCGAGATGGTGCCGCCCCAGACGCCCGGAGACGCGTGGACGACCCGCTTCGGCTGGCAGAGCGACAACGTGGGCCACGCCACCGAGTCCCTGGCGTACAGGACGCTCAAGACCGGCAAGCAGGTGATGACGATCGCCTTCGGCAACGACAACGCGCCCGGCATCGCCGGCCGGGTGCGCTTCGTGGTCTCGGCGTGGAACGCGGCGGCCGATGGTCAAGAGGTTCAGTAGCCGTAGAACTCCTCGCTGCGCACGTCGTCCTCGTCCACGCCCGCATCGTCGACCAGGGTGCCGCGCATGGCCTCGACCAAGGCGGGCGGGCCCGACACGTAGAAGATGGGCGCGGGCAGCCCCTCGATGGCGCGCCGCACGAAGGCGCCGTCGATGTAGCCCGTGGCGCCGTCCCATGCCTGCTGCGAACGCGCCATGCCGGTCATGGTGGCCACGAGGCGGAACTTCGGATGGCGCTGCGCCAGTGCCTGCAGCTCGGCGAGAAAAGCCGCGTCCTCGGGGCGGCGGTTGGAGTACAGCAGCACCAGGCTCTGTTCGGAATGCTGCTCGGCGGCGTTGCGCAGCATGCTCATGAACGGCGTGATGCCGATGCCGCCTGCGACCAGCACGCCCGCGCGCTCGGCCTTCTTGTGCAGGATGAGCGAGCCGAACGGGCCGTCGATGTCCAGGCTGGCGCCCAGCGGCAATGCGGCCAGGGCACGCTTGAAGGCGCTGTCCCGCATGCGCGTGGCGAACACCAGCTCGGCCTCGTGCGGCGCGCTGACGATGGAGAACGCGTGGCGCCCCTCCTCGCCCTCCGCGCCGCCGGGCAGGATCACCTCCATCGCCTGGCCGGGGCGGAACTCGAACCCGGCGGGCTTCTCCAGGTGAAAGGCCATCGTGCCCTCTGCCACGGGCTGCCTGGCCTGGAGTTTGACGGTGTAGGTAGCCATGGTGCGTCCTCTCATCGGTGCCGTAGATGGCCGCCATGTTCCACCATCGGCCCGCGGCGCGCCCGGCGCGCGCGCATGCACATGGCGCCGCCGTGGTTACAACAGGGCGCGCAGCTCGGTCTTGAGCACCTTGCCGTAGCTGTTCTTCGGCAATGCCTGCACCCAGCGGTAGGCCTTGGGGCGCTTGAAGCGCGCGATGTGCTCGAGGCACAGCGCGTCCAGCTCGGCATCGGGCACAGGCGCGCCGTCGGCCACCAGGAAAGCGACCACCACCTCGCCCCATTCAGCGTCGCGCCGGCCCACCACGGCCGCCTCGCGCACGCGCGGGTGCAGCAGCAGCACCTCTTCCACCTCGCGCGGGTAGATGTTGGAGCCGCCGGAGATGATCACGTCCTTGCTACGGTCGCGCAGCGTGAGGAAGCCGTGCTCGTCCAGCTGCCCCACGTCGCCCGTGTGCAGCCAGCCGCCGCGCAGCGTCTGGGCCGTGGCCTCTGCATTGCCCCAGTAGCCTGCCATCACCGTCTCGCCGCGCACCACAACCTCGCCCAACTCGCCCGCGGGCACGGGTCGGTCCTGGCCGTCCACCACGCGCACCTGCACGCAGGAATGCGCCACGCCCACCGAGGCGATGCGCTCGGCCCAGCGCGGGTGCGCCGTGTCGGCCAGGTGCTCGCGCGCCAGGGCCGTGATGGTCATGGGGCTTTCGCCCTGGCCGTAGATCTGCACGAACTTCTGCCCCATGGCGTCGATCGCCCGGCGCAGGTCCTCCACGTACATGGGGCCGCCGCCGTAGACGATGGTCTTGAAGCCGCCCACGTCCGCGCCCGTGCTGCGCACATGCTCCACCAGGCGGTGCACCATGGTGGGCGCGGCGAACAGCGACAGCCGCCCCACGCTGGCAGCCAGCCGCACCAGCTCGGCCGGGTCGAACCCGCCAGATTCGGGCACCACGTGGCGTGCGCCGCGCAGCATGTGGGCATAGTTGTACAGGCCCGCACCATGCGACATGGGCGCGGCGTAGACCATGGCGTCGTCATGCCGCACGTCGTCCACGTCGGTGAAGTAGGCCATGGTCATGGCCAGCAGGTTGCGGTGCGTCTGCATCACGCCCTTGGGCCGGCCCGTGGTGCCCGATGTGTAGAACAGCGAGGCCACGTCCCCGGGCGCGCGCTCCTGCGGCGGCAGCGGCGCGCCCTGCGCCTCCTGCTGCCAGACGGCATCGCCCAGCACTTGCAGCGCCGCGGCGTCGGCCCCGGCCGCCAGCGCGTCGCCCTTGAGCGCGCCGGACACGCAGACCACGCGCGCGCCGCTGTCGGAGAGCACATGGGCCAGTTCGCGCGCGTGCAGCTTGTAGTTGACGGGAACCGAAATGGCGCCGGCCCAGTGGATGGCGTGCAGCGCCTCCAGGTACTCGGGGCAGTTGGCCGAGAAGATGGCCACGCGCTCGCCCGCCTGCACGCCGCAGCGCCCGCGCAGATGCCCTGCCAGCGCGGCCACGCGCGCGGCCAGCGTACGATAGTCGTGCAGCAGGCGCGCGCCGGCCAGCACGGCCGGGCGGTCGCCATGGACCAGGGCGCTGCGCTGCAGCAGTTGTGCGATGTTCATGGGCGTCTCCGTATCGTTCAGCTATCACAAAAATAGCTGCTGGTGCTTTATGGATAAGCGCCAGCATGCATTTTGACTCAAACTCTCGCCATGCCCGACCACCCCATCGACGATCTGTTCGGCGACGCGCCCGCGGCGCTGCCCCTGGGCGCCCAGGCAATGCTGCTGCGCGGCTTTGCGCTGGCGCAGGCGGAGGCGCTGGTGCAGGGCGTGCGGCAAGTCGCCCTGCACGCGCCGTGGCGCCGCATGCAGACGCCCGGCGGCAAGGCCATGTCGGTGGCCATGACGGGCTGCGGGCCGCTGTCGTGGGTCAGCGACCGGCAGGGCTACCGCTACGCCGACCGCGACCCGCTCACCGGCCTGCCCTGGCCCGCCATGCCCGCGGCCTTCGCGCGGCTGGCGCGGGCGGCGGCGCAGCAGGCGGGGTTTGCGCGCTTCGCGCCCGATGCCTGCCTGGTCAACCGCTACGAGCCCGGCGCGCGCATGTCGCTGCACCAGGACCGCGACGAGCGCGACCTCGGCGCGCCCATCGTCTCGGTATCGCTGGGCCTGCCGGCCGTCTTCCTGTGGGGCGGCGCCACGCGCGGCGAGCGCGCGCTGCGCGTGCCGCTGCGCCACGGCGACGTGGTGGTCTGGGGCGGCGTGGACCGGCTGCGCTTCCACGGCGTGCTGCCCGTGGCGCCGGGCGAGCACCCGGCCACGGGCAGCTTCCGCATCAACCTCACGCTGCGCAAGGCGCTGTGACGCGGCCGCCCATGCCGCACCTCGCAGCAGGGCCAATGGCACGGCGCCCGGCACGCAAGCCAGATACGTACTAGACTTCCCCGTTTGCTGCAAACGCGCAGCAGCACCACACCACCGCCGCACAGGGCGTCGCGCCCTGCCCAGCCCGGGGCACCGCCTCCGGCAGCAGCGGCCCATTCCATCGGACGCCGGCGTCGCATGCCGGCGCCTTTCACGGGCGATGCCCCATCGCCCATCCTGCGCCGGGGCTGCCGGCGCATCCGTTGTGTGCATTGCACGCAGATCCCGAGCGAACACGGGCAGCAGCCGTCCGCGCCTGCCCTCACTCGCCCTTGACGAAAAGGAACCCCATGTCCAACAAAGAAGAACTGATCGAGATGCAAGGCAAGGTGGACGAGGTGTTACCCGACGCGCGCTTTCGCGTCACCCTCGACAACGGCCACAAGCTTGTCGCCTACTCGGGCGGCAAGATGCGCAAGCACCGCATCCGCGTGCTGGCGGGCGACACGGTGTCGCTGGAGATGTCGCCCTACGACCTGAGCAAGGGCCGCATCACCTTCCGCCACCTGCCCCCGCGCGCGGGCGGCGCGCCAGCGCGCCATCGCCGCTGAAACCCCTCTACCCGACGATGGACGACACGTCCAGCACGTGCATCTGGCGCTGGTGCTCGTGCACCGAGTCGATGCACACCAGGCGGCCGTCGCGGCTCCAGCGCGGGTGCAGGTCACAGCGGTTTTCCTTGGACAGCTCGGGCGTGGCGTAGAAGCTGCCCAGGTTGCGGCGCTCGCCCGTGTGCATGTCGAACAGGAACAGGAAGCGCTCGTGCGTCCTGTCGTCGGGATAGGTATCGCTGAGCATCCAGCGCTTGTCCACCGGCGAGAAGGTCATGTGGCCGTTCTCGACCAGCACGCCGCGGCCCACGACCTCCACCGCGCCTCCCTCGGCGTCGTGGTAGAGGTGGTAGTGGATCTCGCCGGCATGCGGGCCCCAGACGATGATGTGCCCGTCGTCCTGCCATAGCGGGTGCGAGATCTGGTACTCGGACTTCTCGTAGTCGAAGGTGCCCACGGCGCCAGGGTCGAAGTCCTCGGCCAGCTGCGGCAGCGGATGGTCCGAGCATTCGAGCAGCCGCATGCCCGAGCCGTCGGGGTTCATGGTGATCAGGCGGTGCAGGAAGCAGGTCTCGTCCTTCACGCGCTCGGTCCAGCGGTGCAGGAACAGGATGCGCGAGGAGGACGGGTTGACCTCGATGTGGCTGACCCAGTGGATGGCCTTGTCCATCGACGGCCGGTGGTGGAAGGCCTTGAGCTGCGCATAGCTGACCAGCAGGGCCGCGTCGCCGCTGGCCATGTCCATGCGCCAGATGCCGTCGTCCGCGGGCGCCAGCGGCAGCTCGAACGGCTGGCCCGGCTCGCTGTAGCCGATGGTCTCGTGCGTGGCGTACAGGCGCCGATAGTTGACCGACAGCGCCCAGGCGCTGCTGGGTGCAACCACGTACACCGGCATGGGCAGCTGGCGCCGCGCGCCGCTGTCCACGTCAACGACGACGGCGCCAAAGCCCGGGTAGCGGGCCTTTATGTCCCCCGTGCGGTCGTTGTAGACCAGCTGGCGCCCCGGCGCGCCGTCCAGCCACTGCAGCTGGCTGCCCATCTGCCAGTTCCAGGCGCCGGTCTCGCCGACGGCGTGGAAGCGGTCGCCGTCCCCGGTGTCGAAGTAGCCGACCGTGGCCTTGACCTCAGGCGTCAGGTACTGGTCCATCCACGGCGTGCGCTGGGCCAGCAGCAGGCGGTTGCCCTTGTCCCAGTTGGACTTGTTGTAGTAGCCGAAGAAATGGTGCCAGCTGCCGTCGCCCACGCGGCGGCAGGGCACGAACGGGTCGGTGCTTGCGGAATTCATGGGCATTGCGCTCAGTTGGCGGAGATCCTGCCCTCGGCGATCACGTGGTCCCAGCGCTGCTTTTCCCGCGCCACGAAGGCGTCGGCCTCGGGCAGGGTATTGGCCACCGCGCTCATGCCCTGCTCCTCCAGCCCCTTGCGGAACTCGGGCGTGTTCACCACCTTGCGGATGTCCTCGCTGAGCTTCTTCACGACGGCCTCGGGCACCTTGGACGAGACCGCCACCGTGGTCCAGGAGGTGGCCACGTAGTCCTTCATGCCCGACTCGGCGGCCGTGGGCACGTCGGGCAGCGCGGCCAGCCGCCCCTTGCCCGTCACGGCCAGGCCCTTGAGCTTGCCGCCCTTGATGTGGGCGAGCACCGTGGGCGGGTTCTCGAACATCAGCTGTATCTGCCCGCCCAGCAGGTCATTGAGTGCCGCCGAGCTGCCGCGGTAAGGCACGTGGACGATGGGCGCGCCCGACTGCAGCTTGTACAGCTCGCCCATCATGTGCACCGACGAGCCCACGCCCGCCGAGCCGAAATGCACCGAATTCGGCTGACCCTTGGCCAGGGCCGTCAGCTCGGACAGGTTCTTGGCCGGCAGCGCCGGCGCGGCCACCACCACGTGAGGCATTTCGGCCAGCACGGTGACCACGCGCAGGTCCTTGCCGGGGTTGTAGGTCAGCTTGCTGTACACCCCGTAGGCCGCATGCAGGCCGATGGAGCCCACCATCAGCGTGTAGCCGTCGGCGGGCTGGTCCACCACATACTTGCCCCCCAGATGGCCGCCGGCGCCGGGCTTGTTCTCCACCACCACGGGCTGGCCCCACAGGCGGCCGAGCCGGTCCGCCAGCATGCGCCCCTGCACGTCGGAGCTGCCGCCCGCCGTGAAAGGCACCACGATGCGCAGCTGCCGCGCCGGGTTGGGATAGCCATCCTGCGCCAGCGCAGCGCCGCCCAGCAGGGCAGCCGCCACGGCCACCAGCCCCAGGCCGGCGCTGCGGCGGCCCCATGTTCCCCAATGCTTGTCCATTGCCGAGTCTCCTTGGTCCCTGGCACCGCGGTACGCGGCGCGTTGATGCGATGAAGGCAGTGTAGGAAGCGCATGTTCTGCAGGAAAATGCAGTTTTGCGCGGCGTCTATTCAAAATTGATATAGCCCACCACCTCCCCCCTTTCAGCATCGGAGCCCGCTATGACCCGGCCCCTGCATCCCCGCGAGATCGAGGCCTTCCGCGCCGTCATACAGACCGGCACCACCACGGCCGCCGCCCAGCTGCTGCACACGACCCAGCCCTCGGTCAGCCGCCTGCTATCCCAGATGCAGGCCGCCGCCGGGCTCAAGCTGTTCGACATGCACAAGGGCCGCCTGCGCCCCACCTCCGAGGCCATGGACCTGTACACCACGGTGCAGCAGCATTTCCTGGGGCGCGAACGCATCGAGCGCAAGCTGGCGGTGCTGCGCCAGTCGGGGGCCGGGGCCCTGCGCATAGGCTGCACGCCGGCCCTGGGGCTGAGCGTCATTCCCGCCGCCGTCCACAGCTTCGCCCAGCACTACCCGGGCACCCACCTCAGCCTGCAGACCCTGGGCACCACGGCCCTGCGCGAAGGGCTGCTGCATGGCCACTTCGACCTGGTGGTCAGCACCATGGCCATCGCCACGCCCGAACTGGACGCCACCGTGCTGCACCGCAGCCATGCGGTCTGCGTCATGCACCCGCAGCATCCCCTCGCCGCGCGCGGCAAGCTCCACGTGCGCGACCTGCAGGACCAGCTGCTGCTGACCCTCAATGCCGACGACAACATCTTCCTGCAGCTACAGCACACCATGCAGGCCCATGGCATCCAGGCGGGCTCCACCATAGAAACCACGTACTCATCCACCATCTGCTGCCTGGCGGCCCAGGGCCTGGGCCTGGGCGTGGTCAACCCCTACGTGGCATCGCTGTTCGCGCGCGACCTGCACATACTGCCCCTACTGCCGCATTGCGCGGTGGAGGTGGTGCTTGCCCTCGCGCCGCAATATGCCCCGTCCGAGCGGGCGGACTGCTTCATCGAGTCGCTGCGCACGCAGTTCAAAAGGCATTGATGCCACCGCTGCAGCAAAATGGCCGTCTTTGCACGGTTCAGGAGGGTGGATGATCGACACGGCGGACATACCTTTGGTGGTGGACCTGGACGGCACCCTCACGCCGACGGACACCTTGCTGGAGTCGGTGGTCCAGCTGGTCAAGCGCTCTCCATCCAGCCTTCTGCTGCTGCCCTGGTGGCTGCTGCGCGGCAGGGCCGGGTTCAAGGAGGCCGTCTCCACCCGCGCCGCCATCGACGCCGAAAGGCTCCCCTACAACGCACCGCTGCTGGACTACCTGCGCGAGGAGAAATCCAGGGGGCGCCAGATCGTCCTCGCCACGGCGGCGCACCACTCCATTGCCCAGGCGGTGTCCGGGCGCCTCGGCGTCTTCGACAAGGTGCTGGCCACGCAGTCCGGGAGCAACCTGAAGGGCCCGGCAAAGCTCCAGGCGATCCAGGACAACGTGGGCGAGGCCTTCGTGTACGCCGGCGACTGCGCGGCCGACCTGCCGATCTGGAAGCAGGCCAGGGCCGCCATCCTGGTGGGCGTGCCGCAGCGCATTGCCGAGCAGGTGCGGCAAAGCACCCCCATCGAGCGCGACTTCCAAAGGCCGGAAACCGGCCTGGCCACATGGCTGCGCGCACTGCGCGTGCACCAATGGGCCAAGAATGTGCTGCTGTTCGTTCCGCTGCTAACCACCTTCGAGTTCACCGACATCGGCAAGCTCGTCCACATCGTGCTGGCCTTCATGGCCTTCTCCCTCGCGGCGTCCGCCACCTACGTCGTCAACGACCTGTGGGACCTTGGAAACGACCGCGTCCACCCACGCAAACGCCTGCGCCCTTTCGCCAGCGGCGCCCTGCCCATCCACCACGGGCTTCTCGTCGCGGGCGCGGCGCTGGCGCTGGCGCTTGCACTGGCCGCCACCGTGTCGCCAGGGTTTGCATGGATGCTGCTGGCCTACCTGGTGCTGACGAGTTCGTACAGCTGGGTCATCAAGGAATACGTCCTCATGGACGTGCTCATGCTGTCGCTGCTCTACACCATTCGCATACTGGCCGGCTCGGTGGCGATCGGCGTGACCACCAGTTCCTGGTTGCTGGCCTTCTCGGCCTTCACCTTCCTGAGCCTGGCCCTGGTCAAGCGCTGCGCGGAACTGGTGTCGCTGAAAGAGGCGGGAGCACCCGCGACCCGCGGACGCGACTACCGTGTGAGCGATCTGGTGGTCCTGTGGCCGCTGGGTGTCGGCGCGGCGCTGTGCGCCGTGGTGGTGTTTGGTCTGTTCATCAGCGCGCCCGAAACGCAGGCACGCTACGCTACCCCGCAAATACTGTGGCTGGTTGCCATAGGCCTGGTGTATTGGATGGCGCGCCTGTGGATCAAGACATCGCGGGGCGAGATGCACGACGACCCCGTCGTCTATGCACTCAAGGACCGAGGCAGCCGCCTGACGGTGCTCGCCATGATCGCCGCGGTCATGGTCGCCCATTTCTCTGCGCTGGAGTTTTTTCCATGAACACTTTTGCGATCGCGCTGCTGAGCATCGTGCTGTCGGTGACGGCCCAGTTCTCGCTGAAGGCTGGCATGTCGCAGCCGGGGGTGCAGGCGGCCATGGCCCAACCGTTCTCCCTGGGCAGCCTGGTCTCGATCATTGCCAACAGGTATGTCCTGGGCGGATTTGTTCTCTATGGCCTCGGGGCCGTCATCTGGCTCGGCGTATTGTCGAAATGGGACGTCAGCAAGGCCTATCCGCTGGTGGGGCTGGGCTTCGTGTTCACGGTGCTGGCGGGCCTCATGGTGGGTGAGCAGGTGTCGCCATTGCGCGCGGGCGGCGTGGCCCTGATCTGCGCCGGCGTGTTCGTGGTCGCCCGCTCGTGAAAACCCGGCCCGCCGCGTCGCCGGCGGTCAGGGCGCCGACTGGTGCCGCGCCAGCAGCTCCAGCACATAGCGGCTCGGAATGGCGTAGGAAATGCCCGAGGGCTGGCTCATGGCCGCCTCGCGTGTGCTCTTGATGTGCACCATGCTGATGACGCCGAGCACCGCGCCGCTGCGCGGGTCGAACAAGGGGCCGCCGCTGTTGCCGGGATAGGCCGTCGCATCGAGTTGCAAGACCTGCACGGGCCCGGCACGCAGGCTGAGGATGGCGCGCTCACTCAGTTGCTGGCTCGTCGGGCTGGGCAGGGCCATGGTGGTGATGGAGGCCACGCCGGCCCGGTGCGTGACGGAGGCGAAGCCCAGCACCCCGCCGATCGGGAAGCCCATGAACGCGAGTTCGTCCCCCTCGCGCACATGGTCGGACGAGGCGACCTGGAGCGCCGCGACCGGCGGGCCCTCGATTTGCAGCAGCGCCAGGTCCTGCTCCAGGTTCAGCTCGATCACCCTGGCCTTGCGCATGAGCCATGCCACGGGGCCCGAGCGCACCTGCACGGCCAGGGCCTGCCCGTCGGGGCTCAGCATGTTCATGCGGGTCACCACATGCGCGCTCGTCACCACCCGCAGGCCGTCGCCCACCACGAAGCCCGCGCCCACGTATCTAAAGCGCGGGTTGTCGGTTGCGGCATAGGTGCCGACCAGCACCACCGACGGCTTGACCCTCTCGATCGTATCGGGCAACTGGGCCAGCGCACCGCCGGCCCACAGGCACTGGAGCAGCCATGCAAGCGCCCATAGCGCAACCCTGCGAGGCGGCATTCGTCCGTTCACGCTGGCAGCCTTCACACCAGACCGTGGCTGGCCGGGCTCATAGCGCCTTTCTCAGCTCTTCGACTTCTGCCTGGGCCGGAAAGCGCGCCCCCGCCGCGGCGAGTTCATCGAGCACGGCCTTGGCCGCATCCTTTTGCCCGGCCTTGATGTAAATCTTGGCCAGGTTCAACTTGAACTCCAATTGCTGCGGCCGCAATTGCACCACCCGCTTCTGCAGATCCACGGCACGGGCGTGTTGGCTGGCGGCGGACAGGAGCATGGCCCACGTGTCCATGAACGCAGGTTGATTGGGCGCCAGCGCATTGGCGCGCTCCGCATCGGCCAGCGCTCCGTCGCGTCCCAGTTGGCCCTTGATCCAGGCCATGTTGTTCAAGGCAATGGCATTGTTGGGCTGCAGCGCCACCGCACGCTCATACTGGCGCAGGCTTTCCGGCAGGTCCTTGGCGGCCAGCGCACGGGTTCCCAGGTACAGGGGGAAGGTCGCATCCTTGGCGTGGCTGCGCTGCCATTCGGTGGCCAGGCGGTCAGCCTCGGACTTCTTCCCGGCCGTCACCAGCACCTCGTGCAGCCGCACAGCGAGCTCCCCGCTGGCGGGCACTTGCTTGAGCCCCGCGCGGAACACGTCTATCGCCTTGTCCCAGGCCTTGTCCGCCACGTGAATCTCGCCTTCGAGTGCGTAGCCCGCGGCCTCCTTGGGCCTTTGTTTTTGCACGGTACGGCTCATGGCCAGGGCGTCGCCGCTCTTGCGATCCGCCATTGCCAGGCGGACCAGCCCCTGCTGGGCTTCCAGCGCCGTGGGATCGATTTCCAATGCCTTGCGCCAGCTTTGGCCTGCAGCGGTGCGATCGCCGGCGATCAGGTTGGCGCCGGCCATGCGCAGATAGGGCACGGGCGACTGCGGCTGCAATGCCGCCATGCGGTTGAAGCTGGCCAGTGCCTGGTTGTGCTCGCCGTTGGCCGATTGCGCGCGGCCCAGGGCATCGAACAGCTGCGCATTGTCCGGAAGCGCGGCCACCGCCTGTTGCGCCACTGCCAGCGCTTCCTTGGTTTCGCCCCCGCGCAGGTAATGGTCCACCAGCAACTGGCGCGGGATGGGGCTGCTCGGCGCTCCATCCACCGCCTTGCGCAGGATGCCGGCCAACTCCGCCCTGTCCGCGCCGTTGGCGGCCCGCAGCTCCATCAGCACCATGTACGCCTGGACATTGCCGGGGTCGCGCTTGATGGCGGCCTCGATGCGCGCACGCGCATCGTCCGGGCGCTTTTCGGCGTTGTCGAGCACCGCCAGGACGCCCGCCGCGGGGAAGTAGCCAGGATCGATCTCAAGCGCCCGCTCCATGGCCTTGCGCGCACCGGCGGTATCCTGCTTGAGCAACAGGGCGCGGCCGCGCAGGAAAACGGGCAACACGTCAGCGGGGCGCTTCTTCTCCAGCAGGTCGATGGCCTTCAAGGCCTCTTCGACCTTGCGCTCCTGCAGCAGCGCGTTGATCAGGGCCATGTCGGCCACCACGCCTTCGTCGGATGCGGCAATGCTCCGCAGCTCACCCAGGGCAGCGTCGCCCTTGCCCGAGGCGAGGTGGCTCACGGCCAGCGACGTGCGCATGACGGCGTCGTTCGGAACCAGGCGGGACGCCCGGGCGAAGTAGCGCTGCGCCCGGTCCACGTCGCCCTGCAGCATGTACGCCTGCCCCGCCAACCCCAGCATGCCGGGGTCGCGGTCGTTGCCGTCGATGTCGGACGGCAGCGTGGCAATGGCCTTGTCGAGCCGGCCCAGGCGCATGTAGGTGGTCACCAGGCCGCGTCGCGCCATGGCCAGCCCGGGGTTCAGTTGCAGGGCCTTCGCCAGCGAGGCCTCTGCCTGGGCGTTGGCACCCAGCTGCAGGTCCGTCATGCCCGCCAGTTCGAGCGCGCGAGCGCTCTCTGGCGCCATGCGCACAAGCTTCTGCACGTTTTCCTGCGCCGCTTTGAAGTCCCCCTTGGTGTACGCCAGCATCGCCTGCAGGTACAGGGTCTGCGGCCTGCCGGGCGCCGCCTTTTCCAGGGCCTGCAAGGATTCGGCGGCGGCAGTGGTCTTGCCCTGGAATATCAGCAGCTCGACGATGGCGGCCTGCCCTTCCACGTAGGAAGGCTTGACTTCGAGAGCATCCCGGTACGCCGCCATTGCGGCATCGGCGTCGCGCTTGTTGTGAAGCAGTATGTCGCCACGCAGCTTGAGGGCCTCGGCCCCGACGGACGATTGCCTCGGGATCTGGCCCAGACCAGCCAAGGCGCCATCCACATCGCCGCCACGGACCTTGCTCCGGGCCTGCTCGATCAGCGCGGGCGCGTAGTCGGCCTTGGCCTTGAGCGCTTCGTCCAGGCTACCCTGGGCCTTTGCCTCGTCGCCCTGGCGCTGCCAGGCAATGGCCAGGGTGGTCTGCAGGTTGGCCTGCGCCTGCGCATCGGCAAGCCGCTGGCCCGCATAGTCGGAGGTGATCTTGCTGTACTGCCGGCTCCGGAGCAAGGCCAGCGCCAGCTGCGGCACGACTTCCGCAGGGGGTACGCCCAGGTCCTGCGCCTTTCTGAACTCGGTCTCGGCGCCCTGCGCATCACCCGTGTCCAGCAAGGCCTGGCCCAGCAGCAGGCGCGCCTTTGCGGAATCCGGCCGGCTCTGCAGTGCATTCTTGAGCTGGATGATGGCCGCCGGCGCATCGTTCCGGCTCAGGTAATCCTGCGCCGACGCCACGAGAGCATCAGGATCGTCGCGACCGCATGCCGACATCAGCAATGCCACCGTCAGGGCGGCGGCAGGAACGAGAGTGCGGGAAGTGATAGCCGTCATGGTCATCCTCTACTTAGTAATCGTCAGATCTTGAGGCCCAGGCGGTGCATCAAGTCATAGAGCGTGGGGCGGCTGACGCCGAGCAGATCGGCGGCCTTCGCAACCGTGCCGTCGGCCCGGGCCAGTGCCGCAAGCACGGCGCGCTGCTCGGCGGCCTCGCGCGTCAGGCGCAGGTCCAGCGATCGGTCGTCCTCGGTGCCGTCGGCGCCGGCAAGCCCGACATCGTCCGCGGTGATCTGGTTGCCATCGGCCATGATGGTCGCGCGCTTGATACGGTTCTCGAGCTCGCGGATATTGCCCGGCCAGGAATAGGTCTCGATCGCGCGCAGCGCGTCATCGGCCAGGGTCAGGCTGCGGCCATGCTCGCCGCCGAACCGGCGCACGAAGGAATGGGCGAGCAGCGCCGCATCCCCCACCCGCGCACGCAGGGGCGGTATCTCCACCACGATCTCGGCAAGGCGGTAATACAGGTCCTCCCGGAACCGGCCCTCTTTGATGCACTGCGCCAGGTTCTGGTGCGTGGCGCACACGACGCGCACGTCCACGGGAATGCCCTGGCGCCCCCCCACGCGCTCGACGATGCGCTCCTGCAGGAACCGCAGCAGCTTGGCCTGCAGGGGCATGGGCATGTCGCCGATCTCGTCGAGCATGAGGGTGCCCCCGTGCGCCGTCTCGATCTTGCCCGGCGTGGTCTTCGCCGCCCCCGTGAAGGCCCCCTTTTCGTAGCCGAAGAGCTCGCTCTCCAGGAGGTTTTCAGGAATGGCGGCACAGTTGATGGCCACGAAGTTGCCCTTGCGGTTGGACTGCTGGTGCAGCCCCCGCGCCAGCACCTCCTTGCCCGTGCCGCTTTCTCCCAGCAGCATGACGGAGGCATTGGTGTTTGCAACCTTTTCGATGGTGCGGCAGATGCGCAGCATCTGCGGGTCGCGCGTCACCAGGCCCGAGAGGGCGTCGGGCATCTGCATGGCCCTCAGGCGCTTGTTTTCCGCTTGCAGGTGGTGCAGCCTGAACGCGCGCTCCACGCACAGGTTGAGAACCTCGGGCTCGAAGGGCTTTGCCAGGAAATCGTAAGCGCCCATGCCCACGGCCTTGACCGCGTTGGACTGGTCGTTCTGGCCCGTCAGCACGATCACCTTGGTGTCGGGGGCGGCTGCCAGGATCTGCTCCAGCAGCTTGAACCCCTCGGACACCGAGTCGGCATCCGGCGGCAGGCCCAGATCCATGGTCACGACGGCAGGCGCGTACCGGCGCACCTGCGTCATGGCGCTTTCGCGGTCATGGGCGGTGACGGATTCGAAGCGATCGAGCGACCACTTGATCTGCTTTTGCAACGCCAGATCATCTTCAACCACCAGCAGGGGCTGCTGCAATTTATCCGTACTCATGCATGTTCCTATAGATGCAAATCGGAATCACGGCTGATCTCTATCAGGGGCAGCAACAGGCTCACCACCGTGCCCCTGCCGACCTTGCTGTCCACGGAGATCTTGCCCCCGAGCTCCTGCACGTACTGGAAACTCTCATACGTGCCTATCCCCATGCCTGCCTCCTTGGTCGTCTGAAACGGCTTGAACAAGCGCGTCTGGACAAATTCTTCGGTCATCCCCTGGCCTTCGTCCCCCACCTCGATGCGGGCGTGGCTGCCAAAGCGATCGACCTTCACCCAGACCCGGCCATCGGCATCGGTGGCATCGAAAGCGTTGTGCAGCAGATGGCCGATGATGCGCTCCAACCGGTCGGCCTGTCCACGGGTGAAAACTTGTGACGAGGCCTCCAGCTGCACCGTGCGCCCACGGCCCAGGGCCTCGGCGGCCAGCCTTTCGGCAATCCTGCCCAGATCCACGCCCGCGGACGCGGCGCCGGAGGCGGCCCCTTGGCGCAGTTGCTGCATGAGCTGGCGCATGCGCTCCAGCGAGTTTTCCACCGTCATCAGCATGTCGGCCTGGAACTCCGGGTTGTTCTGCAGCCGCTTGGCGTTTTTAACCATGAGCGACAACTGGGCGACGATGTTCTTCAAGTCGTGCACCACGAAGGCCGACATGCGGTTGAACGCCTCGAACTTGCGCGACTCGAGCAGGGCTTCGGTGGCCTGCATCTGCGCCAGGATGCTCGCCGCCTGGTGCCCTGCGGTCTTCAGCAGGTCGATCACCTCCCAGTTCACGTCCACCCGCGTGCGCGGGCTGGCCAGCAGCACGAACCCGAGCAGGTCCTTGCCCTGCCACAGCGGAACCAGCAGCCAGGCCTGCGGGTACTCCGCCAGCCATTCGGGCAGGCGCAGGTCGTTGTAGCGCACGGGCTCGGCGCGCAGCTCCTCTAGATTGATCACCCAGCCGGTGGCGCGCATGAACTCCAGCAGCTCTGCATGCCGATCCACCGTCTGCGTGGCCGGGGCAAGGTTCCACCGCGCCACCTGCCGGTATTGGTCGTCTTCGGGGCGCCGCAGCCACAAGGCGCCCGCAGGGCTCTCCAACATGTCGGCCAGGCCGCGGATCACGCTGCGGCCGGCTTCCTGGGGCTGGTCCTGGCTCGACAGCGTGGCGGTGAATTTCAGCCATTCTTCGCGGTAGTCGAAGCGGTAGCGGAAGAAGTGCTTGCCCAGGAAAACCCGTAGCTTCGCACGCAACGAACCGGAAAGCACGAAGGCAATCGCCAGCACCGCGGCCACGAAAACCAGGCCCAGCTGCAGGGCGCCACCCCATTCGCCGCCGAAGTAGCGCACGTAGTAGCCCACCCCCGCCATGAAAAGCAGGTACAGCCCCACAAGCACCAGCGTCGCCGAGTGAAATATCACCTTGCGCGAGACGCGTATCTTGGCGATCCAGTTGCGGTGCCGCGTCGTGGCCAGCAGCAGCAGCGGCACCATCAGCGCATGCACGAAGGGGCGCACCTTCAGGGCGTCGGGATCCAGGCCCTGCAGCAGCAATCCCTGGGAAAACAGGTACAGATCGAACAGGAATGTGCCCGCCAATCCGAGGCACACGGGCTTGGCGCTCCACAGCGCATCCTCGGGGAGATTGCGGAACAACTGCTCCACCAGCACCAGCCCGGCAACCGCCAGCAGGACCATGACGAACACATGTCCCGCCGGCCCCGCCAGGGCGTGCATGCCCACGACGAGCGGCGGCGCGCCCAGCACGGCGAGCACCGCAAGCCCCGGCCACCAGCGGTACCAGGGGCTGGAAATGTCGCCCGTATTGCGGTTGAAAAACAGGAAGACAAAAACGCCCCAGGCAAGGTAGCGCAATATGTCTGCCGACTGCGCACCCAGCCACCATGCGGCATTCACCGTCAACGCCAGAAAACTGAATCCACTCCAGGCAACGGAGAGAAGCGCTGCCGCCAGCATAGCCATGGCGATGCGATTGACGGGCTTTTTCAGGTATTCCTGCTGCACCAGGCGCAGGGACAGCAGGGCGTAGGCAACCGCGGCCCAGGCCCACCCCGAATAGATCACCGCGCTTTCACTGCCGTCCATATTCAGACCAGCACCTCGGCACAAGGCGGATGCCCCAGAAACGCCTGCGGGCTGGCCGTTGCCCCATAGGCGCCGGACTGCAATACCACCACCAGATCACCGGGCTGCGCCACGGCGAGTTCCATCCGCTCGGCCAGCACGTCCAGGGGCGTGCACAGCGGTCCCACCACGGTGGCCGATTCACGTTCGGCCGCCTGCAGCCGATTGCCAATCACCACGGGATAGTTGCGCCGGATCACCTGGCCGAAATTCCCCGAGGCGGCCAGATGCTGGTGCATTCCGCCGTCGGTCACCAGGAAAACCTGGCCGCGCGACACCTTCCGGTCGATCACGCGGGCCACGTAAATGCCCGCCTCGCCCACCAGATACCGCCCGAGCTCCAGGACCATCTGCGCCTCGGGCAATGCGCGCCCGAGCGCCGCCTGCACCTGCGCCAAGGCGTCGGCCACGGGGGGCAGCTCCAGGCGCCGCTCGCCCGCCACGTACGGGATGCCCCAGCCCCCCCCCAGGTTCACGTAGCGCACCGGTGCAGGCGCGTCGTGCGCCAGGCGCTGCACCAGCTCCACCGAACGGTGCAGGCTTTCCGCGATCACGTTCCCGCGCAGGTTCTGCGAGCCCGGGTAAATATGAAAGCCCTCGAACGCCAGGCCATCGCGCGCCATGGCGCGCAGCATGGCCGGCACCTGTTCGGCGTCGATCCCGAAGGGCTTGGGCCCGCCGCCCATGTGCATGCCGGCGCCGCGCAGCTCGAAATCCGGATTGATGCGCAATGCCACGCGCGCCGGCCGCCCCAGCGCCTGGGCGGACGCGGCCAGCGCCTCGAGTTCGCGCGCCGACTCGACATGCAGCAGCACCCCGGCGGCAACCGCCTGGCGCAACTCGGCATCACGCTTGCCAGGCCCGGCAAATCCGATGGTTTGGGGATCGGCGCCGGCATCCAGCGCCAGCTTGAGCTCTCCAGCCGACGCCACGTCCATGCCGTCGACCAGCGGGCGCATGAAGCCCACCAGCGCCGGCATGGGGTTGGCCTTGATGGCGTAGTGCAGGAGCACGCCCTGTGGCAACACCTGCCGCACGCCGGCCACGCGCGCCGCGATCAGGGAGCGGTCGTACGCATAGAAAGGCGTCTGGCCCACCCGCTCGGCAAGCAGGGACAGCGGCAGCCCGCCTACCCGCAGTTCATCGTGGGTCGTGTCAAATTGATCCATGCTCCAGCATCCAGCGTTGACGGTCGAGCTTGCCGTTGGGACTGCGCGGAAGCGGCTGCTCCACCCATTGCAGCATCTTGGGCAGCATGAAGGCCGGTAGGTGCTTGCTGCAGTGGGCCATGAGGGCCGCGTTGTCATCGCCCGCATGGCCGCTGGCCCTCGGCGAAGCCAGCAGGGCCGCGCAGATCACGCTGCCCAGGGCGTCGTCGGGCCTTGCATACACCAGCGCCTCGGCCACCAGGCCGCTGGCATACAGCACCTCTTCCACTTCGGTCGGGCTGACACGGTAGCCCGACGTCTTGATCATTTCGTCGCGCCGGCCCACGAAGTACAGGAACCCATCCGCGTCGCGGCGCACGGTATCGCCCGAATACACGGCCAGCTCCGGCGCGGCCCAGCCGCCCCCGGCAGCCAGCAAGGCGGGCGGCCAGGGCCTGAAGCGGAGTGCCGTCTCTTCGGGCCTGCGCCAGTAGCCCAGGGCCACCAGGGCGCCGCGGTGCACCAGCTCGCCGGGCTCGTCGACCGCGCACTCCGTGCCATCGTCCCGCAGCACGCATACCTGGGCATTCGGTATCGCCCGCCCGATCGAGTCCGGCCGGCGGTCCACTTCCTCGGGCGGCAGGTAGGTGGAGCGGAAGGCCTCGGTCAATCCATACATCAGGTAGGGCGCCGCCGTCGGCGCCAGGCTGCGCAGGCGCTGCAGCGTGGCCCGCGGCATGTGCCCGCCGGTATTGGCAAAGTAGCGCAAATGCTGCGCCGCCGCGGCTGGCCAGTCCTGCGCGGCCAGCTGCATGTACAGCGGCGGCACGGCCGTCAGGCCCGTCACCCGTTCGCGCACCATGGCCTGGAGCACGTCCCGCGGCAACAGGTAGTTGAGCAGCACCACGCGCGCGCCCACCAGAAATGCCGTGGTGAGTTGGCTGAACCCGGCGTCGAACGACAGCGGCAGCACGGCCAGCAGGGTATCGTCGGCATGGTTGTGCAGGTAGCTCGCCACGCTGACGGCCCCGCTCACCAGGTTGCGGTGCGACAACACCACGCCTTTCGGCCGGCCCGTGCTGCCGGACGTGTAGAAGATCACCGCCACGTCCATGTCCAGCGCCTGGGGCAAGCCGGCCGGCCGGCCGGCCAGCACCTCGGGCCAGCCATGCAGGGCGATGCCGCCCGCCAGGGGGGCAGACGCACCCGGCGCCCCCTCATCGCACAGCACCACGTGCCGCAGCCCGGGGCAATCGGCCAGCGCCGGCGCCAGGAGGGCCAGCCGCGCCGCAGATGTCACCAGCACCTGCGCCTCGGCGTCCTGCAGGATGTGCGCCACCTGCCCG
Organism: Alicycliphilus denitrificans K601; assembly: GCF_000204645.1. Lineage (NCBI taxonomy): Bacteria > Pseudomonadati > Pseudomonadota > Betaproteobacteria > Burkholderiales > Comamonadaceae > Alicycliphilus > Alicycliphilus denitrificans. The sequence goes on along the minus strand of NC_015422.1, from coordinate 747,150 downwards.
GCCTTGAGCAGCGGATTCACCGGCACCAGCACCCCGCCCGCAGCCGGTGCGGCAAAGCTGGCCACCACGGCTTCCACGCGCTTTTCCAGGTACACCGCGACGCGCGCGCCCCGTTCCAGCCCCAAGGCCAAAAGGCCTGCGGCGCAGCATTCGATCTGCGACTGCAGGCCGGCATAGGACAGGTGCGCCCCATCGACCGTCAGCGCCGTGCGATCGGGCCAGCAGGCGGCGGCCCGGGCTGGCAGCTCGTGTAACAGAACAGGGGGAATTCCCCTTTGGAAGTCCGACTCTTGGGGCATGCGGCGCATGTTAAGCCATTGCCAGGCCCCCAACGGCCGCCCGTCAAGTGTCTAGAATCAAACGCAGTCCCGTCTCCTCCCCCTCCCCCGCCATGAACCTGACCGAACAAGTCCTGCACGTGCTCGACAACGCCCTCAGCCTGCAAGGCCGCGCCACAGCCTTCGATCGCGACACCCCGCTGCTCGGGTCCCTCCCCGAGCTCGACTCCATGGCCGTGCTGGCCGTCATCACCGGGCTGGAGAACCATTTCGCCATCACCTTCAGCGACGATGAACTCCATGGCGCAGTCTTCGCCACCGTGGGCAGCCTGTGCGACCTGGTGGAGCAGTCATTGGCCCGACAAGCCTCATGAGATGAGCCCCCGCGCGCGCGCCGCCCTGCCGCAGGCCTTCTTCCTTACGACCGACACCGGTCAGCGCTTCTGCCTTTTCCACCCCCCGCAAGGCGCCACGCCGCTGGGGCGCGTGCTCTACCTGCACCCCTTCGCCGAAGAGCTCAACAGCACCCGCCGCGTGGTGGCCGGGCAGGCACGCGCACTCGCGCAGGCCGGCTATGGCGTGCTGCAGATCGACCTGCTGGGCTGCGGCGACAGCGCCGGCGACTTCGCCGACGCCACCTGGGCCGCCTGGCTGCACGACGCGCAGCAGGCCCATCGCTGGCTGGACGACCACGCCAGCGGCCCCCTGTGGCTCTGGGGCATGCGCTCTGGCGCCTTGCTTGCGGCGCAGCTGGCCGCCCTCTTGCAGGCACCAGGGACTGCGCCCACCCACCTGCTGCTTTGGCAGCCCGTGGCCAGCGGCCAGCAAATGCTGCAGCAGTTCCTGCGCCTGCGCGCCGCCAGCCAGTGGCTGGGCGCCGGCAGCACGGGTGAGCCGCCCCCCTCACAGACGCTAGCACAAGGGCTGGCCATCGCCATTGCCGGCTACACATTGAGCCCCCGACTGGCCCAAGGGCTGGCCGAGGCGCACATGCCCGACCCCGGTTCGCTGCAGCCGGGGCGGCTGGTGTGGCTGGAAACATCAGCCGCGCAAACACCCTCGCTCAGCCCCGCCGCCGGCAAACAACTCTCGGCCTGGCATGCCGCGGGCTGGCAGGTACAGGCACAAGCCGTGGAAAGCCCGCCCTTCTGGCAAACCGTGGGCACCGACGAAGCCCCCGCCCTGGTCCAGGCCACCCTGGCCGCCCTCACCCACCCGCCCCAGGCATGAACGTCCAGGAACAGCCCATTCACATAGCCGGCGACGGCTTCGACATGCTGGGCATCCTGACCCTGCCCGCGCCGGATACCCCCATGCGGCACATTGGCGTAGTGGTGGTGGTAGGTGGCGCCCAGCACCGCGTGGGCAGCCACCGGCAGTTCGTGCGACTGGCCCGCCGCCTGGCAGCCGCCGGCCACCCCGTGCTGCGCTTCGACCTGCCGGGCATGGGCGACAGTCCCGGCGAACCCGTGCCATTCGAAAACACCGCCCCCCATATTGCAGCCGCCGTGGAGGCGATGCTGCGCGCCGCGCCCGTTCGGCACGCCGTGCTCTGGGGCTTGTGCGACGGGGCCTCGGCCAGCCTGCTGTACATGCAGGCAACGCAGGATCCGAGCGTGACCGGCCTGGCCCTGCTCAATCCCTGGGTGCGGTCCGAAGCCGGCCTGGCACGTGCGCGGGTCAAGCACTACTACCGCCAGCGCATCCTGGAGCCAGACTTCTGGCGCAAGCTGGCAAGCGGCGGCGTAGGCTTGACGGCGCTGCGTAGCGCATGGAACAACCTGCGCGCTATGCGGCATGCAGTAGCGCCTTCACTCTCATTTCAAGAGCGCATGGCGCATGCCTGGCAAGCGTTCGAGGGCAAAATCCTTCTCATACTGAGCGAGCGCGACCTGACGGCGCAGGAATTTGTCGAGTACACAGCCACGCAATCGGCCTGGAGCCATGTCCTGCAGCGCCCTGGCGTGAGCAGGCACGACATCGCCGGCGCCGACCACACTTTCTCGCAACCGGCCTGGCAATTGCAAGTGGAAGACCTGACGCTGGCGTGGCTCGGCGCCATGGCATAGGCACGACAGCCAACGGCAGGAAGCGCAGCTTTCAGCTGCGAGCGGCGCCCCTCTTCAGCAGGGCCAGGACCGTCAGATTTTTTTACACCCCACAGACCGCTCGCACATAAGTTGTTGATTTTATTATTTGGCACGCAACATGCTTATGGCAGTGCATCCCGCATTCGGTGGAATGTCACTCAAAGGAGTTCATCATGAAAGCACTCAAAACGTTGGTAGCCTCTGCAGTCCTTGCCATGTCTACCGGCGCGTTCGCTGCCACGGTTTTGCCCGGTTCCGAAACATCGCTGCAAACCATCATCAACAACGCATACGGCGGCCCAGGCGCTTCGCCCGTGTCTGCCGCGCCTAACGTCAACACAAATCAAGCTGGCGCAGAACTGTTCCAGATCGAGGCATCTGGTGGTTCCATTGCCACCATGATCCTTGAGATCGCCGGGAATGCCAACATCAATACGTTCGGTATTTACGACCCCTACAACACAGCTACCCAGTTGCAATTGTTTTCTGGCAGCGCCAGCAGCGGTGCTCAAGTGGCCATCACCGTCGATGCTTCCAATCAATTCAAGGCAGTGGACCTTACCAACGGCGGCATACTCGGAAGCATGCTGTTTACCTCCAGCACGTTCGGCTATTACCTGAGCGGCCCCGGGGGCACATTCTTCTCGCAGGCTAGCCAGAATGGCGGAAACGAGCAAATGGTGAGCTACCAGGGCGATGGAGACACGGTCCAGTTCCCGGGTCGTGCAACTGGCGTATGGGGGTCTTCCAGCTATGTCCTGGGATGGGAAGACCAGTCTCTGAGCGGCGGCTCGGACAGGGATTACAACGACATGGTCGTCTACGTCGAGTCCGTGACCAAGGTTCCGGAGCCCGGTTCGCTGGCTCTCCTGGGCCTGGGCTTGTCCGGTCTGGCCTTTGTGTCGCGCCGCAAGCAAAAGGGTGCGAAGTAAGCCTAGTCTGAGGCCCACACGCATAAAAGGTGGCTCCGGCCACCTTTTTTTTGGCTCGAAGATTCAGGGAGCCATCCCAGAGTTGCCAAGATACCAACCCGATCAGCGCCGCCGCAGCATCCTCCCCGCAAAATGCCGCCCCGCGGCCAGCAGGCCAGGAAGGCGACGCGGGTCAAACGCCACCAGGCCCACCCGCTCGCGCCGCATCGCCATCCAGTCGCGCTTATAGGCATCGTCGCCGCTCAGATAGTCCACTTCCAGCACCCGGTCCACGTCCATGGCGCGCTGCATGAGGGCTGCCGTCAGCACCGAGCCGGCGGACAGCCTCTCCTGTCCCTTCACATAGGCCAGCTTGTAGATATTGGCCTTCCCGTCACATACCAGCCAGACCTGCGCGGCCAGGGGCTGCTCCCCCAGCCACAACACCCCCAGGCGCAGCCACCCTTCACGCGCCGCCATGCGCACCAGGGCCGGCATGAAATCCGGACAAGGCTCGGGCGACTTCCAGCTTTTGGCATACACCGCTAGGTACGCGGCCAGACATGCATCCAGTCCAGGCGACGCATCGGCAATGATGTCGATGTGCCAAGCCCCTCCCGCCCGGTCCAGCCGGCGCCGCCCGCGCTCCACGCTGTGCCGCAGGGCCGATGGGCGTTGCCGCCAATAATCGGCAAAGCCCCCGCCAGGCACCGGCTGGTACCAATTCCCGAAGCAGAAAAACCGATCCGTCCAGTAGCCAGCGGCGCGCAGTCCCCCTTCCAGCCCCGCCAGCCACGCGCCATCCGCATCCAGCGGCTGCAGGCGCAACACACTGCTGCCCGGCAACTGTCGCAAGGCATGTGCAGCCGCTTGCCACTGAGCAACAGAAACGTCCTGGATCGCCCTGGTCGAGCCTACCGGGCCATAAAGGCAGCTGTAATAGTTGCTTAAAGAACACAAAGAGCCAGCCGAAGACTCCTGCATCAGGTGCAAGTGAACTGGCTCACTGGAACGCGAGGGCAGCGGCAAAGCCCAGTGTCCGCGCGGAGGCCGCTCAAAGCCATGAGCCAGCAGGTTGGCAAACCAGGCCTCAGACTGAAAAACGTCGCCGAGCACGCAACCTTCCTCCACAAATGGCGCGCATTGCACAACCCGTTCCGTTGCATTCTCATCTGAAATACAGCGGGTCATCTTATATGTGTGTAGTCGTTTCGATAGTAAAAATTGTGTTCTCGCATCATTCGACTTAGGCGAAGCTACGGCCCGAGTAACACTGGAAATCCCAGCAATTCCTTGCCGCGACAACCAGTTACGCCTTGCGTTGCGCCTACCCAGACAATGCGTCGCTCCCTGGGCTGGGCTCCGCCTCGTTCGTAGCCACAACCATCTGCAATCGCTCATTGAGCGGTTCTACCCTAGGGAAACCACCCCCCATACCTACCTCTTAGTACCTGGCATCACGGCTACAGCGGTCGAAACGCATGCCGATAAGTACCTGAACGCATCCACATTGAGTGCCAAAAGCCATATATGAAAACTTCACTGATTCGGACCCAGTTTTCCAAGGGCCGCTACCACCAGCCATTGTCGGGCCTGCTAGTCCTGGCCACTTTGTCGGGCTGCGGAGGCGGCAGCAACGGCGGCGAATTGGCTGCAGAGGCGATGTCGCCGGTCACAACAAGCGCAGCGTCTACGTCGATTACTTTCAGGCCCGTGGCGTCGTCTTCATCAACGACATCATCAACCCAGCCATCACAGTCAACCACATACCCTACAACCCCGACACTACCGTCTGCGCCCACTCTGATCCCGAAGGCGCCTTTTAGCTGCGCGGCCGATGCGCTCACCTGCGTAGAGGTCGCATCCACCGGTTCCCAGGCCCAGGCCTCCGTGCCCGTCACATTCGGGCAGCCATTCAAGGCCGGGGACTGGCAGTTCACCACCCAAGGGCTTGTTGCCAAGGTGGACGGCGCCACCATCCCACTGCAGGCAGACGAAATTTCCTCCCACCGTGACGGCTCTGCCCGCTTCGCCGTCCTCAGCACCCAACTCAGCACCCTGCAGCCCGGCCAGAGCAAAATCATCAACCTCTACACCGGCGCCAAATCCACAAGTACCCCCAGCGTTCCCAGCAATCCCGACTGGAACCTGGAACTGGAAGCCCAGGTGTATGACACCAACGGCAGCATCACCACCTTGGTGGCGCAGCCCCAGGCCGATCTCGTCAAACAGATCGCCAACAATACAGGCCGCCGCCTGTCCGGTGCAGTAGCCAACGAATACACAGTGGCCCTGCCCTTCAAGAACAAGGCCACCGGCGCCACGCACCCGCACCTGACGGCCAGGCTGCACACCCGTCTGGTGGACGGCGGTCAACGCATTCGCACCGACGTGGTGATGGAAAACACCCGCACCTGGACGGCCAACCCCGGAAACATTACCTATTCGTTCGCCGTCAAGCGCAACGGCAGCACCATCTACACCCAGCCCAAGTTCACCCACTACCATCACGCCCGCTGGCACAAGGTGATATGGACCGGTGCCTCGGCAGAGCCGCAGGCGCGCGTACGCCACAACATGCCGTACTTCATGGCGAGCAAGGCAATTTGGAACTATGACCTCAGCCTGAGCATTCCAGAAGCGGTGCTCTCTGACTTCTACAAGCAATACACGCAAGCCAAGACGTCTCAAGCCAACCTTGGCCCCATGGCCAACCTGATGTTGACGCCCGCTTTCGGTACCACGGGCGGTCGTCCTGAAATTGGCCCTGTGCCGCAATGGACGGCTATGTACCTCATCTCTCAAGATGATCGGATGAAAGAGGTAATGCTGGCCCATGCCGATGCAGCCGGCTCCGTCCCCATCCACTATCGCGACGACTCATCCAATCTGCCACTCGACCTGGACCGGTTTCCGAATGTGTCGACCTGGCTTGGCAGCTCACAGCCTGCACTGCCAACCGTTGTCAATGGCACGACCATTTGGCAACCGGATACTGCGCATCAGGCCTCCTATGCCTATGTGCCCTATCTGGTTACCGGCGATGCATTCTTTCAAGATGAGCTGATGTACTGGGCTGCTTGGAATCTGACAGCAATGAATCCCGCATACCGGGGAGCTGGTCAGGGACTATTGTGGGAAGATCAGGTCCGCGGACAAGCATGGACGATGCGCGCGCTCGGAGAAGCCTCTCGCATCATCCCCGATACGCACGCAATGAAAGCATACTTTCAGCGCCGGCTGTCCAACAGCCTTGAATGGTTCTATCAAAATTGGGTTGTTACCCCCGCGGCCGACGTGTCGCCCATGAGCTCTCCGGTTAACCCGTACGATACGACCACGGTCGGACCATGGCAAAACGACTTCTGGGCCATCGTCATGGCTCAACACGCCGAGGCAGGTGAGCCACGAGCCATGGAACTCCTCAATTGGGTAAGCAAGTTTGGAGTAGGCCGCTTCATGAATGAAGCGCAAGGATTCTGTCTGGCCAAGGCACCCGCTTACTACCTTCAGCTTAAGAATTCAAGCGGCCAGTGGATCAGAAGCTGGAGCGAGCTTGCCCAGGTCAACTTCCCGGGCGTCACCTGCAACGGATCTCTCGAATATGATGGATACCCGACATGGTCTGGTGGATATGCAGCAAATGCACGCGCAATGCTTGCCGCCGTATCGAGCCTTAACATCACAAATGCAGCTACTGCATACACCCTCTGGAAATCGAAAACATCATCAATGGACAAGGATTTCTTGAACAACCCCACCTGGGCCATTGTTCCGAGGTAAATAGATCCAACAAAATGCACGTCCACCAAGCATTCATTCAGCTAGGTGGTCAGCAAATCCACGAAAAGGCGCCACTTGGCGCCTTTTTCTTTGGGCCAAGCAGATTCAAACCCGCCTCAGATATTTGCCTCCAGGATAAATTCGCGACTCAAGCTGCGCCTACAAAGAACGGATTCATACCTGAAGTGCAACACCTGCCAACAGCCAAGCCATGCAGATGCACGCCCCCAGGAAGTACAGCCCACTCCAACCCGCGAATTGCATGACGATGGCGAGCCCGATGCGGCAAAGTTGGAGCATCCACGCGATGGCTCGCCAACTTGATTGCCCACCCGTCATCATCAATTGCAAATTTCGCCACAAGTTCATCACGCCGCAAGGGCCTGGGGTACGATCACCGCAGGCGGTCTACTAGGAATTGTCTCTGTACTGCCCGCAACGCCCCACCCTCACTCATTGAAACCCTGGGTGCTGCAGTCCAGCCCATCCACTTCACCGCAGCCATGAACTTGAGTCACGAAAAAATTGCCATCATCGGCCTTGGCTACGTCGGCCTACCGCTTGCTGTCGAGTTTGGCAAGCATCGTCCTGTGCTGGGCTTTGACGTCAATGCTGCACGCATCGCGGAATTGCAGTCGGGCAGAGACAGCACGCTGGAAGTTTCCCCAGGAGATCTCAGGGCCGCAACCCACCTGCGATACAGCGCCAGTACGGAAGATCTGAGGGACTGCCGTGTTTTCATTGTCACAGTGCCAACTCCGGTAGACAAAGCCAACCGCCCGAACATGACGCCTCTGATCAAGGCCAGCGAAACCGTCGGCACGGTGATGCCCGAGGGCGCTGTGGTCATCTATGAATCCACGGTCTATCCCGGTGCCACCGAGGAGGTTTGCGTTCCTGTGCTCGAAAAGTTCAGCGGCAAGGAATTCAACGTCAGTTTCTTCTGTGGCTATAGCCCGGAACGCATCAACCCTGGCGACAAAGAACACCGTCTGCCTACCATCAAGAAGGTGACAAGCGGTAGCACTCCCGAAGTGGCCGAGGCGGTGGACCAGCTTTACAAACAGATCATCACCGCAGGTACCCATAAGGCGAGCAGCATCAAGGTGGCCGAAGCTGCCAAGGTTATCGAGAACACACAGCGCGACATCAACATCGCGCTGATGAACGAACTCAGCCTCATTTTTCATAGGCTGGGCATCGACACCCTGGAAGTATTGCAAGCCGCCGGCACCAAGTGGAACTTCCTATCCTTTCGCCCGGGCCTCGTCGGAGGCCACTGCATTGGTGTGGATCCGTACTACCTGACACATAAGGCGCAGGAAGTCGGTTACCACCCCGAGGTCATCCTGGCCGGTCGGCGCGTCAACGACAACATGGCCAACCATGTCGCTGACCAGACGGTCAAGCTCATGTTGCGCAAGGGCCTACCAGTGCTAGGCAGCAAGGTTCTGGTGCTCGGTCTGACGTTCAAGGAAAACTGCCCCGACGTACGGAACACCAAAGTCGTCGACATCGTCCGCAGGCTGCAGGGCTATAACACCCAAGTTGATGTGTTCGACCCGTGGATCAACCTCGAAGAAGCTGAACACGAATATGGCCTGAAGTGCCTGGCCGAAATGCCTGCGCCCGGTCAATATGCCGCTGTCGTGCTGGCGGTGGGACATCATCAATTCATGACATTGGGCGAGGTCGGAATCAAGGCCTTGGGACAACGTGACGCCGTGCTGTTTGATGTGAAGGGCATCTTGCCGCTGGGTACTGCAGATGGCCGGCTGTAATAGTGAATGATCATTGGAAGTTCCGCATGAATAATATGGACCAACGATCCTCGGCGTACGAACTGCTGAAATCTCGCCTCATTAATGAACAGCATGTTTGGCTTGTGACCGGCGTGGCAGGTTTTATCGGCAGCAACCTGCTGGAAACCCTGCTCAAACTCAATCAGCGTGTCGTCGGTCTGGACAACTTCGCCACCGGGCATCAGCGCAATCTGGACGAGGTACAAAGCCTGGTGACGCCTGATCAATGGGCCAACTTCCGTTTCATCGAAGGTGACATCCGCAGCTTGAATGACTGTCGGAATGCGATGCAGTTCTCTCCTGCCCGCTCCGGGAATACAGATGTCAAAAACGAAGCCGTCGAATACGTGCTTCACCAAGCAGCACTGGGTTCCGTTCCGCGCAGTCTAGCTGACCCCATCACCACTAATAGCGCGAACATCACGGGCTTCCTGAATGTGCTGGCGACAGCGCGAGATGCTGGGGTTAAGAGCTTTACCTACGCCGCCAGCAGCAGTACTTATGGAGACCATCCCGCTTTGCCCAAGGTGGAGAACATCATCGGCAAGCCTCTGAGCCCTTATGCCGTGACTAAGTACGTCAACGAGCTATATGCGGAAGTATTTGCGCGTTGCTACGGATTCCGGACCATTGGCCTGCGTTACTTCAACGTATTCGGATCAAGACAGGATCCCAATGGCGCCTATGCGGCGGTGATCCCGAAGTGGACTGCGGCGCTGCTCACCAGAGAAACTGTGTATATCAACGGCGATGGGGAAACCAGTCGCGATTTTTGCTATGTGGCCAATGCAGTGCAGGCCAACTTGCTCGCAGCAACGGTGATTGGCAGCGAGGCGACCAATCAGGTCTACAACATTGCCGTGGGCGGCCGCACCACCTTGAACCAACTGTTCGCATTGCTGCGGGAGAATCTGGCGCAGTTCGGCGTGGATCCGGTGGTGCAACCAGCCTATCGCGACTTTCGCGCTGGCGATGTTCGCCACAGCCAAGCGGACATTGGCAAGGCAATGACCTTGCTGGGCTATGCGCCAACGCACAGTATTGCTGAAGGCTTACGGGAGGCAATGAGATGGTACGTCGATCTTCAACGCCAGCCGCAATGACATGTCTTCGAATATGCCGTATATACCAGCTCTAAACCAGTAGCAGGCCTCAGCGCAGACGCCCATCACGTGATTTCGGTTCGTCAAAAAGTCGCCTTGCAGTTCCTCGTCAGCAACCTGGCCCTGGTCGCCAACTTCGTGCTGTCGATCGTGCTGGCCCGCCTGCTCACGCCCCAGGACATTGGCATTTTCTCCATGAGCGCAGTGCTCATGGCCGTGGCCCATGTGTTTCGCGACTTTGGCGTCACCGCATTCATTAAGCGCGAAAAAGAGCTCACAACCGAAACCCTGCGCAATGCGCTCGGCGTGCTCCTGATTACCTCTTGGAGCGTCGCCACGATCATGTTTTTTAGTGCCCCCTACTGGGCGCATTTCTTCCATGAAGCCCGAGTCGTACCCGCGGTGCAAGTGTTGGCGCTGGGCTTTGTATTCATTCCATTGGGCGCTATTCCCATGGCCATCCTGTCGCGTGAGATGGCCGTAGAGAAGTCGGCTCTTATAACTGCGGTGACCTCAGCGGTATATTTCGGCGCGTCGGTAATGCTGGCACTCGCGGATTTTGGCCCCATGACCATGGCCTGGGCCAACTTGGTCAACATCATCACTACTGGAGCCATGGCTCGCTGGGTGGTTGACCGTCCACTACCTTGGCTACCAAGCTTTCGCCAGCTTCACGACATCGTTCACTTTGGCCTGGGCAATCTGTTGACCGCCCTGCTCAAGGCGGCAGACAACGCACTGCCCGATATCCTGCTTGGACGTTGGATGACGCCTGCCGCAGTAGGCCTGTTCAGCCGCGCCAACTCCACGGTAAACATGGTGGGGACGGCATTGCTGCCCACGGTCAATTTCTTCGCCCTGCCCTACATGGCCAAGGTGCACCACACCCATGGGCCGGTGGCGGGGGAATACCTGCGCGCCAGTTCGCTGATCAACGCATTGATGCTGCCCGCGCTCGCCGCCATTGCAGTACTCGCACATGACATCGTGAGCCTGCTCTACGGCCGCGCCTGGCTGGAGGCCGTGCCCGCCATTCCGTGGCTATGCCTGTCCTATGCGATCAGCAGCCTGTTCACACTCAGCGCCCCAGCCCTGACCGGCGTCGGCAAACCCTATGCCGCCATCGGACCCAACGCCGTGTTGGTGGCGGCCAAGGTCGTATGTGCCGTTTGGCTCATGGATGGAACCCTGCACACCTTCGCGCTGGCGGTGGCGCTCGGCCAGTTGATGAGCGTGCCGTACTACCTGTGGATCCACGAGCGTTACCTGGGCCTGCGCTGGACTGCATGGATCAGGAGCACGATGTCATTGGTGGCACAAGCCCTGCTGGTGGGGTGCGTCTGCCTGGGGATACGCCAAATGTTGCCTCAAGACATGCCCCCCTGGATTGCCATTGTCGTCACGGGCGTCTGCGCCATGCTGGCGTTTTTGATAGGCTGCTTGCTGCTGCGATTGCCCATGGCCGACGAATTGAAACGGCTGCAGCACGCTCTCATGCAACGGCGACGAAGCCCGTGAACAACGTACCAAGTGGCGACGATGGACCAGCCGGCATATTTGCCATGTGCACGCCAAGTCCTGCAAAGCGCATGACGCTCGAAAAGATGCCGTGGTACTCTGGAGACAGACCATGAACCGCCCCCGTGTCTCCGTCATCATCCCCGTGCGCAATGGCAAGGACTACCTGCAGGAGGCCCTAGACAGCGTGCTGCAGCAATCATTTACCGATCTGGAATTGCTGCTCATCGACGATGGCTCCACAGATGACGATTACGACCGGTACGCTCTTCAGGACAAACGCGTCCGCGTAATTCACCTACAGGGCATGGGCGTTTCGCGGGCCCGCAATGTGGGCATGGCACAGTCCCGGGGAGACTTGCTGGCTTTTCTCGATGCCGACGACGTTTGGTTCCCCGGCAAGTTGCAGGCACAGGTGAATTACTTTGACGCGCATCCGGAAGTGGGCATCGTCTTTGGCAAGTTCATTCGATGGCAGGCATTGCCGAGTGGAGCGTTTGCGCCAGCCAGATCGCTCATGCAGGACGCAAGCAAGCTCACTCACGCCGATCCCGAACGGTCGGGCTGGCTGTACACCAGACTGCTGGGTGGATTGCTGGTCGGCATGAACACTGCGGTGGTGCGGCGCACCGTTTACGAGGCGATTGGCGGATTCAACGAGGCCATGCGGCAGGGTGAAGACTACGATTTCTGGCTCAAGGCTTCGCGGGTGGCTGAAATGCATTCACTCAACGGTCCCGTGGCCCTGTATCGCATCCATGGCGCCAGCGCCATGCACCGGTTGTCACCCGAGAACCACCTCGTCAATCTACTCAATGCAGCAGCCATACGATGGGGATTGGACACGGTCAATGATCAAAGTCTCACGCCCAAATCGTTCCATGAACGGCTCGCCCGCGTGTACTTTGACCATGCCTATGCCCACTACTGGCACGGCGACCGGACCATCGCCCGAGCCGCCTTCTGGCATGCACTGCGACGCGGCCATCACCCTCTTCGCTGCTTGGCCTATATCGCGCTGTCCTATTGGACAGGTCATGCAAAACCATCGACCCACTGATCAAGCGGCGAAACGCCAGCGCAGCCGTTGAATGAGGCCCAACGCCTGGCCCCAAGGGTTGGCTGAAACCAAACCTTTGAGATACTGATGCTCATCGTTGGCGAAGTCCCGCTTGGCCACGCTATCGCCCTCACCATGGTCTATGCAGGCAATGCCGTAATCCCGTGCCTTCGACAGAATGTGCCGATACAGCACACGTCCGGGGGAATAGGCGGCAAGCCGACTGTCATAGGCAGGAAACCAATAATGCAGCAGCGGCCCGCACTGCAGGCCGAAATGGCCCGCAACCAGTTGCCCGCCACAACGCAGCACGCTGAGCCGAGGCAGACAGAGTGGATCGCGAGACTCCAGCAGACGGTTCAATAGCCGCACATTGGCTGGGTTCAACAACGCTCCGCCATCATGGCCGGTACGCAGATATTGCGCGTTCTTCAGCGCCACCAGCAGTTCCAGATCCTGTGCAGGCGCAGCGGATTGCATCTCGAACGTCAGTGAGCCATGCTCCGTTACCAGTTTGCGCTCACGCCGCTCTATCTCGCTAACGACCTTTCTTTTCCGGGCTCGCAGCAATTCCCAGTAGGTATCTCCGCCATCGGAATGAATATGTGTGCGCAGCCCCTTCCTCGGGCTGTCTCCGGCCAGACCATGGACCGTCTGGCTTTCGTCAAGGTGTGTGAAATACAGACACGGTATGCCAGCCGCCTTCAGCAATGACTGCCACTCCAGCCTGACCTCGAAACGCGCCAGGAGGCCGAAGTAGTCGGTCATCTGGCGCCCCACCGGCTCCCTCAGGCCCAAGCGCCCCAGCCATCCAGCCGAACGTTGCAGCGGCATTACACCCACCAATTCGTCGTCACGCCAGCACAACAGCACATCCACGGGATCGACGGTGGCGTTCACTGCCTCCGCATAAGTAGGCGACAGAAATGCCCAGCGCGAAGACGAGTTCTCATCGAGCAACCGTGCCCACCCATCGCGCTCCGCCGCGGTCAACATGTTGAAGGGTTTGCGCCGAATGCGCAGGCGGTCGGTATTCATGGGCATAAGGGTCAGTGGCGCTGCAATGGGCGAAAGAACAAAAACGTGGCCAGGCGAGCAGAATCAATATCGCCCGCCCTGCAGGTCCAGGCGTTCTCAGGCACGTGGATACGCCCCAGCGCGGGCAACGGACTCGGCCAGCGTGATACATCTGCCAACACGGCATCGCTGGTGAACATCCACTCGAACCCGCTCTTTCTTGCCACTGCGACCAATGTACTGGACCAGGCTCCGTGCGGAAACGACATGCTTCGCACTGGCTGGTTCAGTTCGCCCAGCATGTGCTCGCTGGCCTGCAACTCAGCCTCGGGATCTGGAGACAAGGTCAAGGGGCTGTGCGTGTGACCATGCCCTCCGATGGCGAGGCGGCCCGCTTCCAAGGCTTTCAATTCGCCCAGCGTCACCATTTGCCGCTCTGCAACCTGGCCCAGGACACCTGGAGCATGCTGCTCCAACCACGCGCAGCGCTCGGCTTCCGGCATGGCGCCCAGATGGGCCGCCGGGGCCTGGCTGACACTCCCCTGCGGCTTCTCGGTCCACCCTGCGGCCGCACACAACCGAGCAGACGCCCCAGGTTCTTCCAGGGCCGCCACCAACGCGTCTTGCCACCAGCGCGGACTGTCCAGAGCCACAACCTCACTGGCCAGGAACAGCACCGCCGGCAGGCCACGCCGGGCCAGTTCGGGGACTGCATGGGTCAAGGTGTCGCGCCAGCCATCGTCAAAGGTGATCAGCATGGGGTTGGGGGGCAAGGGCCGCTGCTCCCGGCGGGCAGCCTGCAAGTCGTCCAGGCCCAGTACGCTGTAGTGACGCTGCACGAAGTCCAGCGTGCGCCGAAAGCCGCCAAGGGTAAAGGTGAATTCCCTCTCGGCGAGGGCAAAAGCCGGGTCATCAGAAGGCAGCACCCGATGGAACATGAGCACCGTGAGGACGCGGCGATTGCGCCAGCGGTGCCACGCCCCCAATGCACCGCAGCGATAGAGCGCTGTGCGCAAACCGTCCTTCAGGGATACGGCAATGCTCATACAGCCGCCTCTGGCACCTGCATCGGTTCCGTCATCAGGTTGCGCACCAGTTGATAGGTCACGTGCCAATCGCGCTCGGCCCACGGAGTGAAGCGCGGAATCTGGAACGGCGACGTGCACGCGTCAGCCACCCCCCAATGGGTGGTGACAGCGTAACGGTAGCCAGCATGCCTCACGGCATCCACGTGCAGGCGGGAGAAATCGGCATAGGGACGGCCATTGGGGTAGGCAAAGCCATTCACCGGCCCGCCCACTATGGCTTGCAGGTGTTCACGGGCGCCGCCAATCTCACGCTCGGCTTCCTCGGCATTGCAGTAGTCCAGGATGGGGTGCAAGGCAGTGTGGGCACCAATACCAAAGCCCTGGCTGTGCAAATCGCGCAGTTGGTTCTCGCTCATCACCGGAACGTCGGCTGCTTGCACACCTGCCGCAGCCTCCAACTGCTGCAGTATCTGCTCACGCCGATGGAGCGTAAGGTATTTCAACTCCTGCTCCAGCCGCTGCACCTGGCGCCGCCGATCATCCATAGTGACCACAGGCTGCGCCGGCAAAAAGGGAATGCCGAGGTCCAGCCATGGTCCCGGCAGGCGGCGCAGCGCCGCCAGGATGCGTTCGTGCCACAGGGGGACACCGTCAAATTGGCCCGAGGTGATGAAAAAGGTGGCGTGCAGGTTACGCCTGCGCAGTGCAGGCGCCACACCCGCCAGCCAGTCGGGATAGCCGTCATCGAAGGTGATGCAGGCCGCACGCCTTGGCAGGCGGCCTGTCTGCAGGCGGCCAACGGCCTCCTCCAACGGAAGCACTTGCAACTGGGAAAACGTGTAGTCCAGCAAATGCTCGAACCGGGCCATGTTCACATCGGCAGGCACCAGCGGGTCGCACTGCTGCGGCACCTTGTGGAACAGAAGGACCGACAGTTTGTCCTTGGACAAGGATTGCAGTACCAGCCTCGAAATCACGCCTTCCCTCCTGCCCCCGATGCCATCTCCCGCCGCATGGGATCGGCCAGTGCACGCACCACGTGGATGCGCAGCAGTTCCATGAGCATTACGACCATATAGATCACCTCGAAGTAGCCCAGACTCACGGCCGCGCCACCCACCATATAGGCCAGCACGGCCAGCATGAGCATATCGGCCATGTCGCGCGCCCATTGGTATGGCGAGCCGAGCCGGGCCGTCGCGCGTTTGATGACCCGCCGGCACCAGAGTGCCCTTGCCAGAATAAACAAAAACAGGCCCAGTCCCACAAAGCCCAGATCGCCCATCACCTCGAAATAGATGCTGTGGGCTGCCTTGGCCGAGAACTCCGGCACGGGCAGATGCAGAAAACCCAGCAAGCCCGAGGACGCCTTGAAGTTGTCCCAGATCGACTGGACCTGCACGGCATGGAAGCCACCACCAAAGATTGGATTGGCCAACGCAATGGCCGAACTGACCCTCCAGGCAAACACCCGGCCCATGAAGGAGTTATCGTCTTCCGCCTCCGTGATGGTGGACATGCGCTCGGTGATGTCTTCGGGAGCAAAGGCCAGAAAACCCACCACAGCGGCGACCACCAGGACAACGGCCAAGCCCTTGCGCCTGGTCGTGAAAATGAGCCACATGCCCACCACCGACACCGCAACGAAACCAGCACGCGAGCCGCCACCCAAAATGGCCAGAACCACCACGCAAAAAGCACCCAGATAGCCCAGGCGGACGAGGCGGTTGGTGGCATAGGTCTGCAGGTACAAAAGCACCGGAAGCACCAGGGCCAGCGCTGTGGAGAGGTGGTTGCGGTCGGCCAGCATGGTGCCCTCGGGGCCCAGCATGAGGTGCCCGCCACCCGAGGCGATGGTCTTGAGGCCATTGAGTACACCATGAATCCCCAGGCCCAGGGCAATGACGATAAGCACGGCATGGAAATGCACGCGCTCGCGCACGAAGAAGGGCATGACCACGGCGAACAGCAGTCCCTTGAGCAGGATCTCGTAGTACTGTTCGTCATAAGGGTTGCCGGCATAGGCAAACCAGAACGCGAAAGTGGCATGGATAGCCAGCAGCAGGTACAGCCAGGCCACGACGTTGCCCTGGTAATTGCGCCATGACACCCGCCCAAAGACCAGCAGCACCAAGGTAAGCATGGCAAACACGAAATTCACCCGTGCCCCCACCATGAAGCCATAGAAATACGTGGTGGGCGCCAGCATTCCGGTCCACCCCCACAGCAGATAGGCGTTGAAGGGCCGCGCCAGCGCCAAGGGTAGCGCGGCGAGCAGCATCAGGGCAAAAGCCAGATCACGCATGTCGTTGTTCTATCGGTGAGGAAATGGCGACGACTCAACGCGATGTATCGGTCTTGTCATATCGCAGATAGCCCAGATCGACCTCCCGGCCATCCCGGCCGCGAAACAGGCGCCAGCACAGGTACAGCATGAGGCCCATGTCGATCACCAGAATGAGTGCTTCCATCGCTGTCTTCCCCTTTGCATGCTTTCAATCAGCACTGATGCGCCGGTTGATGATCTTGAGCTCGATGTCCGTTCCCGACCGCCGAGGCGCCACCTGCCCCTTGTTGCGATAAACCACCAGTTGTGTCTCGTGCGCCGGATAGTTGGCCGGAGTGGCGATGCGAGCCACCTGCTCAAACTGGCCGCTGGCCATCACGCGCTCGAAGCGCTGCATGGCCTCTAGGTCGGTCCAGAAGCCAGGCTGCATCACCACATAGTGAACACCGTTGGCGTTGATAGCATCGGCAATCTCGGCCTCGGTGAGGCCCTTCTGCTCGACGCCCAACTCCCGCCGCACGGCCACGCCAAGCAGCAGCTTGTCGGCCCGCATCACGTGCAGGTCACGCCGATCTTCCCGTGCCCGCATGTTGAACACGAACGAGCCATCGCGATAGCCTGAGAACAGGACCGTGCTGTCGTGCGGCGCTAGGCGTGCCACCTCGGCGGCAGCCTGCGCATAACCCTGCACGTAGAACACGGGGCGCGTCCACGCGGTCAAGCCGGCAGTGGCAAGCACCAGCAGGGCCAGTGCAGCCACCGACCAACGCCCCAGGCGGGGCGGAGGAAGCAGCGTGTACAGCAAGAGCACGGCGAAGAAAACTACCGTGGGCAGCAGGAAGACGCTATGGCGTGCCTCCTTCAGATCAATGGACGAGAAAAACAAGTAGCCCAAGGCAAAGCCAGCCCACCAGAAGCCCAAACCGGGCGTGCGCCGCCACGCAGCCATGGCCGCACCAGCCAGGCCCAACACTGTCAGCGGCCAACCCACCTGCGAGGGAATCTGCTGCAGATACCACACCCACCCCCGCCAACTGGCGCGCGAGGCCACGGCATCGGCCACGCCGGCGACCGATTGCACATTGGCCTGGCCGAACTTGAGCGTGAGTACCGCCAGGGGCAGCAATCCGACAATGGCCAAGACCGCCACCCACCAGTGATGGCGGTTGCGCATCGCCGCCCAGCCGTCGCGCTGCAGTACCAAGATGGCGTAAACCACGCCCATGTAGCCCACGCTGATCTTGGTGTACATGCCCAGCACCAGCAACGCCACCCCCAGGTACAGCCACTTCACGTGACCGCCACTCAGGTAGGCCATCACGGCCACTGCGCTCCAGGCTAGAAATGCAAATGCAGGCACCTCCAGCATTACCTGTCGGCCCCAGAACGCCACCTCAGGCAGCCACAGCACCAGCGCGGCAAAGGCCAGCGACGGCACCGCAGGCAGCCAGTAGCGAGCCAAGCGCCAGCAGCCCAGGCCCAGCGCGACGTAGTGCAGGGCCACCACCAGCAGCGCCGTTTCTTGCGACACCCCAAATACGGCATAGAACGGCGCGCTGATCGCATAGAACAGCGGCGGATAGAGCAGGATGGTGAGCGCGGGGTACTGAGCGTAATAGCGGTAGGCATAGCCGGTGGGGTCATCCAAGGGCATGGCCTTGACGAGGTCCATGACAAATACGCCATTGAGGGCGTGGCGTGGCGAGTCACTCCAGTAAAAGGCCCCGCCGTGCGGTGCCTGCACGAACAGCAGCACCACGCACGCCAGCACCAAAGCCCAGGCCAGCAGGCGCTCTTGCCGATCGATGGGACGCCAATCAGCGCCGGGCATCAGCGATCCTTCGAAACAGTTGTAGTTGCCCCTGCGTCGTTGCATCCCAGGAGAAGGTCTGCGCGTAGGCTCGGGTTTCTTCTCGCGTTGGCAATTGGCTGTGCAGGTCGAGCCAGGCCGTGACCAGGGCCCGTGCATCGCGGCGGGCCATGAGCACACCGGCCGCTGGCCTACTCACCACCTCGGGCGTACCACAAATATCGGTCGCCACCACCGGCGTACCGCAGGCCATGGCCTCCAGCAGCACGTTGGCCCAGCCCTCGCGGCTGCTGCACAGGGCCAGGGCATCGGCCGCGCTGTACCACCACTTCAGTTCAGCCTGGGGTACCACGCCAGCCCAGCACACACGCTCAGCCACGCCCATGCGCTCGGCCAAGACTTTCAAGGAGCCCTCTTCCGGACCGGCGCCTGCGATCAGCAGCGTGACTTCAGGCAAGTGAGACAGTGCCTCGATGGCGATGTGGTGGCCCTTGAGCTCGACCAGGTTCCCAACCGAGAGCAAGTAGCGTCCCGGTACCGGCAAGCCCAGGCGCTGGCGGGCTTCGGCACGGTCTTCGGGCACGAAACGCTCCAGGTCCACACCGTTGCGCAAGATGTTGAGCTTGGAGCGATCGGCCCCCAGTTCTGCCAAACGGTCCATGAGCGCCTGGCTCACGCCAATCGAAGCGCTGGCCTGCTCAGCCGCCTGCAGGATCAGCTTGCGCGGAAAAGAGTACTGCGCGATGAGGTTCAGGTCGGAGCCGCGAGCCGTCACCACAAACGGCTTGTTAAGCCATTTGGCCAACAGCGCGGCGGCCACGCCGTCGGGGTAGTAGTAGTGGGCATCAATGAGGTCGAAGTCGAAACCCCGGCGCTGCAACCGGCGGATGGCGGGCAAGGCCCCCAGCGCCATGGCATAAGGCGCGAGATTCATGCCCACCTTGGGCAGCAGCAGATAACGCGGGTGATGCACCTCGACACCGTTGCGCTGCTCCATGTGCGGCGTGGCGGCGAACCGCGCGTATGCGCCAAAGCGCTTGCCCTTGAAAGGAAACCACGGCACGGGCGCCACCACCTTGGCCTGCACCTCGCCCGTCTTGAGCAGTTCGCGCAAGCGCGTCTCCACGAAGATGCCATGGATGGGGCGCACCGCACTGGGGTAAAGGCTGGAGAACAGCAGAATTTTCATCACCCCCTCGCTTGTACCAGGCTCAGAGCCCTGCGCGCATTACCCAGCCAGGTCAGTTCCAGCCGGTCGATAGTGTCCGCCGCCCCTTGGGCCAGACGCCCGCGTAACACGCTGTCGCTGCACACGCGCTGCAGGACATGCTCCAGTGCGCCGGGCTGTGCTTCATCGAACAGCAGCGCATTGAGACCATCGGCCAGCACCTCTTGCAGGTTGGGCGTGGCCGGAGCGATAACGGCCTTACCCAGCACCAGATATTCCATGAGCTTGAGCGGCGAAGCATAGGGCGTGACGGCGGGTTGCAAAGCCACGTCGAAGGCAGCCACGTAAGCGGGCACTTGGTCACGGTGGATCACGCCGGTGAAGGTGACTCGTTCTCCCAGTCCCAGACGGCAGGCCTGGGCCTGCAGTTCGGTGCGTACCGGACCGTCCCCCACCACTAACAGATGGGTGTCAGTGGGTGCATCTGTGCCGGCCATCCAATCAATGATGCGATCGACACCATGCCAGTCACGCACGAATCCGGTAAAGCCCAGCACAACCCTGCCCTGCAAGCCAAGGCTGGCTTTAGCCTCGGCCGGACTTGGGGCATGGGCGAAGTGGGCGCGGTTGATGCCATTGGGGATGACATGGATCCGCTCGGCCGGCACGCCATAGTCGCGCACATGGGCAGCCAGCACGGCAGTGACGGGCAGCACGGCATCAGCCCCACGCCAGGCCTTGCCCTCGGCCCAGCGGGCCAAGGTGCGCAAGGCCAAGCCACCGCTGTGCTGCGAGCGCTCGAACACCAATGGCGCATTCACTTCCAGTAACAGAGGCACGTCCAGGCGGCGCTTGACCATGAGACCGGCCAGCAGGAACAGGTTGTAGCGCTCGTAGATGAGGTCGGGCTTGAATTCGCGTGCTGTGGCCATCAGCTTGCGATAGGCCACCAGGCTATAGGCCAGTTCCATGAATTCATACATGGCCTTGGGCAATACGGCCTTGAGGTGATGCACCCAGCCCACACCACCGCCCATACGACCATCGTCCTGATCGGCCAGAGGGGCGACGACGCGCACCTCGTGCCCCAGGGCGCGCATGGCGTCGATCATTTCTTCGATATGCACAGCCTGCCCATCTTTCGAGGCTGTGCGATGGTGGTAGAGGATACGCATGTCAGACGGTAGCCCGACCCACCTGGGGATCGAACAGTTGTTGGTATTGCCGCACCATGGTGCCCATGGCGAAGCGGCGCAGCGCATGTTCGCGGCCAGCCTGGCCCTGGCGGACGGCCGCGCCAGGATCGCTGAAGGCGCGCGCCATGGCGTCGGCCAGCGCCTGCTCGTCGTCGGACGGCACCAGGTGCCCCGTGACGCCCTCCTGCACGAGGTCGGGCGTGCCGCCCACTGCGGTGGCCACCACGGGCAGGCCGCTGGCCATGGCCTCCTGCAGCGTGCACGAGGTGCCTTCGGTCTGCGAAGGCAGAACGAACAGGTCGAACGAGCGCAGTACGTCGGCCACGTCGGCCCGGGCGCCCGGCAGCCAGGCCAGGTCACTCATGCCAGCCTCGGCGAGCACGCGCTCGACCTCGGTGCGCAGCGGGCCTTCACCGACGATGACCAAGCGCGCGGTATCGCGCATGGCGGGATTGTCTTGCAAGGCACGCACGAAAGCGCGCGCCAATAGGGGCTGGTTCTTTACGGTCTGCAGACGGCCCACCGTTCCCACCAGCCAGTGCCTGCCTGGCTCGAAGGGGCAGCCCGATACCGCGCGAGGCATGCCATGCGCCGGTGCAAAGGCGTCGGTGTCCACTCCGTTGGCAATGAGGTGGCGCCGCCGCGCCGGCACACCCACCGCACGGCCAAGGTAGTCGTCCAGATCGCGCGAAACGGCCACGTAATGATTCACGAAGGGCCGGTACAGGCGGCGCAGGCGCTGATAGCGCGGATTGCGGCCCTGGGGGTCGTGCGCGTCCCAGCCATGCTCGGCGTGCACACGCAGCGGCACACGTGCCAGCCACGCCAGCGGTACCACCTCCAGCGCTGCCAAGTTGCAGGTGTGCAGCACATGGGGCCGCAGCTCGCGCAACAGGCGGTACAGCCGGGGGTACAGGGGCACGGCATGGCCAGGAGGCTTGTGCAGCGCGATGAAGCGCACATCGGGGCGGGCGATGCGCTGGCGGAATTCGCTCACGGTGGTCAGTGCCAGCACCACGTGCTCGAAGCGAGCGGGCGGCAAGCGGTTGATGAGTTGCACGATGACGTTCTCCAGCCCGCCTACGCCGAAGCTGTGCACCACATGCACGACGCGAACGCGGTCCGCCTCAGCCATGGGGAGCGGCCCCTTCGTTCAGGCGCAGGAAGGCCTCGAACATGAGCAGCATCCACAGCGCAGTGGCGTGGTCGCGCAGGCCGCTGTTGTGCTCATCGACCAGGCGGCGCAGGGTCACGGGGTTGAAGTAGCCACAGTCGCGCATGCGCTCGCCCAGCAGCGCCAGGCGCACGCGGTCTTTCAACGGGCCGCGCAACCAGGCCGCCAGCGGTACTGAAAATCCCATCTTTGGCCGATACAGTACGTCGCGCGGCAGCAGGGGTTCATAGGCCTGCTTGAAGATGACCTTGCCCTGGCCTGCGCGGATCTTGAAGTCGCTGGGCAGCGTGGCCAGCCACTCCACCAGCAGGTGATCCATCAGCGGCTCGCGCACCTCCAGCGAGTGGGCCATGCTGGCGCGATCGACCTTGGTGTTGATGTCGCCCACCAACCAAGTCTTGTAGTCCAGGTACTGGATCAGGGCAAGCGGGTCCTCGGTCTGGGCCTGCTCGGCATGCAGGCGAAACACCTCGAGCGCGCCATAGCCCCCCAAACTGCGCTGGAAGGCAGGCGAGAACAGCGCCCGGCGCTCGTCGCCACGCAGTTGCGACATGCTGTGGCAGTATGCCTGCACGCTATCCATGGCCAGGGCCTGGAAGGTGGTCTTGGCGCGCAGCGAACGCGGCGCCCAGTCGGCCTTGGGATACCAGCGCCCCAATGGTCCGAACATGCCGCGGCGCAGCGCGAGCGGCAGGCGCCCGCGTACGGCCTCCTCGCCGAGATGCATGCGGTAGCGCCGGTAACCGCCCATGCTCTCGTCGCCCCCGTCACCGGAGAGCGCCACCGTGACGTGCTTGCGCGCCATCTGGCAGACGCGATACGTGGGAATGGCCGAACTGTCCGCAAAGGGCTCGTCGTAGAGCCAGGCCAAGGTGTCGATGAGATCGAAGTCGTCGCTGCTGACGATATCCAGCCTATGGTCGGTCCGGTAATGATCGGCCACCTGCTGGGCGAAGCTCGACTCATCGAAACGAGGATCGTCAAACCCGATGGAGCAGGTGTGCACCGGCGTGCTGGACAGGCCCGCCATGGTGGCCACCACGGCACTGGAATCCACGCCACCCGACAGGAAGGCGCCCAGTGGCACATCGGCGATCATGCGCAGGCGCACGGACTCGCGCACGCGCTCACGCAGCTCGGCTTGCGCGTCCTGCAGCTTGATGGGGTTGTCGTTGGTGAAGCGCACGTCCCAGTAGGGGCGTGGAGCCGGCCTGCCTGCGTCACCACGGCGCAGCGTGAGCGTGTGGGCAGCGGGCAGCTTGTGGGCGTTCTGGTAGATGCAGCGCGGATCGGGAACGTACCCGAACGAAAAATAGCCCTCCACCGCGAGCGGATCGATGTCGCGCACGAAACCCGGGTGGGCGGTCAGCACTTTGAGCTCGGAGCCAAAAATGAAGCTGCCGTCCGGCAACCACGCGTAATGCATGGGCTTGACGCCCATGCGGTCGCGTGCAAGAAACAAGGTTTGGTGTTTACGATCCCACAAGGCGAAGGCGAACATGCCTCTGAGCCTGTGCACGCACGCCTCACCCCAGGCCTGCCAGGCATGCACGATCACTTCAGTGTCGCTGCGCGTCCTGAAACGGTAGCCCAGATCATTGAGCTCCTGCATCAACTCAAGGTAGTTATAGATCTCGCCATTGAAGACGATGCCCACGGTGCCGTCTTCATTGAACAGAGGCTGAGTGCCCGTGGCTAGGTCGATGACCGACAGGCGCCGGTGCCCCAATGCCAGGCCGGGCTCCAGGTGGACTTCGTTTTCGTCGGGTCCGCGGTGGGATTGGACGTTGTTGATCCGCGAAATCAGGTCGCGCGGGATCGTGCCCGTACCCCGCGTGTCGAAAATGCCGGAAATGCCGCACATGCTCAGTCGCGCCCTCGTGTTTGTCGCAGCGCCTGTGCCAGGGCGCTTCCCTGGCTGTCCAGATAGGACTGCAAGAGCGCCGAAGCATCAGCCTCCGCTTCTTTGGCATCCGACAAGGGCGTGTAGATCACGATATTGGCTCCGTCGTCGCCCCAGCCGCTGATGCGCCCCAGAGCGCCCCGGATCTTGCCCGCGTAATCGCTGGCTGTGAAGGTGCCATGGACCCAGTAGAAGCGCCACGCCAGCAAGCGCTCACCCGCACCGACCATGCCACGCGCATGCTGGCGTATCACGGCGCTGTCCACGCGCAGGGCCCTCCCCTGCATTTGCACATTGGCGGAACCACTGGCCACGCGTGCCCAGACGGGATCCAGGCTACGCACCAGCACGTTCTCCGAGCTGACCAGCTTGCGCTTGTAGTTCTGCTGGCGGTAGTAGCTCACGAGCAAACCCAGCGGTCTGCCTTGGGCATCCGCAAGACCCATGTGCAACTCGGCAGATGCGTTCTGGAATGCGGGCTCCCAGGAACTGGGCGGCATGGCCGTAGCGTGCCAAGGAGCCGCGACGATCGGCCTAGCCAATTGAACAGGCGCCGTCTTCGTACCCAGGTTCATGATGGCCAGCACTGCGTACGGGGCCAGCACGACCACGAAAGGCAGCGACAGTGCAAACCATGGCCACCGGTTCAAGTAGCTTGCTTCAACCAGGCTCCCGGGTACTGAAGCCTTGAGCGGCGGCATTGGATCAACCCAGCGCGCACCGATGAGAAACATGATGCCGATGACCAGCCCAAAGAAAAGCCAGCCGTAGATAAGATGGTCCACGCCAGTCGCAATGGTGTTTCCTGAAAAGTGCCCCAGCATCACGATGAGGTATGCACGCAACCAATTGGCCACCAGGGGGACCACGATGGCCACGCCAATGAACACCATGCGCTTGCGCATGCTGTGGTAGCTGAGATAGGCGAACAGGCAGCCCACCGTCACCGACGCGATGAGGTAGCGGATGCCGCTGCATGCCTCGACGACGGACCAAGTCCCCGACGGGATGATGAATTGCAGTCCTTCGCGGTATACCGGAATGCCGCTCACACGCAGCGCCAGAACGGTGAAATCGGCCGTCCACTCCATCAGGCGCGGCATCAGGAAATCGCCGATGGGCACGGCGAAGAACAGAAAGCCCAAAGGGAAAGCCAACGCCCTGGTGATGCGCCAGCCCAGAACTGCCGGCACTGACAGCACAATGAGCATCATGAGCGCGAGCTGTGTCGCCGCATTCACGGAAACCAGATCGCCGACCAGCCAGAGCGCTGCCGCACCCGCCATGAGGAGCCACGCCAACCGCCCAGGGCGCGGCACCATGGGAGCCAGTGCGGCACGTTGACGCCACACCAGCCACAGAGCAATGAAAGGCACCACGAACCCATGCGCATAGGTATCGGAGCGCGCCCAGATCATGGCCATGCCCCAGGCCGAATGCCAATAGATGGCCAGGATTGCAGCCTGCAGCAATACAAGTGCAGCCAGGGGGCGGCGCCAATGAGCGGGTATCGATCGGATGCTGCCTGTCATGCGTGCATCCTCATGCTCCGGCACCACCGGCATGGGCGGCACCTGCGTTGCCGAGGCAACTATCGATGGTGCCCAGGTGTGCCTGCCAACTACAGGCATGCTCCACATAGCTGCGCGCTTTGCGCCCCAACTCAGCAACGCTGGTTGGAGACTCAAGCAGAGACTGCAAGACCTGGACGAACTCCTCTGACGCATCGGCTCGCAACACTCCCTGCTCTGCCGTGGCACCGATGGCATCGGCGCAGCTGGTGACCGTGACCACGGGTTGCTGCATGGCCATGGCTTCGAGAATTTTGTTTTGAATGCCACGCGCGACGCGCAATGGCGCCACTACCGCATTGGCATGCTGCAGATAGGGCCGCACATCGGGTACGGTGCCCGTGACGACGACATGCGGACTTGCCAATGCCTGCACCTGCGGCGAAGGACTGCGGCCTACGATGTAGAACCGAACCTGCGGGTAACGCGCAACCAGGTGCGGCAACATATCCGACACGAACCAGCTCACACCGTCTATGTTGGGCCAATAGTCCATGGCACCGGTGAACACGATGGCCTGCTCCCCTGCGGCAAAGGGGCTTTCCCGCCGAGGATGGGGCGCGAAAAAATCGGAATCCACCCCATTGCCCATGGACTGCACCCGTCCCGCGCATTCGGGGGCCTGCGACAGGAACAAGGAAGTTTCGTTGGTCGTCACGAAATACGCACGTTGCGCCAATGCAGCCATGGCGCGCTCGTATGCGAGAAGATGTCTGCCCTCCCTACGGTACAGCATGGACAAAGGCCAACGGTGCGCGGGGGCGTACTGGGTCCATTTGGCAGAGTCCACATCCACGAAGTCCACCAACATGGGCACCTGCGGTAGAAGCATTTGCGCATATTGCGCCATGGCGGAAGAAAAAACCACACATGCTCTCAGATCGTGCGCGGCAGCCGTCTGCTTCACCCATTGCCGCATGCCAGCGCTACGATAAAAGGCGAGCGTCAGCGCTTCACCTGTCAATATCCCGCTGAGGCTTTTGATTTTGGCGCTGCGGACATGAATGCGCTCCACATGCAGGTCGCTGCACATGGCCCGGAGCGTCGGCAGGTGCTGCAAATCGTCCGGGTCGTCTACAAACGTCCCCAGGAACACGCGGTGACTCTTCTGCAGGTGACGCAGCAAATGGTACGAGCGTACCTTGTCACCCTTGTTGGGTGGGTACGGCAGCCTGTGCACCAAATAAAGAATATTACTTGCAGCAGCCATGCGTCAGATGGTCTTATCCAAGGTTGCGCACAATCTTCGGCCCGAGCCAATTGGTCAGCTGAATGGGCATGCGCCGCCAAGCGGCAATCAGCAGACGATACTTGGCATTCGAGGGGTTGTTCTGCGGCACGCTGTCGCTTTTGTACAGCCGGTACTCGTAGTGCAAAGGCGTGGGCTCGAATCCCCAGTTTTTCTTGAATGCGTATGAGCCCGTGTTCTGCTTGCTGCGCCCATAGTCAAAGACTTTCAGACCACGTGCACAAGCACGGCGCATCAGTTCCCAATATTTGAAATCATTGGCCGCAAGCTCTCGCGCCGCTGAAGCGTCCCCAGCGTAGTAGGGCAGCACTTCGTCACGAAAATAAAAACTCAAAACGCTGCTAATGGGATGGCCATCGGGCGAACAAACCGTGAGCACCTCACAATCAGGTCCAAAAATGCGAAGCAAGGCTTTGAAATAGGCCTTCGGCAGGGCTGGCGTCCCATGGCGACGCACATTGTCGGCATAAAGCGCAAAGAAACGATCCACCGAGGTGTCGATGTGGGAGGTCAGGCCATTCTTGATGCCCTTGCGCACCATCGCGCGCTGTTTGCGCGGGATGGCCAAAAGATTGGCCTCTTCTTTAGGTTCGATGGGCTTGCGAAACGTCACATAAAGGTCTTGCAAAGGCCAATCCGCATGCCGGCGCTGCACGTTGCGCAGCTCTAGATGATCCACCCCCAGGCGCTCAGCCAGGCACTCGGCCTCTCGCTCCAGCGCCGATGCGGCCTGCTCGTCGAGTGCAGCAACACCTCCGTACACGGAGAATGGCAGGCTGACCAAAGCGTTTCCAAACAGACGACTTTTGACATGCCCAAGCGGCAAGACCCCTCGGATACCCCCACCTGCACCCGATTCCGCAAAGAGAAAATAGGTGTCGTGGCGAAAAACCTCGCGAATCAGCGCCTGCCACCCGGAACGGTGAAAGAATGTGGCCTGGGCACAACCACGCACAAAGTCATCCCATCGGACAGTATCGGAAGCATTGTTCGGATCCAGTCGATGGATCGTCAATTCCATGGAGAGATCAGACAAGAGAGACCTCCGGTGCATGCCGGGGTAGAAAAACGTGATCCATTCGCCCCCAACAAAAATCCTGCAGCAGCAGCCCCAGCCTTTTCTCCATACGGCCTATGTTCACGTAGTGCCTGAAACGTGTCCTGAGGCTGATGCCTTGAATGCGCGGCTGCCGGACATCGATCTCCCATGGATGGAAGTAAAAAACTGCAGGTGAGTGATCCTGGGTATTAACATGACGCAGCATCCAGTGCGACAACGAGTATGGAAGAAGGCGGAAGTAGCCGCCACCGCTCGATGGCAGATTATGGTTGAAGATGCGCAATGTGGTCGGCGGTATTTCGATCAGGCCCTGACGGATCTGGTGGCTGAAGCGTGGCGCATCCGGCATTCCATAGTGATCATGCCGTATGGGATAGATGCTGGAGCTGTAGCGGTACCCAGCGCGCAGCAATGTATCGAGTGCCCACATATTGGCAGAGCCGATGGAAAAGCTAGGAGCACGGTACCCCAAGACCAACATGCCACCGATATCTTCGAGCAATGCTTTGGCGCGGTGAACGTCATTGAAGAAGTCGGCCTCCGACAGGTCACTTGCACGCTCATGCCCATACCCATGGCTGGCAAGCTCATGCCCGCCATCCACGATGCGGCGCACCATTGCAGGGTACCGTTCGGCGATCCAGCCCAACGTGAAGAAGGTCGCCCGGACGCCTCTATCGTCCAACAGGGCCAATATACGATCCACGTTGCGCTCCACACGGCATTCACGCGAATCCCATTCGCTGCGCTTGATATATGGCGCAAAGGCCGAGACCTGAAAATAGTCCTCTACGTCGATGGTCAGCGCGTTGGTAATGGGACCGGGATCGTGCATGACACGCTCTAACCAGCCGCGCTATCCGGATGGGATCGCCGCGCTGCAGCCACCAGCTTCTGCAAGTTCATCAGGATCTCCAAGTTCACCCGCTCTTGGCGCAGCACGCTGCGCTCAATACGCAAAAGATGCGCGCTCAGCTGCTCCGCAGTTATGTTCGCAAGGTTGCTTGATAGTCCACTGGCCAATTCATCATCAAGACTCAAGTCCGCCAACTCCGAGTCGTCATATGGAAGCGCTCCGCGTGTTGCCGTTCGTAGTGGCGACTCCCAGGGATGCGCCACTTTCGGCGGCACATTCATTTCGGATTGGATCTCGTGAATGATCTCATTGAGCAGCTCAAGATCTATATGGATCTTGTCGGTAAGAAAGCCTTGCAGCAAAACACGATCCATCAAGGTATTGATACGCCGAGGAATACCCGCAGTAAAACGATATATTCCCTCGAAGATTTCAGAATCGAAAGTGGGCTTGTCGCTCGCTCCAGCACACTTCAGGCGATGCAGTATGTACTCCCGGGTTTCTTCAGAATCCAGTGGTCCGAGGTGGCAGGTGGCAATGACTCGCTGCCGCAGTTGCAACATGCCAGGGCTCTGCAGAATCTCACGGAACTCGGGTTGCCCTACAAGAAACGTCTGTAACAAAGCATCCTGTCCATTTTGAAAATTGGACAGCATGCGCAACTCTTCCACTGCCTGCGGTTGCAGGTTCTGCGCCTCATCGACGATCAGCAGGCAGCGCTTTCCCTTCAACGTCTGAGCGACAAAAAACGCCTCAAGCGCTAGCAGCAAATCCCCCTTGGGCACCCCATGCACGCGAACACCGAACGCGGCGCCTACCAAGCGCAGCGTATCGTCCGCACCTAGTTGCGTACTCACCAGATGCGCAGCCACGACGGTGTCAGGGTCCAAACTGTCGAGCAGGCCGCGCACAATCGTGGTCTTCCCTGCGCCGACCTCTCCCGTGATGACGATGAAACCTTCGCAGCACATGACACCGTATTCCAGATAGGCCCGGGCGCGCTGATGCTGCTTGCTGCTGAAATAGAAGCCTGGATCGGGATTGAGCTGGAAGGGTTTGCTGGTTAACCCATAAAAAGCTTCATACATGGATCAAAACCGATGTGTAATGAACCCCATGATGGCCGACTCATTATATCGAGTGACACTCCCATCAGACAATACACGACGCAGCTGAATTCCGACATTCGTACGCCGTGCTACAAGGGTATTCCATCCTAATATGAGCGGACGTACTCGGGTTTCCAACCCAGGGACCGATCCCACGCTATGCATTTCACCAAGACTTGCATTGATAGATGCATTTGGCGTGAGTCGATGGCCGACCATCAGACGCCAGCCGCGCTGACGAATCCGCGTATTGGCATCAAAGTCATCCCCAAGTTGAAGCGTTCCATCCAGCAAGCGAGTATCAGAACGCAGGACCGCTAGAGTGAATGTACTCCGCTGACCTAAGAGCGCCACAGATAGTTCTTGCAACCGCTGCAGCGTGCTCGATGATGTCAGAAAATCTGGGAAAACCTGCATATCTGCAGGAAGCCCCCTACGCTCAATTTCTGCCAAGACGAGCTGCGTACGTCGAATCGCATTCGGTTCGGTCCGCGCATAAAAGCTGTCAAGTAGATCAAACAACGACCCCATTGATGCCGAAGATTGGGCGCCCAGCCCAGCGAATATACCCTTGCGATCCGTGTAGCTCCAGATGGTACGCGAAGTGCGATATTCAAAATTGACTTTATGAGCCTCACCAAAGTAACGACTCTCGCGCTCAAGAAACAGTCGGGTTTTATTGGATGGCCGCCAATCGGCGCCAAACCCCACGATACCATGAGATTTGTGCGTTGGTGACAGCTGATTGGTGGATTCGACCCCGCCAATACCAACAAGAAGCAACTGCGGAGAAGCCAGATAACTCATGCGCGCGCGCAGCGTGGTTGTATCTATATTTCTTCCAGTGGAAAATTCAGCGTCCTCCTGCATTGCATCCAATGCCCACCCAATAATAGTGTGACCATCCGGTTTACTTCCGAGATGCAGAAGCCAACCCTGCACCGTAACACTGGCACGATTTTCCGCATCAGAACGCGTATCTTGCACGCTATAGCGCGCCTCGTAATCGACATTACTTCCAAAACTACCCTTCAGGTATGGCGATACCCGAAAGCTTGACGTCTGCGCCATATTTGGATTTGCGGGCGAATCAACGCCAGGCGCGCCGAATGCCGAAATTGGCTGCAACGCAACGACACCTGCCACATCGACAAAAACCCGGTTCTCAATCGCCTCAGCAGTTCCCTTGGCATTAAGGTTGTGCCAGACTTGGTCAGAAACCGTGCCACGGGCGTAATGTGCGGTTCGCAGAGAATAATCGACAAAGCCGTTGATACGAGCCGTATCACTCACCAACCGAAATCCTGGATTTACCTCAGTCACTTGGTCACTGATATGCGTCGCATCAAGCCGTGCATTGTTGGTGACCGTATGCTGCACCGTGATGCGTGGTTCCAGCCACACCCCTGATTGACGCGAGTCAGCCGGGGCATTGTCTCGCCGCTTTACTATGGCGTCCGTCGGTTCCGTGGGAACAACGGGTGACTGTACGGGGGCAAAGCCAGGCGGCTCCGCCGTGGAAACATCAGGCACCTGCGCCAAGGCAATGCCAGGTGAGAGTGCCGATGCTGCCGCCAGCGCCCACACAGCCCGGCCAGCAACGTGAGTACTTGCTATACGACAGTACTGCAGGTGCATACAGACGCCCTCTCTTCTCTCTTTCATCTCATGCCACAGCAGTGGCCGGCCCACGCTCTCCCACCATCCGTCCGTGGCCATAACCATAGCCGTAGCCATAAGCGCCCAGACCACTGCTACGCACCTGGTTGAGCACCATAAGTTTGATGGGGCACGACTCGATGGTAGACAACGCGTGCTCGACTTGTGATTGGAGCGTTTTTTCTGCCTGAACCACGATCACAACCTGCCCCATATGACCGGCCAGTACCCGGGCCTCCGTGGTCAGCAGTAACGGCGGTGAGTCGAAGATGATGATTCGGTCGCTGTAGCGCTTTCCCATCTCATCTAGCAAAGAAGTCATGGCATCGCTGGCCAACAGCTCCGTCGCGCGTGGATGGGGCAACCCTGCGGGCAGCAGTGTGAGCTTATCCACATTGGTGCGCAAAAGCACATCAGACAATTTGATCTTGTCGTCCTGCAACACATCCAGCAAACCTGCGGCGGGAGGCAGGCCTAACTTGGTCATGACCGAGGGGCATGTCACATCGGCATCTACAAGCATGACCGTGTGATCGAGTTCCATCGCCAGACTCATAGCCAAATTAATGGCTGTGAAACTTTTTCCTTCACCCGGCAGGGCGCTGGTGACCATGATCAAATTGCCATGCGCCACCAGGGAAGCACCTTTACCTGTTGCATTCTCAAGGAGCGGCCGTTTGATGACGCGATACTGCTCAGTGGTGACCGAGCGTGGCGCATTGGGCGTCACAAAGCCACTGGCCCCCAGCGCCGTCAGGTCGATTTGCACAGTTTTCGTGCCCGGTTTCGAGTGTGCTGCTGCTTGAGCCTCGACCGAATCCATTCCCGCAAAATGCGCCGCATGCTCAGGCAGATACGCAGATTCCTGCACTGCGGCTTCGGTTGGCCGTCCTTTGTCGCCAGCCAGCGACACACCCGCCTTGCGCAATTGCTCCAGCCGTTGAGCCGCCTTTTCAATAGAGCTGGTCATGATCGCTGTTACCCCAGAACGCCAGAATGAATGGACAGCGCCGCCATGCCGCCCGCATAAAGCAACAGGAATGCAACACATGCCATGATGAAACGCATCAAGCTACGCGATTCACGTCGCCGCGACTCGTCGCTGGCAATCTGCCCAACTACGCCCAGCAATGGCAACTGCGTCACCTGCCGCAGGGTGGCGCCATCAAAGAATACGGGCCTGACCTGGCTCATCACAAATGCCATGCCCAGCCCTGCGCCAATGGCAACCAAGAGCGAAATTGGCATTAACAGCAGCCGATTCGGAGCGACTGGTTTGGGGGCGACACGAGGGGGGTCGATGACTCGGAATTCGGCCACGTTGGATGTGTTTTCCAATTTCCCCGACATCAGGGCCGATTCACGACGCGCAACCAAATCAGCATAATTTTTCTGATTGACTTGGTAATCACGGTTGAGCTGCGCCAACTCCGCCTCCAACTGTGGGGCAACTTTGAGTTGCTCATGAATACGGCGAGAGCGCGATTCGTATTCGACCACACGCGCCCTCAGCGACGCCACCTGCACCTCTGCTGCAGAATAAATGCGACTGAGCTCCAAAATCGCCGGATTGGTCTCAACAGCAGGTGCGGCGTGCCCCTCCTGCGCTTTGCGGCGCAAGGCCTCTACTTCACGACGCTTCTGTGCTTCGAGATCCGCAATCAAGAAACGCGTCCTGACGACGTCAGGATGTTCGTCGGTGTAACGCTGCAGCAGCGTATCCAGATTGCGCTTTTGCGCATAGATACGCGCGTCAAGCTCGGGCGTTTGCACGTCGGGCGCAGAGGCGACCGGAGACTTGGCCGCTTGCGAGCGCAGTATCTCCAGTTGGCGACCTGCCGCCACCCGCGCACTTTCAGCTTCACGCAAATCAAGCCTGGCCTGACTCAGCTGATTGTCAATTTCAGCAGCCCGCCCGGCAGAATCGAGGCCGCTCTGGGATTGCATCTCGATGTTGCGCAGTTTGAATGCCTTGAGACGCCCTTCCGCCTCCGTCAACTTGGCCTCGTAACTCTTGATCTGCTCGTCCAGAAAGCGACGTGCGCTATCCGAATCCTGGCGCGCAGCGCCCAGGCTTGATTCGACAAAGATGGTCAGCAGGGCCTGTACAACCCGTTGCGCCTTTTCAGGGCTTGGATTGCGATAGGACAGCGTATAGAGGTTGTCGCGCCCGGTGGACTGGATGCTGATGGATTTTGTTACAGAATCAACCACTGCATCTGTCGATGCCTTGGA
Source organism: Alicycliphilus denitrificans K601 (assembly GCF_000204645.1). NCBI lineage: Bacteria > Pseudomonadati > Pseudomonadota > Betaproteobacteria > Burkholderiales > Comamonadaceae > Alicycliphilus > Alicycliphilus denitrificans. The sequence continues at coordinate 713,283 of NC_015422.1, read as the reverse complement.
TTGCGAACCCAAATCAAGATCCGCAATACGGACCAGCCGTTCCACCGTGGGACGATTGATCAGCGTACGACTGAGCATGGATACCTGCTGCTCGATATTCGGCTGCACGGCAATGCCGGTCATGAGCGGCCTCAGGATGGACTGTGTATCTACGAACACGCGCGCCGATGCCTGATAGTAATCAGGCATCAAGAGCACCACACCGACGCCGATGGCCCCCACCAGCCAAGTGGTCAGCATCGCCACCCGGCGATAGATCCACATACCACGCGCAGCGGTAGTGATCTGACCTAGAAGCTCATCCATTCCATCCCCCTAACAAACGCACGCTGCACCCAGCCGACAAGCCGGGTCAGAACCACCCTTGGGGGATGATGAGAATGTCTCCGGGAAGCACGTCCACGTTGGCGCCGATATCTCCACGCTTGATCAGATCATCGAGGCGCACCTTATAGCGTTTGTTGCCCTCGGCCGAGCGCACCAGCGTGGCACGGTTGCCATCGGCAAAATCGGTCAACCCGCCAGCTGCGATCATGACATCCAGAACCGTCATTTTTTGCTTGTAGGGCAAGAACTGCGGCTTGGCTGCCTCACCTACCACGCGGATCTGTTCGCTATACGGTCCAACGAAATTAGTCACGATCACGGTAACGACCGGATCCCGCACGTACTTGCCCAGTTCCTTTTCCACATCCCGGGCAATCTGGGCGGAGGTTTTGCCTTGCGCTACAAGCCCATCGATTAGTGGTGTGGACACCTGACCATCTGGGCGCACGGGAACGACCTGCGACAGTTCAGGATTGCGCCAGACGATGATGTTCAGCGTATCGCCAGGCCCCACGACGTAGTTGTAATCCGGAGTGGCCGCCTGGGCGGGTGCGGCCGGGTAGTCCCCACCTCTCATGGCACCGCAACCCACCATTGCCACGGCGACACCGGCCATTGCCAGGACACGAACCATTGAACCAAGGAGCCTCGAAACGTTTTTGTGCATGGCGCAACTCCAATACAAAGGTTTATAGAGCCCGATTTAACCAAATGTTACTACAGCATACTGTGGATGACTGTCGCACGTAAACACATATCTGACTTCTGCATTTCGCTACGTTTCACACTGTTTTACGTAGCAGCCAGCTTCTGATCCAATGACCCACACTAAGGCACACCACAATGCAACGGCTATCAGGCTGTCCACATGATAGACGGAAAGCATGTATTCACCTCCCGTAATAGTCTTCGAATCGCACGATATCGTCCTCGCCCAGATACGAACCGGACTGCACCTCGATCATCTCTAGGTCGACATGACCAGGGTTCTCTAGGCGGTGCGTCACGCCCAGGGGGATGTAGGTCGACTGGTTCTCCGTCAACAAAAAGACCTCCTCGCCCTTGGTCACGCGGGCGGTGCCGCGCACTACGACCCAGTGCTCTGCGCGGTGATGGTGCATCTGCAGCGACAGCTTGCCTCCAGGCTTGACCATGATGCGCTTGACCTGGAAGCGCTCTCCGCCATCGACCCCGTCGTACCAGCCCCAGGGGCGGTAAACCTTGCGGTGCAGTACCCCCTCCGTACCGCCATCGCGTTTCAGGCGATCAACGATCTTTTTCACATCCTGGGTGTGCCGTTGATCTGCCACCAAGACCGCGTCGGGGGTTTCCACGACAACCAGCCCTTGAACGCCGACGCAAGCCAGCAAGCGCCCCGAGGACAGCGCCAAGGTATTACTGCTGTCCTGCATGAGGGTTCTGCCCTGCACCACGTTGCCATCGGCGTCCTTGGGCAAGATCTGCCAGAGCGCGTCCCAAGCCCCCACATCGGACCATCCTGCAGACAACGGCAGCACCACGCCGCGCGGCAGCCCTGCCACCGATTGCGCACCAGCCAGACGCTCCATCACGGCGTAGTCGATGGAGTCGCTCGGGCAGGCGGCAAACGCCTCCGCATTCACACGCCAAAACGACAAGTCGGACGCACCGCCTTTCCACGCGGCTTCGCATGCTTCCAGAATATCGGGCCGGCACAGCGCCAATGCCTTGAGCCAGACGGAGGCCCGCAGCACGAACAAACCACTGTTCCAGAGATAGTCGCCCGCCTGCAAATAACCCTCCGCCGTGGCGCGATCGGGCTTTTCAACGAAGCGCGCAATGGCGCGCGCTCCATCCTCATCGACCGCAGCACCGGCCTGGATGTATCCGTAACCGGTTTCGGGCCGGTCAGGGGTGATGCCGAAAGTGACGATGGCGCCGTCCTGTGCCAGTCGCGCGGCATGGCGCACGCCCTCTTGGAATGCCGCGAGCTGGGTTACGACGTGATCGGCCGGCATGATCAGCAGCACCGGGTCTTCCCCGCCAGACTGCGCAGCCAGCGCGGCAAGCGTCAATGCCGGCGCGGTATTGCGCCCCACAGGCTCCAGAACGATACGCCCGAGCCTGCCGATCAGACGCAATTGCTCCGCAACCACGAAGCGGTACTCATCGTTGCACACCACCAGCGGCGGCGCGCTGTCTGCTCCGCTCACCCCGTTGAACCGCCGCAGTGTTGCCTGCAGAAGGGAGTCCTCGCCCATCAGCGCCAGTAGCTGCTTGGGATATTTCTCTCGCGACAGGGGCCACAGGCGTGTGCCCGAGCCGCCCGACAAAACCACCGGCTGAATCAACATGGTCGGCACGCACTCCGTTTGACCAAACACAAAAACCTATCCGACGCCACCCCACCAGCATGGGGCCTCAGGGGCTGCGAGTCTCCATCAAAGGTCCCCCGATGCATCCTAGCGGGGCCGCGCCCGGCACGCCAGCCCGACGATCCCCCGGCCAAGCGCATTGAACTATCGCAAAGGCCATGCTGCGGCGCAATAGGCACTTAAAGCGCTGCCCCTTGATCAGGCACTAAGCGATGAGGAACTCAGCCCTGGCGTCGGAAAGTTTTACAGAGCGTTGCCAAGAAAAAGTGAACCGCCCATAACACCATGTTTTTAAAAGAAAATTTTTCATGGCGCGCATCTTGCTATTTAAAACCGACCGCTCCAGCGGTTCAAGCCACCGATCCACCTGCCCCCAAGGAGTCCTTCAAATGCTCACTCTTTCGAAATTCCTGCGGCACATCGGCAGCGCATTAGCGCTAGCTACCGCTTCGCTGGCGACCTACGCGGCGCCCGTCACGACCCAACTTGGCTTCTTGGTCGACGCTTCGGGGAGCATCGGGTCATCCAACTTCCAAACGATGAGGAATGGCTATGCCGCAGCATTGGCGGCCCTGCCTACAGATGGTTCGATCGAGGTGACGGTGGTCACCTTCTCGTCTGGCACGACTACCGTGGTGTCCCCCACCGTCGTGACCGCCGCCTCACTGCCGGGCATCATCGCGGCAGTGAACAGCATGGCGTATTCGGCTGGCTTGACGGCCACTGCAGCCGGCATCGCCGCCATCTCCAGTTTGATGACAGGGTCCAGCAACTTCAGCACCGGACTCAATTCGATGATTAACATCGCCACCGATGGCGAGCCCAATATTCCTGGCAACAATCCGAATCAGGCAGCCATCAATGCCGCCATTGCCGCAAGGGCCGCAGGTATCGACGCGCTCACCGCCGAAGCCATCGGTAGCTTTGACGTGTCTGCTCTGAGGAGCTTGGTGTTTTCACCTGTCAATGGGCCCTGCAACAATTGCGGCACCTTCTTGCCTGACGGATCGTCACCACCCAACCCCATGACTTCCAACCCCTGGGTTCTGGCAGTGAATAGTTTCAACGACTTCCCCACTGCCATCCACAACAAGGTCCAGGCATCCACAGGACAAGTGCCGGAGCCCGGCATCTTGATGCTCATGGCGCTCGGTTTGGTTGGCTTGGGCATTACGCGTCGCAGCCGGTCTGCCTGACGTCCGTCAAGACCAGCCATAGCCCATAGGCTGCCCAGGCGAGGAGCGCCACACAGCGTGGCACTCCTCGCTTTTCCTTTTGCCTTTGGCACCAGGCCGTGGACAATGAAAGCGGTTGGGCAGTCGCACGCGCAATGCGATTGCAAATTCCACTCACCCCTTCAGAAAGCAAGCCATGCATCCCACCCTGAAATCATTGGCCCTGGTGACCTCGACGCTTGCGATGGCGGCGCCCTCGGTGACGCATGCGGCGCAAAACGGCTGCACGGTGAAAGCCCGCAGCGACTCGGTGGTGTTGATGCACTGCAAGGAAAACCTCTCCGAAACGGCATGGGTGGAAGCCGCCAAGGCAGCCTGCGAGCCCGGCAAGGCCTGCAACGTGTGGATCTGGGAGGATCCCGGCAAGATGCCGCTGGTGGCGCCCAAGACCGATGCAGAGCTGCCCAAGAGCGCAACCGGCGCAGCCGTGGCGGTATGGGCCAACGACACTGCCAGTCTGATCAAGCTGAAAAAGGTACGTTGATACGCACGCCTGCGATTTCACCGGAGCACGAACCGGAACACCGCTCCGGCTCCCGGCTGAGACATCAGCCGGATCGTGCTTTCATGCAGCTGCAGGATGCGATGCACGATCATGAGCCCAAAGCCACCCGAGCGAGCGCCTTGCGCGGCCGCGTAGCCTGTGAATGCGGGGCGTTCGAACAGGTGTTCCTGCAATGCAGCAGAAATGCCTGGGCCGGTATCCCGCACTGTGACCTCGATGCCACCCTGCGCATGCGGCTGTAGTTCCACGGTGATCTCGCCGCCTTCAGGCGCGACGCGCACCGCGTTGTCGATCAGGTTCATCAGCACGCGCTCCATCATTGCGAGATCGGCCGTGATGGGGGGCAACCCCGGCGCGATGTCCGCCACCAGGCGCTGATGCTTGGCCTCCGCGGCAAGTTCGAATTTCTGGAATACGTCCTGCAGCAGGTCGGCGAGGAAGAACTGCTCCATCTCCGGCTTGACCACGCCGTATTCCAGCCGCGCAAGTTCGAACATTTCCTGCGCCAGGCGGCCGACCTTGCGGCTTTGCTCCAGTGCGATGTCGAGATAGCGGCGCTGCTCCTGCGGCTCCAGCACCTCGGACTTCATGCGCAAGGTCTCCAGATAGCCATGCAACGAGGTGAGCGGCGTGCGCAAATCATGCGAGAGGTTGGCAAAGAGCTCGCGCCGCTGCTGGTCCTGGTTGCGAAGGGCCTGCCATTGCTCTTGCGTGCGTTGCGCAAGCCGCTCGAAGCTCTGGCCGAGCAACGCAATCTCTCCGCCGCTGCGGGCGGCCTGCTTCAGCAGTGGCCTGGCTTGCGGCAGCCAGGACATGCCATGCGTTTCCAGGCCGCGCACGGCTTCGGTCAGTGTACGCAGCGGGCGCGTGATGAGGCGAAACGCCGCAAGCCCCGCCATCAGGCCGAGCAGCGCGACCAGCGTCATGGACCACAGTATGGCGTTCGCCGCACTGCCGGCATTCACGCGCGCGGCCAGCGATTCGCGGCTCTCTCCTTGAAGAATCACGTAGACGTAGCCCGCATCGCGGCCCGCAGCTTTCAACGGCGCCGCGCTGAAGACCTTCCGCCCATCGGGACTGCGCGGGTCGTCCCCGAAGATCGGCAGTGCGCCGCCGCCCAGCAACCGGCGCACGGGCGCCAGATCCACCTGCAGACGCTTGACCGCGCCCTCCGGGGCCGAATAGGACTGGATGCGACCTCCCGCATCGAGCAGGTACACCTCGACGCTCGGATTCACTGCCATGAGTTTGTCGAACAGCCCGCTCACGGCCGAAGGGTTGAAGCCCCGTGGCTCCATCAGTTCGGGGTAGCGTGCGATTTGCGGCGCCAGATCCAGCGAAAGCCGCTGAATGACTTCCTGTTCGTGCCTTTCGCTGCCCCGCATCTGCAGCACCACCGAGGCGGCGCAGCAGGCCAGCAGCAGCAGCACGAACACAGCGGACAGGCGCTGCGAAAGCGAGAGACTCTGCACCGTCACAGGGCATCCTCCGCGAGTTTGTAGCCGCGACCCCAGACGGTGAGGATGCGCTTGGGGTCGGCCGGGTTCCTTTCGATCTTGATCCGCAGCCGGTTGATGTGCGTATTCACCGTGTGCTCATAGCCGTCATGCCGATAGCCCCAGACCTGGTTGAGTAGATCGAGCCGCGAGAACACCTTGCCCGGCTGGCGGGCAAAGAAATACAGCAGGTCGAACTCGCGCGGCGTAAGTTCGACGGACTGGCCGTCCACCCGGGCCTCGCGCGCGATCGGGTCGATGCTCAGGCCCCCCAGCGAGAGCACGCCGGCCTCGAGCTTGGCATTACGCGCGAGCGCCTCGCTGCGCCGCAGGAGCGCGCGCACCCGCGCGACGAGCTCCATGACGGAGAACGGCTTGGCCAGGTAGTCGTCGGCCCCCAGCTCCAGCCCCAGGATGCGATGCACCTCGCTCGAACGGGCGCTGGTGATGATGATGGGAACGTAGTAAGTCATGGCCCGCGCCCGCCTGCAGATCTCCAGGCCATCCACCCCGGGCAGCATCAGGTCGAGCACCAGCGCATGCCAGCCTCCACGCTCCACGGCGGCAAGGCCCAGCCTGCCATCGGCCACGCGCTCGACGTCGTAGCCTTCGTCGCTCAGATGCATGCGCAGCAGCTCGGCGATGCTGTCATCGTCTTCGACGATCAGGATGCGTTTGGGGGTGTCCATCGGCGCATTCTCCCGCAGCGGCCCGCGCCGAAAGATCACGATTTTTTGAACTTTCGGTGAGGATTTCGAGACCGGGCGCGCCGAACAATGCCCCCATGTCGTCGCCCACGCCGCAACCGTCGAAACACAGCAAGCCACTGCAACCGCTCTGGCTGCGCGTCACCCACTGGCTCAATGCCGTGGCCGTGTTGGTCATGGTGACGAGCGGCTGGCGCATCTACAACGCCTCGCCCATCTTCGATTTCGTTTTTCCTGCGGGCATCACGCTGGGCGGCTGGCTCGGCGGCGCGCTTCAGTGGCATTTCGCCGGCATGTGGCTGTTCGTGCTCAACGGGCTCGCCTACCTGCTGCTCAATCTGGCGACCGGCAGGTTCGCGCGCCGCCTGCTTCCCGTCACGGCGCGCGGCATTCTCCGCGATGCCTGGCTCGCGCTGACGGCGCGCCTGTCGCATGGGGACATGGGCCGCTACAACCAGGTGCAGCGCGCTGCGTATCTGTTCGCCATTGCGGACCTCGTCGTGCTGGTGCTCAGCGGCCTCGTCGTCTGGAAATCGGTGCAGTTCCCGTTGCTGCGCGAACTCCTGGGCGGCTACGACACGGCCAGACACATCCATTTCTACGGCATGGCCGCCATAGTCGGCTTCGCCTCCGTGCACCTCGTCATGGTCGTACTGGTGCCGCGCTCGCTGCTCGCGATGCTGCTGGGCCGGTCCACGCTCCGCCGGACGACCGCCAAGGAGGCCACGCCATGAGCCCCCCTACCTCCATCTGGCACAGGGACAACGCCGAAGCCGTGGTGGCCGATGCACGCAAGCTGCTCGCCAGGCAGCTGCCGCAAGCCTCGCGCCGGCAGTTTCTGACGCGCGGGCTCACGCTTGGCGGCCTGGGCCTGCTCAGCGGCTGCAGCATCGACGACAACGCCACGGCCGAGGCGGCACTGATGCGCATCTCGCGTTTCAACGACCGGGTACAGGGCTGGCTGTTCGATCCCTCGCACCTTGCGCCCACCTACCTCGACTCGATGATTACCCGGCCCTTCCCGTTCAATGCCTTCTATGGCGAGGGCGAGGTACCGCAGGTCGACGGTGACGGCTTCCAGTTGGAGGTCACCGGCCTCGTGGCCGACAAGCGCCGCTGGCGGCTGCATGAGTTGCGCGCGCTGCCACAGTACACGCAGGTTACGCGCCACATCTGCGTGGAGGGCTGGAGCGCCATCGGCAAGTGGGGCGGGCCGCGCTTCGGCGATTTTCTGCGCGCCGTCGGAGCGGACCTCGGCGCGCGCTACGTGGGCTTCGAATGTGCCGACGGCTACTACACCAGCATCGACATGGCGACCGCCCTGCACCCGCAGACGCTGCTCGCACTCGATTGGGACGGGCAGCCGCTGCCGCCCAAGTACGGCTTTCCGATGAAGCTGCGCATGCCCACCAAGCTTGGCTACAAGAACCCCAAGCACATACGGGCCATCTTCGTGAGCAACACCTTCAACCGCGGCTACTGGGAGGACCAGGGCTACAACTGGTTCGGCGGCAGCTGAACGAGCGCATCCACCTTTCGATTCCCCCTGCGGCGCATGCCGCCTTTTTCAGCCTCAACCAAGGAGCATCATCATGAAAAACGCATTCACCACCGCCACGCTCTCCATGTGCCTCGCACTGGGCGCCACCTCGGTTTTCGCGGCCGACTCGACATCCAAGGACTCCATGGGCAAGGGCCAGATGGGCATGGAGAAATCCTCCATGGACAAGAGCGCCAGCCACAAGGACGCCATGGGCATGAGCAAGGGCGCAATGACCAAGGACGGCAAGTCCTCCATGGATCAAATGGGCAAGGGCGGCATGTCCAAGGACAAAATGAGCAAGTAAGCGCCGTGACCGCAACAAATAAAGTCCGTCGGAACTTCCGCTCATAACTCGTTGATTCGTCGTCTACTGGTCTGTTCTGGAAAGTCCGTCGAAAATCGCTTAATCGACGACTCCCAGAACGCTCCAACAAAGAAAATCCGTCGGGCACCTTCCCGACAGCATCAACCGGACTTCCGAGCCCCCCGCTCTTTCATGTATGGCGCGGTCTGGGTTCGCGCGGGCTGTATATGGTGGAGTTAGACCCAAACCGGCGACATCTGGGAAGGGCTTGTGCGGGTAACCATTCCTATATGGACTCCCCCACAACAGCAAGAGCCTGACCGATTGGGGACCAAGGGGTAAAAAACCTGCAGTCGTATATCCGGCATCTGTAGTGGACTCTTTTCTGGTCCGTGCCGACATGGAATCTGCGTCACCGCGTCGCCACACGTTGCAAGCGGCAGGCAAGCTGCCGGAAGAGTTATCGGCGTAGTGCGGTGTGGGAGGAACCCGATTGGCCATGATGGTCGATCAAACCCTTCGCAAGTGGTGAAGGAAACTGGCCGTGGCGTGTGTCTCAGGCTGGCATGACATAGCTTTGGCGGTGGGTCTTTTTGCACAACCGCGCCGCCTCGTCAAACGGTGCGTGGTCGCGCAGCGTGGCGTAGCAAATGCGCGCCAGCTTGTTCGCCGTATGCGGCTGGCGAACCCATCTTGAATGAGGTGGTAAGGCTGAGCAAGATCGTGTGCACGCAACATTGGCGTGGACACGATGCTCAAAGACCCTCAGACCCCGCGCTATGCGCAGCGGCGCACGCACCGCACCTACACCCCGCAATTCAAGGCCGAGCTGGTGGCTGCCTGCCGACAGCCAGGCGCATCGGTCGCGGCGGTGGCCCTGCAACATGGCATGAACGCCAACGTGCTACACCGCTGGCTCAAGGAATGGGCGCAGGGATTTCACCGTCTTGAAGCTGGCGTCAGCACTGCAGTCGTTGCTTCCCCACCCCCGGCCTTTATCCCCATCGACCTGAGCGCAGTACCGCCGGCGTCTGCTGGTGAGCTGCCATCCGCGTCCTTGCCAACGCCAGCGGACGGCATCCGCATCGAATGCCAGCGCCCCGGCATGTCCGTGACCGTGCACTGGCCCTTGTCTGGCGCCGCCGAGTGCGCCCAGATGCTGCGGGAGTTGTTGCGGTGATCCGTATCGATGAGGCCTGGCTGGCCACCACCCCGCTGGACATGCGCGCGGGCACGGACACGGCCCTGGCGCGGGTGATCGCCACCTTCGGCGCGGCCCACCCGCACCATGCCTACGTCTTCGCCAACCAGAGAGCCAATCGCCTGAAGGTCCTGGTACATGACGGTGTGGGGCTGTGGCTGGCCGCGCGCCGGCTGCACCAGGGCAAGTTTGTCTGGGCACCTGCGGGCAGTCCGAACGTGGCGTTGGAACACGCCCAGCTCAACGCCCTGGTGCTGGGCCTGCCCTGGCAGCGTGTGGGCTCGCAAGGTGCCATCAGCGTGGTCTGAATCGTCGGCGCAAGGGCGTGGCCGTGGCAATCGGGAGATGCGTCAATGGCTGGACCCAGGGTGAGCGGGCACACTGCCAGCCATGGTGATCGACGAGCAAGCCCTGAGCGAACTGGACGCAGAGCAACTGCGCGAAGTGACCCAGCGCCTGCTGGCCGAACTGCGTCACCAGCGCGCGCTCAACGAGAAGCTCACCTATGAGTGCGCGCTGCTCAAGCGGCTGAAGTTCGCCGCCCAATCCGAGCGGCACAGCGCCGATCAGAAGAGCCTGCTGGAAGACGAGATGTTGATTTCCACGCAGAAGTGACCCACTAACCCCCGGGATTTCCATCCAAACCTGACCCACGTACTAACCCTAACCTGCTGCTTTGCTGAGCAGCAGGAGACCAGGAGTGATAGACGTGGCAACACTGAGTGTCATCAGGCGCTGGGCCCTGCGAGAGCAGCTGTCCATCCGGGAGATAGCCCGCCGCACGGGCCTCTCGCGCAACACCATCCGCAAGTACCTGCGCGTAGGCGAGGCCGAGCCGCACTATGCCAAGCGGGTCAGTCCATCCAAGCTCGATCCCTTCGCCTTGAAGCTCGCTGGCTGGCTCAAGACGGAAGCTGGCCGATCCCGCAAGCAGCGCCGCACCGTCAAGCAGATGTACGTGGATCTGCAGGCGCTCGGTTATGGCGGCTCCTACAACCGCGTAGCGGCCTTTGCCCGCCTCTGGCACGAGCAGCGCCTTGTGGCCCAGCAGACCACTGGCCGCGGCACCTTCGTTCCCCTGGCCTTCGGTCCGGGTGAGGCCTTCCAGTTCGACTGGAGCGAGGACTGGGCTGTTCTCGCCGGCGTGCGCACCAAGCTGCAGGTAGCCCACTTCAAGCTCAGCCACAGCCGAGCGTTCTACCTGCGCGCCTATCCGCTGCAAACGCACGAGATGCTGTTCGATGCCCACAACCATGCATTCGCAGTCCTGGGCGGTGTGCCCCGCCGTGGCATCTACGACAACATGCGCACCGCCGTAGACCGGGTGCGCCGTGGCAAGGAGCGCGACGTCAATGCGCGCTTTGCGGCCATGGTCAGCCACTTCCTGTTCGAGGCCGAGTTCTGCAATCCTGCTTCGGGCTGGGAGAAGGGCCAGGTGGAGAAGAACGTGCGCGATGCCCGCCATCGCCTGTGGCAGGTAGTGCCGCCATTCCCAAGCCTGCCCGATCTCAATGCATGGCTTGAAGAGCGCTGCGTGGCGCTGTGGCACGAGATCGAGCACGGCAAGCTGCCGGGCACCGTCGCGGACATCTGGACCGAGGAGAAGAACGACTTGATGCCAATGCCCCGGCCCTTCGATGGCTTTGTGGAGCACACCAAACGCGTCTCACCCACCTGCCTCGTCCACTTCGAGCGCAACCGCTACAGCGTGCCGGCGCCTTATGCCAATCGGCCGGTGAGCCTGCGGGTCTACGCCGATCGCCTGGTGGTCGCCGCCGAAGGCCAGATCGTGTGCGAGCATCAGCGCCTGATCGAGCGTAACCACCATGGTGCGGGACAGACCGTGTACGACTGGCGCCACTACCTGGCAGTGCTGCAGCGCAAGCCCGGGGCCTTGCGCAATGGTGCTCCATTCCTGGAACTGCCAGCAGCCTTCAAGCGCCTGCAGGCCGCCCTCTTGAAGCAGCCAGGCGGCGACCGAGAGATGGTGGAGGTTCTGGCTCTGGTGCTGCACCACGATGAACAAGCTGTGCTCGCTGCAGTGGAGTTGGCACTGGAGTCAGGGGCTGCCAGCAAGACCCACATCCTGAACGTGCTGCACCGCCTGCTGGACGGTAAGCCCGCCCCAGCACCGGTCACCTCGCCCCAGGCCCTCAAGCTGTCTGTGGAACCCCAGGCCAACGTGCTGCGCTATGACCAATTGAGGGAGGTGCGCTATGCGTCATGACCCTGCCATCGCTTCCATCGTGATCATGCTGCGCGAGCTCAAGATGCACGGCATGGCCCAGGCGGTTGCGGAACTGGCTGAGCAAGGTGCGCCGGCCTTCGACGCAGCGCAGCCCATCCTGTCCCAACTGCTCAAGGCCGAGACCGCCGAGCGGGAGGTGCGCTCTGTGGCCTACCAACTCAAGGTGGCCAGGTTCCCTGCGTACCGGGACCTGGCTGGGTTTGACTTCAGCCACAGCGAGGTGAACGAGGCATTGGTACGCCAGTTGCACCGCTGCGAATTCTTGGAGAACGCCAACAACGTGGTGCTGGTGGGTGGACCGGGTACGGGCAAGACCCACATCGCCACAGCCCTCGGGGTGCAAGCCATTGAGCACCATCACCGCAGGGTGCGGTTCTTCTCCACGGTGGAGCTGGTCAATGCACTGGAAGAGGAGAAGGCCCAGGGCAAGCCGGGGCAGATCGCGCACCGCCTAGCCTATGCCGATCTGGTGATCCTGGATGAACTGGGCTACCTGCCATTCAGCACGTCAGGAGGAGCCTTGCTGTTCCACCTGCTGTCCAAGCTGTACGAGCGCACGAGCGTCGTGATCACCACCAACCTGAGCTTTAGCGAGTGGGCCAATGTGTTCGGAGATGCCAAGATGACCACGGCGCTGCTGGACCGGCTCACGCATCACTGCCATATTCTTGAGACCGGCAATGACAGCTACCGGTTCAAGAATAGCTCCGCACAGCAACCACCACAGACCACCAAGAAGGAGAAGGCGACCAAGAACTTATCCACAACGTGAGCGTGAAGCTCACGAACCAGGGTGGGTCAAGATTCGATGGAAATGGTGGGTCAGCTTTGCGTGGAAATCAACAGGCATGAACGACTTCGTGAGCAGCAGACCCAGAAAATAGGCGCCAACCCGTCGTTCGAAGTCGCCCCCAGCTCCCCCCGTTGAGATCACGCTCGCCACGCTCATTTCGCCCCCTTTTTCTCGCACGCTTGGTAATTGTCCATGCTCTCGCAGATTGGAACCGGATGCGAGTCAAAGGGTGCTTCGATGCGCGCTTTCAGAGGGCTATTTCAGCTATAGCGCATGGTGCGCACGAGTCTCTCGGATGGTTCATGAAGATGCGCCTTCGTGGCGCTGCTGTCGACAAGTGACCATGACAGTCGTGTCACGTTGATGAAGGCGTCCAGCGTCCGTTGTCGAGTGATGCAGTCGTTCATGGACTGACGTGTGAATGACGGCTGCCAGCCTGAAACGGTCAACTGACTAATTGCGACGAAACATCACTTTTCAGAGAAGCAAATTTCAGTGCAGGCGCGTTCAGGAGTAGTTGACACCTTGCCAACGGGGACTTTCCTTCAAACGAAAAACTCCCCCAGCGACTGAACTCCATGCAAAATTTACAGAGTTAATTTTTACATTACAGAGTTTATTTTTACGATCAAGCCGCCGCCCCGGAGCGTGCCGGTCACTCCACCGTCACGCTCTTGGCCAGGTTGCGCGGCTTGTCCACGTCGGTGCCGCGCGCGCAGGCCGTGTGGTAGGCCAGCAGCTGCAGGGGCACGACGTGCAGCAGCGGCGACAGCAGGCCGTAGTGCTCGGGCATGCGGATCACATGCACGCCTTCGCTGCTCTCGATGTTGGTGCGGGCGTCAGCCAGCACGTACAGCACGCCGCCGCGCGCGCGCACTTCCTGCATGTTGCTCTTGAGCTTTTCCAGCAGCTCGTCGTTGGGCGCCACTGTGACCACGGGCATGCTGCTGGTGACGAGCGCCAGCGGGCCGTGCTTGAGCTCGCCCGCGGGGTAGGCCTCGGCATGGATGTAGCTGATTTCCTTGAGCTTGAGCGCGCCTTCGAGCGCGATCGGGTAATGGATGCCGCGGCCCAGGAACAGTGCGTTCTCCATCTTCGCGAAGTCCTCGGCCCAGCTGATGACCTGCGGCTCCAGCGCCAGCACGGCCTGCAGGGCCGCCGGCAGGTGGCGCATGGCCTTGAGGTATTGCTCCTCGCTTTCCTCGGAGAGGCGGCCCTTGGCCTGCGCCAGCGCCAGGGTCAGCAGGAACAGGCCCGCGAGCTGCGTGGTGAAGGCCTTGGTGGAGGCCACGCCGATCTCGACGCCCGCGCGCGTGACGTAGGCCAGCTGGCACTCGCGCACCATGGCGCTGGTGGCCACGTTGCAGACGGTGAGCGTATGCCGCATGCCCAGGCCCTGCGCGTGGCGCAGCGCGGCCAACGTGTCGGCCGTCTCGCCCGACTGGCTGATGGTCACCACCAGCGTGCGCGGGTTGGGCACGCTGGTGCGGTAGCGGTATTCGCTGGCAACCTCCACCTGCGTGGGGATGGCGGCGATGGATTCGAGCCAGTACTTGGCCGCGCAGCCGCTGTAGTAGCTGGTGCCGCAGGCGAGGATGAGCACGGAGTCGATCTCCTTGAACACGCGCCAGGCCGCCGCGCCGGGCTGGCCGTGCCGGGGCGCGCCGTCGAACAGCTCGGGGGCGATGCCCTGCAACCCCTCCAGGGTGTCGGCGATGGCGCGCGGCTGCTCGAAGATCTCCTTTTGCATGTAGTGGCGGTAGGGCCCAAGCTCGGCCGCGCCGCTGTGCGCATGCACGGTGCGCACGGGGCGGCTGTCCGCAGGCAACGGCTGGCCGTCGGGCCCGGTGATCCAGTAGCGACCCAGCTGCAGGTCCACCAGGTCGCCCTCCTCCAGATACACGATCTGGTCGGTGACGCCGGCCAGCGCCATGGCATCGCTGGCCAGGAAGTTCTCGCCGTCGCCCACGCCCAGCACCAGCGGTGAGCCCGCACGCGCGCCCACCACGCGGTGCGGCTCGTCCTTGTGGATCACCGCGATGGCGAATGCGCCGCGTAGCTTCCCGGCGGCGCTGCGCACGGCCTGGAACAGGTCACCGTCGTACAGGCTATCCACCAGGTGGGCGATGACCTCGGTGTCGGTCTGGCTGGAGAACACATAGCCGCGCGCCTGCAGCTGCGCGCGCAGCTCCTCGTGGTTCTCGATGATGCCGTTGTGCACCAGGGCCACGCGGCCGGCGCGCGCGGCATCGGCCGGCGCCTCGCCGGCGCCGTGGCTGAAGTGGGGGTGGGCGTTGTGCACCGCCGGCGCGCCATGCGTGGCCCAGCGCGTGTGGGCGATGCCGGTGGCGCCCTGCAGGCCGTCGTGGGCCACCTGCGCCAGCAGCTCGGCCACGCGCGCCGTGCTGCGTGCGCGCCGCAGGCCGCCCGCGGGCTGCCCGCCCAGGCTGGCCTCGTGCACGGCCACGCCGCAGGAGTCGTAGCCGCGGTATTCAAGCCGCTGCAGGCCCTGTACCAGGATGGGAACGATGTTGCGCGTGGATACCGCGCCGACGATGCCGCACATGAAAGACTCCTGCCGATGAATGGGCGTGATGCTAGGGAACGCCGGAAGAAATTTCTGACCTAGTTTTCCATATTTTTGTAGAAATCTTTCATCAAAGATAATGAATGCAATATTCATTCGAATATGGCAATCATATGGAATACGATTTCACGCCAGATGCCATCGACCTGCAACTGCTGGACCTGCTGCAAAGCGATGCATCGCTGAGCAACCAGGCCCTGGCCGAGCGCGTGCACGTCTCGCCCCCCACCTGCCTGCGCCGCGTGCGCAGGCTGCAGGCGTCGGGCCTGATAGAGCGCCAGGTGGCCCTGCTGCAGCCCGACAGGCTGGCCGCGCTGCAGGGCCACGGACTCACGGCCATCGTCGAGGTCTCGCTGGACCGCCAGGGCGCCGAGCACCTCGCCGCGTTCGAGGCCCGCGCCGTGGCCGACCCGGCGGTGCAGCAATGCTGGCGCGTATCGCCGGGGCCGGACTTCGTGCTCGTCGTCCATGCGCGCGACATGCCCGGCTACCTGGCGCTGTCGCAGCGCCTGTTCACCCAGGATGCGAACGTGCGCAACGTCAAGGCCTTCTTCGCCACGCACCGTGCAAAATTCGAGACAAAACTGCCTGTAGCGCTTTCCTGACAAGCGCCTACAGCTACGAAAATGAAAGCACCGCATCGTGCGGTACTTGACCTTGCGCTCCATCGCCCCCACTCTCGCACGGTGATGCCAAGCATGGAGGACGCATGGAGTTCAAGGACTACTACAAAATCCTCGGCGTGGAGCGCGACGCCAGCGCCGCCGACATCAAGAAGGCCTACCGCAAGCTGGCGCGCAAGTACCACCCGGACGTGAGCAAGGAGGCCGACGCCGCCGCGCGCATGGCCGAGGTGAACGAGGCCAACGCCGTGCTGTCGGACCCCAAGAAGCGCGCGGCCTACGACTCCCTGGGCCGCGAGGCGCCGCACCGCCCCGGCCAGGACTTCCGCCCGCCACCGAACTGGGACGCCGGTTTCGAGTTCACCGGCGCCCCCGGCGCCGAAGGCATGGACAGCGCCGAATTCAGCGACTTCTTCGAGCAGCTCTTCGGCCACGCGGCCCGGGCACAGCGCGCCCAGCGCGGAGGCGGCGCCCAGGCCCGCGGCGCGGAGCAACCCCGCCAGCGCGGACGCGACCACCACGCCAGCATCGAGCTGGACCTGCGCGACGCCTACCACGGCGCCCAGCGCACGCTGACGCTGCACGGCGCGCGGCTGGACGAAGGCGGCCACCTCGTCAACGAAGAGCGCCAGCTGCAGGTGACCATCCCCAAGGGCGTGCGCGAGGGCCAGCTGATCCGCCTGACCGGCCAGGGCGGCCCGGGCCTGGGCGGCGCGCCGGCGGGCGACCTGTTCCTGGAGGTGCGCTTCAAGCCCGATGCGCGCTGGCGCGCCGAAGACCGCGACGTGTACCAGTCCGTCTCCGTGGCCCCGTGGGAGGCGGAGCTGGGCGGCGCCATCGAGGTGCAGACGCCCGGGGGCAACACCGTGGAGGTGACCGTGCCGCCGCACTGGAAAAGCGGCCGCAAGCTGCGCCTGAAAGGGCGCGGCATACCCGCCGCCACGCCCGGCGACCTGTACCTGGAGCTGCACGTGAGCCTGCCCGCCGCCGCCACGCCGGCGCAGCAGCAGGCCTACCGCGCCTTTGCCCAAGCCTTCCCGCAATTCCAGCCCCGCGCCGCGCACGGCACGCAAGGAGCCTGAACATGGCCACGACGCCCAACTTCCTCGACAACGCCCTGGCCGAGCTGCTCGACGAACAGGCCCGCCTCACGCTGGACGACCTTGCGCGCTCGTGCTGCATGGCGCCCGGCTGGGTGATCGAACGGCTGGAGGCCGGCCTGCTGCACGGCGAACAGGCGGGCGGCCACTGGCAATTCACCAGCGCCACCGTGGTACGCGCGCGCCGCCTGGCGCGGCTGGAATCGACCTTCGACGCCGACCCCGAGCTGGCCGCGCTCACAGCCGACCTGATCGAAGAGGTGTCGGCCCTGCGTCAGCGCCTGCACCAGCTGGAGGCGCGGCTGGGCCTGATGCCCTGAGAAGGTGTGAACGAATCCGCCGGGCGCACTACGCGGCGCCCGGCCAGTCGAGCCGGATGCTGCAGCCCGCGCCGGGCGCGGCCGCCGCGGTGATCGTGGCGCCATGGCGCTGCGCTATCGCCGCGCACAGCGCCAGGCCGGCGCCCACGCCCTCGAAGTCGGCCTCGCGGTGCATGCGCTGGAACACGCCGAACAGCTGCTGCGCGCGCGCGCCGTCGAAGCCCGCGCCGTTGTCCTGCACGGTGATGCGCACGCGGCCCTGCCCATCGGGCTCGGCGTGCACGGCGATGCGCGCCTGCGCCATGCCGCGCGTGAACTTGAGCGCATTGCCGAGCAGCTGGGCGAGCAGCTGGCCGAACAGCTCGGCATCGGCCCGCACGGCCGGCATGGCGGGCGCGACGTCCCACTGCACGCCGTCGCCGGCGCCGCCCAGCAGCGCGCGCGCCTGCTGCACGGCGGCGCCCAGGTCCACCGCCTGCAGCCGCAGCGGCACGCGGCCGGCGCGCGCGATGGCCTGCAGGCCGTCGATCATCAGCCCCATGCGGCGCGCGGAGGCATCCATGGTGGCCAGGAAGCCCAGCGCCTCCTCCACCTGGGGATACTGGGCCGGCAGCTCTTGCAGCAGCTCGCGCACCAGCGCGCCGTAGGAGGTCACGTGGCGCAGCGGCGCGCGCAGGTCGTGCGACACGCCGCGCAGAAACGCTTCGTGCGCGGCCGCCATGGCGGCCATCTGGCGGCGTGCCTCATCCAGCTCGGCCTGCAGCCGGTCCTGCGCGGTGCCGCCGCGCGTCGCGCCGCCTTCCGCCGTCATTTGGCCTGCCTGGCCGGACGCTTCCAGCCCGCGATACTCACCTGCTTGCCGCGCGCCACGCTCAGGGCGCCCGGCGGCGTGTCCTTGGTGATGGTGGAGCCGCCGCCCACCGTGCCGCCCGCGCCGATCGTGACGGGCGCCACCAGCACGCAATTGCTGCCCACGTGCACGTCCGCCTCGATCACGGTGCGGTGCTTGTTGGCGCCGTCGTAGTTGGCGGTGATGCTGCCCGCGCCGTAGTTCACGCGCTCGCCCACCGTGGCGTCGCCCAGGTAGGCCAGATGGTTGGCCTTGGCGCCGTCGGCCAGCTGGGAGTTTTTGATCTCGACGAAGTTGCCCACATGCACCTCGCGCCCGAGCTGCGCGCCGGGGCGCAGGCGCGCGAAGGGGCCCACGAGCGCGCCCTCGCCCACGCTGGCGCCGGCCTTCTCTCCGTCGATGTGGGTGAAGGGGTGGATCACCGCGCCCGCGCCGATGACGGCGTTGCCGATGTGGCAGTAGGCGCCGATGCGCGCGCCCTCGCCGATCTCCACGCGGCCGGTGAAGATGCAGCCCACGTCGATCTCCACGTCCTGCCCGCAGACCAGCTGGGCCCTGCCGCCGCGCGCGTCGTCGCGCAGGTCGAAGCGCGCCGGGTCGGCCAGGCGCACGCCCTGTTCCATCAATGCCTGCGCCTGGCGCTGCTGGTGCGCGCGTTCGAGCTCGGCCAGCTGCACCGGGCTGTTCACGCCGGCCACTTGCAGCGCATCCGTGATGCGGTGCGCCACCACGGGCACGCCGTCGGCCACGGCCATGGCGACGACGTCGGTGAGGTAGTACTCGCCCTGGGCGTTGTCGTTGGTCAGGCGCGCCAGCCAGG
The DNA here is from genome assembly GCF_000204645.1 of Alicycliphilus denitrificans K601. Classification (NCBI taxonomy): domain Bacteria; kingdom Pseudomonadati; phylum Pseudomonadota; class Betaproteobacteria; order Burkholderiales; family Comamonadaceae; genus Alicycliphilus; species Alicycliphilus denitrificans. Next base: position 694,270 of record NC_015422.1, on the reverse strand, counting down.
CGGCGAGCAGGCGCGCGGGCACGGCCATGATGCCGCTGTAGACCTCGCCGATGGCGCGCTCGGCCTCGCTCGCGTCCTTGTGCTCGACGATGCGCAGCACCGTGCCGCCGGCGCCGCGCACGATGCGCCCGTAGCCGGACGGGTCGGGCAGGCCGACGGTGAGCAACGCCAGGCGCTCGCCGCCCGACGCCTCGACCAGCGCGCGCAGCGTGGCGGCCTGCGTGAGCGGCACGTCGCCCGAGAGCACGACCACCGTGCCGTCGCCCGCCAGCCGCGGCACGGCCTGCTGCACGGCATGGCCCGTGCCCAGCTGCGGCTCCTGGCGCACGCATTGCAGGTCAAAACCGGCCCTAAGGCCCGCCCCGCCTGCGCAGGCAGCTTCCACTTCCGTAGCGCCATGGCCCGTCACCACCACCACGCGCCGCGCCTGCAGGCTGGCCGCCTGGTCCAGCACGTGGTGCAGCAGGGGCCGCCCGGCCAGGCGCTGCAATACCTTGGGAATGCGGCTTTTCATGCGCGTGCCCTTGCCCGCGGCCATGATGATGATGTCGAGTTGCGTCATTGGGATGGAGATGGATGCGCTTGCGGCGAAAGCGTGGATTATCCGGCTAGCATGTCCGCCATGCCCTCCCCCTCTCACCTGCGCACCCGCCCCGTCGCCGTGGGGCACTGGCGCGCGTTTCTTGCCGTCGCGCGGCACCTGAACTTCCGCGCCGCCGCCGACGAACTGGCCCTGACGCAATCCGCCGTGAGCCGCCAGATCCAGGCGCTGGAGGACGAGGTGGGCGTGCCCCTGTTCCTGCGCCACACGCGCGCCGTGGAACTGACCGGCGCGGGCGTGCAGCTGCACCGCGCCGTGGCGCCCGCGCTCGATCGGCTGGACGCCGCCGTGCGCCAGGTGCGGCAGATGGCCGGGCGGCGCAGCGTCGCCATCGCCACCTGGGCGAGCTTCGCCTCGATGTGGCTGATCCCGCGCATGGAGGAGTTCCAGTGCGCGCACCCCGACATCGACATCCGCATCGACACCAGCGACAGCGTGGTCGATCTGGACACCGCCGACGTCGATCTGGCTCTGCGCTGGGCCACGCCCGGCGGCTCCGCTCCGGGGGCCGAGCGGCTCTTCGGCGAGCAGCTCGCCGTGGTCGCGAGCCCCTGGCTGCTCAAAAGCATGCCGCCCGTGCGCCAGCCGGCCGACGTGGCGCGCTTCGCGCTCATCGAGGCGGGCGACGCGCACCGCCAGCCCTATTTCGACTGGATCACCTGGGGCCGCTGGTTCGAGGCCAACGGCCTGGGCGGCCTGCAGCCGCAGCGCTGGCTGTACCTCAACTACGCACAGCAGATCGCGCAGGCGGCGCTGGCAGGCCAGGGGCTGGCGCTCGCGCGCATGCCACTCGTCGCGCAAAGCCTGGCAGCGGGCGATCTGGTGGAAGTGCTGCCCGGCCACCGGCTCGACGCGCCGCTGGCCTACTGGCTGGTGATGGGCCCGCGCAGCGGCGAGCGGCCCGAGGTACAGGCCTTCCGCGCCTGGCTTCTGCTGCAGGCCGAGGCCACGCGCGCCGCCGTGGGCGAGCCGGATTGACTACGGTTTCGATAGCTGCCAGCGCTTTGCTGGCAAGCGCTAGAGGCCGATTTTCTATAAATCAGCCCAGCGCCACGCGCGCGAACTTGCGCTTGCCCACCTGCACCACGTAGGTGCCCGCGCCGAGCCTGAGGCCCTTGTCGCTCACCACGCCGCCGTCCACGCGCACGCCGCCGCCGTCGATCAGGCGGTTGGCCTCGCTCGTCGAGGGCGCGAGGCCGGCCTGCTTGAGCAGAGCGCCGATGCCCAGCGGCGCGCCGGACAGGCTCAGCTCGGGAATCTCGTCGGGAATGCCGCCCTTGCTGCGGTTGTTGAAGTCCTGCTCCGCCGCATCGGCCGCGGCCGCGCTGTGAAAGCGCGCCGTGATCTCCTTGGCCAGCATGACCTTGGCGTCCTTGGGATTGCGCCCGGCCTCCACCTCTTTCTTCAGCGCGGCGATCTCGGCCAGGCTCTTGAACGACAGCAGGGTGTACCAGTCCCACATCAGCGCGTCCGAGATGCTCAGCACCTTGGCGAACATGGTGTTGGCGTCCTCGGTGATGCCGATGTAGTTGTTCTTCGACTTGGACATCTTGTCCACCCCGTCGAGCCCCACCAGCAGCGGCATGGTGAGCACGCACTGCGGCTCCTGGCCGTATTCCTGCTGTAGATGGCGCCCCATGAGCAGGTTGAACTTCTGGTCCGTGCCGCCCAGCTCCAGGTCGGACCTGAGCGCCACCGAGTCGTAGCCCTGCAGGAGCGGGTACAGGAACTCGTGCAGGCTGATCGAGCTGCCGTCGGTGAAGCGCTGGTGGAAGTCGTTGCGCTCCATCATGCGCGCCACCGTGTATTTGGCCGACAGTTCGATCATCCCGCGCGCGCCCAGGGCGTCGCTCCACTCGCTGTTGTAGCGGATCTCGGTGCGCGCCGGGTCGAGCACCTTGGCGGCCTGGGTGTAGTAGGTCTCGGCGTTGACCTTGATCTGCTCGGCCGTGAGCGGCGGGCGCGTGCTGTTGCGCCCCGAGGGGTCGCCGATCAGCGTGGTGAAGTCGCCGATCAGGAAGATCACCTGGTGCCCCAGGTCCTGCAGCTGGCGCATCTTGTTGAGCACTACCGTGTGGCCCAGGTGGATGTCGGGCGCCGTCGGGTCCAGCCCCAGCTTGATGCGCAGCGGCTGGCCCGTGGCCTGCGAGCGCGCCAGCTTCTGCACCCACTCCTGCCTGGGCAGCAGCTCATCGACGCCGCGCAGGGACACTTCGAGCGCCCGCCCTACCTCATCGGTGACCGGGAATGTTGTAACAGCAGATTGATTCATAAGGGTTTTTTGGGGTGTCACCAAAGCCCCAGGGACTATACTCTCGGGCACTTTCAAGCAGCGGATTCTAGTGGCCCGCCCCCGCCTGGCGCCGACCACCCTCCGCAGCGCAACGACATTCCTGGTGCTTCCCGCCCTCACGCCCTCCCCGGCCCGGGCCTGGAGGCACCTATGCCTGGGGTAACACTCTTGAACAACGGCCTGACCACCGCCTGCCTGTTATTGCTCGACCGGCTCAAGCAATCCGTTCAAAAACATCCGAAACGCATCACCGCCGCCGTGGCGACCCTGCTGCTCACCGGCGGCGGCGGCGCCTTTGCCGTGGCCTCGTTCGCGCCGGACCCGGCCGACCTGCCCGTGACCACCGTGTCCCTGCCCGTGCAGTCGCTGGCCGGCGACGAGCAGCTGTCGTCGCTGGTGGACATGCCGCCCTTCGCGCTGTACCGCTCCGACACCACGCGCGGCTCCGACACGGCCGAAAGCATCCTGCAGCGCCTGGGCGTCGCCGATCCGGCGGCCGCAGCGTTCCTGCGCGGCGACGGCCTTGTGCGCCAGCAGCTGTTGGGCCGCTCGGGCCGGTCCATCTCGGCCGAGACCACCGACGACCACCGCCTCGTGCGCCTGACGGCGCGCTGGGCGCCGGACGAAGGCAGCCAGTTCCAGCGCCTCGTGGTCGAGCGCAAGGGCGACGGCAGCTTCGCCTCGCGCACCGAGACGGCGCCGCTCACCGTGGGCAGCCGGCTCGCCGGCGGCATCATCCGCAGCTCGCTCTTCGCCGCCACCGACGCGGCCAGCATCCCGGACGCCGTGGCCATCCAACTGGCCGAGGTGTTCTCGGGCGACATCGACTTCCGCCGCGCGCTGCGCAAGGACGACCGCTTCTCCGTGGTCTACGAGACCCTGGAGGCCGACGGCGAACCGCTGCGCAGCGGCCGCGTGCTGAGCGCCGAATTCCAGAATGGTGGCAAGACCTACAGCGCCATCTGGTTCCAGCCCCCCGGCGCGGGCAAGGGCTCGTACTACACGCTGGACGGGCAGAGCATGCGCCGCGCCTACCTGACCTCTCCGGTCGAGTTCTCACGCGTCTCCAGCGGCTTCGCCATGCGCCTGCACCCCATCCACAAGACCTGGCGCGCCCACCTGGGCACCGACTTCGCTGCCCCCACGGGCACGGCCGTGCGCACCGTGGGCGACGGGGTGGTGGACTTCGCCGGCGTGCAGAACGGCTATGGCAACGTGATCTACGTCAAGCACCGCAACCAGCATGTCACCGTCTACGCCCACCTGAGCCGCATCGACGTGAAGAAAGGCCAGGCCGTGGACCAGGGGCAGAAGATCGGCGCCGTGGGCGCGACGGGCTGGGCCACGGGCCCGCACCTGCATTTCGAATTCCGCGTCAACGGCGAGCACCGCGACCCCATGACCATCGCCCGCGAAAGCGAGTCCGCCCAGCCCGTGCCGGTAGCCGCGCGCCCCGCGTTCGACCGCCTGGCGGCGAACATGCGCGTGCAGCTGTCCTCGGCCGAGCAGATCATGCAGGCCAGCGCCGAATAAAGGCGCCGCCCACCAGTGGACAGCCGGGCGCGGTGGTACTTCGGGCTGATGTCGGGCACCTCGCTCGACGGCATCGATGGGGTTCTGGCCGAGTTTTCAGAGGGAAAATGCCGGGTAGCGCTTCATGGGTCTGCCCCATTAGCTCCTGATTTAAGAGCAGAACTCCTCGCCCTCAATACCAGCGGCAACGACGAGCTGCACCGCGCCGCGCTGGCCGCGAATGCCCTGGCGCGCGGCTATGCCGGGCTCGTGCACGGCCTGCTCGCGCAGGCCGGGCTGCCCCCCGAGGCGGTGCACGCCATAGGCGCCCACGGCCAGACGGTGCGCCACCGGCCCCAGGCCTTCGGCGGCACGGGCTACACGCTGCAGCTCAACAACCCGGCCCTGCTGGCCGAATGCACGGGCATCACCGTGGTGGCGGACTTCCGCAGCCGCGACGTCGCCGCCGGCGGCCAGGGGGCGCCGCTGGTGCCCGCCTTCCACCAGGGCGTGTTCGGCCAAGCGGGGCGCACGGTGGCCGTGTTGAACCTGGGCGGCATCTCCAACCTGAGCATCCTGCGCGCCGGCGGCGGCGTGCTCGGCTTCGACTGCGGCCCCGCCAACGCCCTCATGGACCACTGGTGCGAGCGCCACACGGGCCGGCCCTACGACGCGGCGGGCGCCTGGGCCCGCAGCGGCCGGCCCATTGGCGCCCTGCTCCACGCCATGCTGGCCGAGCCCTTCCTGGCCGCCCCCCCACCCAAGAGCACGGGACGCGACCTGTTCAACCCCCGCTGGCTGGCGCGGCAGCTGGACGGCACGGGAAGCGGCGACGCCAGTCCGCAGGACGTGCAGGCCACGCTGGCCGAATTCACCGCCCGGAGCTGCGCCCAGGAGCTGCGGCGCCACGCGCCCGAGTGCGGGCTGCTCATCGTCTGCGGCGGCGGCGCGCTGAACCAGTACCTGATGGAGCGCCTGCAGGCGCTGCTGCCGGGTGTCGGCGTCGAGGACTCGGGGTGCCACGGCCTGCCGCCGCTGCAGGTGGAGGCTGCAGCCTTCGCCTGGCTGGCGCGCCAGTGCATGGCGGGAGAGGCGGCCAACCTGCCCAGCGTGACCGGTGCCCGCGGCGCGCGCATCCTCGGTGCCATCTACCCTGCCTGATTCCAGTTTGCCGGCAATGAAAAAAACCGCCTTCGGGCTAGCCGTTCCGTTAAGGGGTTGCTAAGGCTCTGCTGATTGTTACAGAATGGGCTCCAGTCTTGGACTGGAGCCCTTTTTTGTCAGAAGAAAAATCTCCTTCAGGGTCTGGGAGGCTGAAGAAGTGGCCGTGGCGGTATCCGCCGACGGCCGCCGGCATCCAGGTCAACCATTGCAAGAACCCCTGCTGCCTGAACTTTGGGGTGGCGCCGCTGCATGACCGTAAGCGAGGTCGACCGTTCGGAGGCGGCGCCGAGCCGATGCCGGGCGATTGCATCGTCGGGGCGACAGGGAGGTCACTCCCAAGCCTCAAATGCCTGCTTTGCGGGGAAATCTTTCCCATGCAAAGCAACCTCGCACGCCCAGGCCCCGTGGCAGAGGAAGACATCCTCTACTTCGTGCCTGGCGAACCGCCTCGCCAGCGGGCGCCGGCAACTCATTGAGCCCCAGAAGAAAGCTCCTCACAGCGCGAGGCTGGAGGGCAATCAATGAGGTTCCGGCGGGCGCTTAGCAACTCCTTAACGGAACGGCTAGGCCTTCGGGCGGTTTTTTTCATTGAGGGAGGGACCCCGCGGTCACTGATCCTGGACCGAGAAGCTCGAACCGCAGCCGCAGGTGGTCTCGGCATTGGGGTTCTTGATGACGAACTGCGCGCCCTGCAGGTCTTCCTTGTAGTCGATCTCGGCGCCCACGAGGTACTGGTAGCTCATGGCGTCGATGAGCAGCGACACGCCATTCTTCGTCATGGTGGTGTCGTCCTCGTTGGTGATTTCGTCGAATGTGAAGCCGTACTGGAAGCCCGAGCAGCCGCCCCCCTGCACGAACACGCGCAGCTTGAGGTCGGGGTTGCCCTCCTCGGCGATCAGCTCGGCTACCTTGGCCGCCGCGCTGTCAGTGAAGAGGATGGGTGCGGGCATTTCGGTATCGGCGGGGGTGGCAACGGCGCTCATGGATTGCTCCAATGTTCAAGAACTGGATGGATGCTACTGCAAACTGCCTGGCAGCCGGGGGGCCTGCGGCTTTGCCGCCAGAGTCCATGGGGCCTTTTGGTGGCCCCTGGAAAGCACAAGGCCACCCGAGGGTGGCCTTGTGGATGGGCAGAACCTGCGCGGATCAGCGCTTGGAGAACTGCTTGGCGCGGCGTGCGGAGTGCAGGCCGACCTTCTTGCGCTCGACCTCGCGGGCGTCGCGGGTCACGAAGCCGGCGGCGCTGAGCTGGGGCTTGAGCGCTGCGTCATAGTCGATCAGGGCGCGCGTGATGCCGTGGCGGGCAGCGCCGGCCTGGCCGGATTCGCCGCCGCCGTGCACGTTGATCTGGATGTCGAAGGCTTCGACGTTACCGGTCAGCACCAGCGGCTGCTTGGTAATCATGATCGAGGTCTCGCGGCCGAAGTACTGCTGAATGTCCTTGCCATTCACCGTGATCTTGCCGGAGCCCTTCTTCAGAAACACACGGGCGACGCTGGACTTGCGACGGCCGGTGCCATTGTTCCATTCACCAATCATCTCGGCTCCTTAGATTGCCAGGGGCTTGGGCTGCTGGGCGCTGTGCGGATGCTCCGCCCCGCCGTAGACCTTCAGCTTCTTGATCATGGCGTAGCCCAGGGGGCCCTTGGGCAGCATGCCCTTGACGGCCTTTTCCAGGGCGCGGCCGGGATGCTTGGCCTGCAGGTCGCGGAAGTTGGTGGCCGTGATGCCGCCGGGGTAGCCCGAGTGGCGGTAGTACACCTTGTCGAGCGACTTGGTGCCGGTGACCTTGAGCTTGGATGCATTGACGACGACGATGAAGTCACCGGTGTCGACGTGAGGCGTGTAAATGGCTTTGTGCTTGCCGCGCAGACGGAGTGCCACTTCGCTGGCGACACGTCCGAGCACCTTGTCGGTGGCGTCAATCACAAACCACTCGTGCACGACCTCAGCGGGCTTTGCGCTGAAAGTAGTCATGAGTTTCTCTTCTGAGAGGGTTTGACGGTCCTTTTCCACGGTCGGTGCTCCTCTGGCGGGAGCCTCTTAGGTGGGTGCATGCTCCGCCGCGGGACCAAAAATCGCTGCGAAGCCTGCCATTATACGAAACCACGCGGCGCAGGTCTATTGCGCGTAAAGCTGGCGCTGCAGTTCCTGCTCCTCATGCCTGAGGCGGTTTTCCACGCAGACGGGGTGGCGCGCCATGCCGGCCTTCTGACATTCCCGGTGGATGCACATGGGCCGCGCGAAGAAACCCGCGGACGCGCATGCCTCGTCCGGCCCCGGCGGCGCCGCGCGCGGTGCGGGCGGCGCTGGCGCGGGCATGGCCTGCTGCACGGCCACGGGCGCGGGCGGCGGGGCGGGGATCTCGCCCTCGCGGCGCGCGGGCATGGGCCTGGCCACCTCAGCGGCCGGCGCGAGCCCCATGTCCGCGGGGTGAAGCAGGGCGCTGGCGGTGACCTCGTGCGTCGCGCGCATCAGCCCCGGGGGCGGCGCCGGCTCCGCCAGTTCGGTGATGATCTCGCTCTCCGGGGTGCGGTGCGGCGCGCGCTCGCGCTGCATCCACCACAGGCTGCCCACGAGGGCCATGGCGGCCACGGACCCGGCCATGGCCCACATCATCGGCGCCTGCCCGCCGGTGCGGTGCACCTGCGCCGCCGCGCCCGAAGAGATGTCCGCCTTGCCTGGCTGCCCCGCCGCAGTCCCATGGCCGCGGCCCTGGGCGCGCACGCGGTGCCGGCGCCGCGGCGGGCGCTCGCGCGAGGGCGGCGGCGCGACCTGCGTGTCGGCGAACGCCGGCGCGGCACCGGCATCCGCCACTGCGGTGGAAGCCTCGCCCGCCCGTTGCGCGGCGGATACCGCCAGCGGCGCGGACTGCGGCTGCGACAGCGTCATGGCGTCGATCATGGGCACGGCCACGCCCTGGGCGTCCTTGCTCTGCGGCTCGACCCAGATGTCGCCCAGCGCGTCCCGGAAGTCGAAGGACTCCAGCCCCGCGGGCGCCTCCGCCATGCCCATGGCCTGCACGAAGTCGGCGACGGACTGCGGCCGCTCCTGCGGCTGCAGCGCCAGGCACTGGGCGATGGCCTCGACGAAGGGGCGCGAGTATTCGATGCCGAACTGCCTGCGCACCGTGCGCGCCACGCGCGGGAACGGCACCATGCGGTCGCGCACGGCGCGCAGCGTAGCGGGCAGCGGCGTGTCGTTGCACAGGCAGCCGTGGACCACGGCGCCCAGCGCGTACAGGTCGCTCCAGGGGCCCTGCCCCAGCTCGGCCGACGCGTCGGCGTACTGTTCCAGCGGGGCGTAATGGACCTTGAGCACGGCCGCATGCCCATGGCTGCCGCCGCCGATCGCGTGGCGCGCCGCACCCAGGTCCAGCAGCACCGGCGGCCCGTGGTCCTGCAGGAAGATGTTGTCCGGCGATATGTCGCGGTGCAGCGTCTGCCCGTCGTGCAGCACACGCAGCGCGCTCGTGACCGACCACAGCAGCGTACGCAGCCAGGCCTCGGGCGGGGGCGTGCGCATGTGGGCGCGCGCCTGCTTGAGCGTCATGCCGCGGTACAGGGGCATGACCATGTAGGCCGTGTGATTGGCCTCCCAGAAGCGGAACACCTTGACCAGGCTGGGGTGGTCGAAGCGCGCGAGCAGCCGCGCCTCGTCCACGAACGAGGCCAGGCCCGCCTGGAACGACTGTTCGTTCGACGAGGAGCGCACCCACAGCGAATGCCCGTCCGCGCGCCCGGCCAGCGACGCGGGCATGTACTCCTTGATGGCCACGCAGCGCTGCAGGGAATGGTCGAACGCCTGGTAGACCATGCCGAAGCCGCCCACGCCCAGCAGGGCCTGCACCTCGAACTCGCCGAGCCGCGTGCCCGGCGGCAAGGCATCGGCGTGGCTGGGACGGGGAACGGCGGACATGGGGGCGGGGATGGGTGCGATGGCTGGCAAGGTGGGAAGCGCGGCTCGCGCGCACGCCCATGGTCGATGCGCCGGCAGACGGTCAAGGGCCGCCATGATGGCGCAGGCCGCCGCCGCGGTCGGCAACAAAGCGCATCTGTCGGCCAAAAACATCACTCGGCCATGACGGCGAGCGCATGCGGCTCGCTACCATTGGGCGCATGTTCAGCTATCGCCACGCCTTCCATGCAGGCAATCACGCCGACGTGCTCAAGCACACGGTGCTCATCGCCACTTTGCAACATCTTCTACAGAAAGACGCGGCTCTCACCGTGCTGGATACACATGCCGGCGCGGGCCTGTACCGGCTGGACGGGGACTACGCGAGCACCAGCGCCGAGTCAGCGGACGGCATCCTGCGCCTGGTCCCGCCTGCCGCGCCCGCCGCGCTGGCGCCGGCGCTGCAGGACTACGTGGACATGGTGCGCGCCTTCAACCAGGGCGAGGCCACGCGCGTCTATCCCGGCTCGCCCTTCATCGCCCAGCGCCTGCTGCGCGCCCAGGACAGGCTCAAGCTGTTCGAGCTGCACCCCACGGACGCGCGCGCCCTGGCGGGCAATGTGGCCCAGCTCGATGCCGGCCGCCAGGTGGCGGTGCTGGCGCAGGACGGCTTCGAGGGCGCCAGGCAGTTCTTGCCACCCCCAAGCCGCAGGGCGCTCGTGCTGTGCGACCCCAGCTATGAAATAAAGAGCGACTACGCGCGCGTGCAGGACATGCTGCAGGATGCGCTCAAGCGCTTCGCCACGGGCGTGTACGCCGTCTGGTATCCCATCATCCCTCGGCCCGAGGCGCATGAGCTGCCGCGCCGGCTCAAGACCCTGGCACAGAAGGCCGGCAAGTCCTGGCTGCACGCCACGCTGACGGTGAAGTCCGGCAAGACGGCGCCGGCTGGCACCGCGCCGGGCCGCCGGCCCGGGCTGCCGGCCAGCGGCATGTTCCTGATCAACCCGCCCTTCACGCTCGATGCCGCGCTGCGCGCGGCCCTGCCGCAGATGGCCGAGCTGCTGGCCCAGGACCGGCACGCAGCCTGGACGCTGGAGGGCGGCGCGCCGTAGTCAGCGGCGCTTGTTGCGCCGCGGCTTGCGCGCGGCTGGCGCCTTCGCCTTGGGCGCGGGCTGCTGCAGCGCCTTGGCGGCGGCCTCGGCGTCCAGCCCCAGGCCCGAGCCCTGGGCGGCCGGCTCCAGGCTTTCGGGGCAGGCCTCGTCGTCTGCCCCCAGCTGCCACAGCTCCACCGGCTTGATGCCCAGGCCCACCATGCCGAGCTCCTCTGCCGCGGCGCGGCTCAGGTCGATGATGCGCCCGGGCGTGAACGGCCCGCGGTCGTTCACGCGCACGATGACCGTGCGGCCGTTGACCAGGCTGCGCACGCACAGGCGCGCGCCAAAGGGCAGGCTGCGGTGCGCGGCCGTGAATTCCTCGCGGTCGTAGCGCTCGCCGTTGGCCGTGCGCCGCCCGTGCAGGCTGTCGGCATACCAGGATGCCTGGCCGCTGGCGAGCAGCACCGGCGCCTCGGGCTCGGGTGCACGCAGGGCCGGCGCGCCCGAGCCTTCGCCGGGTCGGCGCTCGGGCTTCATGCGCAGCGCCGGCTCGCGGGGCGCCGGCCGGGCGGGAGGCGCTGCCGCGGCGGCAGGCGCTGGCGGGGCGGCAGTGGGAGGGGCGGATTTGGCCGCTGGCTGCGGCTGCTGCACGGCGCAGCCTGCCAGCACGGCTGCGCAGACGGCCGGCAGCAGGCGTCGCAGGAGGGAAGGCCGGACCAGGGACATGCCATGCACCATAGCAGCCCCGGCCTGGCGGTGCCGTTCTAGCACCCGATCCGCTCGCAGAGCGCCAGCGTCGCCGCGCTCTGGTTCATGGTGTAGAAGTGCAGGCCCGGCGCGCCCGCGCGCACGAGCTGTTCGCACAGCCGGCCGACCACGTCCAGGCCGAAGGCGCGGATGCTGGCCATGTCGTCGCCGAAGCCCTGAAGGCGCAGGCGGATCCAGCGCGGGATCTCGGCGCCGCAGGCATCGGAGAAGCGCATCAGCTGCGAGGAGCCGGTGATGGGCATGATGCCCGGCACGATGGGGATCTCCACGCCCAGGCGGCGCGCGTCGTCCACGAAGCGGCTGTAGGCGTCGGCGTTGAAGAAGTACTGGGTGATGGCCGAGTCGGCCCCGGCGCGCACCTTGGTGGCGAAGGCCTGCAGGTCGGCCTCGGGGCTGCGCGCCTGCGGGTGCATCTCGGGGTAGGCGGCCACCTCGATGTGGAAGTCACGCCCGGTCTCCTGGCGGATGAAGGCGACGAGGTCGCTCGCGTACTGGAATTCGCCGCCCAGCCCGTAGCCGCTGGGCAGGTCGCCGCGCAGCGCCACCAGGCGCTTGACGCCCATGGCCTTGAGTTCGGCGAGCTGCTGGCGCACGCCGGCCTTGGTGGCGCCGATGCAGGAGAAGTGCGAGGCCGCATCCACGCCCTCTTCGATGATGGCGCGCACGGTGGCGAAGGTGCCCTCCTGCGTGGAGCCGCCCGCGCCGTAGGTGACGGAGCAGAACTGCGGCGCGCGCGCGTACAGCTGCCGGCGCACGGCGCGCAGCTTGTCGGCGCCCTCGGGCGTCTTGGGCGGGAAAAACTCGAAACTCACCGGCAGGCTCATGCCGCCCTCCTTGCATGGATGAAAAACTCGCGGTTGCCGTCGCCACCCTGGATGGCGCTGCCGTGCCAGCCGATCACCTGCAGGCCCAGATCCGCGCAGCAGGCGCGGATGCGCCGCTCGACCTCGGCGTAGAGGTCGGCGTCGCGCACGATGCCGCCCTTGCCCACCTGGCCGGGCTGCAACTCGAACTGGGGCTTGACCAGCATGAGCAGGTCGCCGCCCGGCGCCAGCAGCGGCACCAGGGCCGGCAGCACCAGGGTCAGCGAGATGAAGGACAGGTCGCCGGTGACCAGGCCGAACGCCTGCGGGATGGCCACGTCCTCGCGCCCGGGCAGGCGCCGGCGCAGGGTGGCGAGCCGGCCCTCGGCGCGCTCCCGCGCCCTGGTGGCGCGCTCGGCCTTGAAGGCCTCGATCTCGTGCTCCTTGGCGTCCTGGCTGTCGTCGTATGCGTCGTCGACCAGGCCGCCGTTGCGCATCCAGGCGTAGGGTGCCTCGGGCTGGGTGTCGTTGTCCTCGGGCTCGGCCTCGACGCGCTCGCTGAGGGCCTCCTCGCAGGCCTCCAGCAAGGTTTCGGGCGTCATGTGGCGCGCGTTCAGCCCTTCCACGCCGATCACGCGCGGGTCCGCGCGCAGGCGCTCGTGCAGCTGGCCCTGGCCCACGTCCACGCCCACGACCTGCGCCGCGCCGTGCTGCAGCAGGCAGTCGGTGAAGCCACCCGTGCTCTGGCCCACGTCCAGGCAGCGCAGGCCCGCGACCTGGATGCCCGTGGCGGCCAGCGCGCCTTCGAGCTTGAGCCCGCCGCGCGAGAGGTACTTGGCCTCCGCCGCGTCGAGCAGTTGCAGCTCGGCGCCCGCGGGGATGTCGTCGCCGTTCTTGGCGACCCTGTTCCAGGGCAGGCTGCTGGCCAGGCGCCACTGCACGCCAGCGGCGATCAGGCGCTGGGCCTGCGAGCGGGTGGCGGCGTGGCCGCCTTCCACCAGGAATACGTCGGCGCGCATGGCGCTTGTCCTCTCTTGTTTTAATAGCTGCTGGCGCTCATCTACAGACGGTTTCAGATATTTTTCTATCTGAAATGGCGTAGATGCTGCGTCGGCAGCTCCTGGTTCAATAGCGGTAGGTGTCGGGCTTGTAGGGCCCGCTCTTGTTCACGCCGATGTAGGCGGCCTGCGCGTCGGTCAGCTCGGTGAGCTGCGCGCCCACCTTCTTCAGGTGCAGGCGCGCCACCTTCTCGTCGAGGATCTTGGGCAGCACGTAGACCTTGCCCGCCTCGTAGGCGTCGGGGCGCGTGTACAGCTCGATCTGTGCCAGCGTCTGGTTGGCGAACGAGTTGGACATGACGAAGCTCGGGTGGCCCGTGGCGCAGCCCAGGTTCACCAGGCGGCCCTTGGCCAGCAGGATGATCTTCTTGCCGTCGGGGAAGGTGATGTGGTCCACCTGGGGCTTGATCTCCTCCCACCGGCAATGGGCTTCCAGTTTGGCGACCTGGATCTCGTTGTCGAAGTGGCCGATGTTGCAGACTATCGATTCGTCCTTCATCGCCTGCATGTGCTCGAAGGTGATGACGTCGCGGTTGCCCGTGGTGGTCACGAAGATGTCGGCTCGTGGCGCGGCGTACTCCATGGTCACCACGCGGTAGCCCTCCATCGCCGCCTGCAGCGCGTTGATGGGGTCGATCTCAGTCACCCACACCTGGGCGCTGAGCGCGCGCAGCGCCTGGGCGCTGCCCTTGCCCACGTCGCCATAGCCGCAGACTACGGCCACCTTGCCGGCGATCATCACGTCGGTGGCGCGCTTGATGCCGTCCACCAGCGACTCGCGGCAGCCATAGAGGTTGTCGAACTTGCTCTTGGTCACCGAGTCGTTCACGTTGATGGCGCGGAACTTGAGCGTGCCCTTGGCGGACATCTCGTTCAGGCGGTGCACGCCGGTGGTGGTCTCCTCGGTCACGCCGATGATCCGGGCGCTCTTGCGGCTGTACCAGGTGGCGTCCTCGGCCAGCTTGGCGCGGATGGCTGCGAAGACGATCTTCTCCTCCTCGCTGCCAGGGTTGGCCAGCACGGACGGGTCCTTCTCGGCGCGCATGCCCAGATGCATGAGCATGGTGGCGTCGCCGCCGTCGTCCAGGATCATGTTCGGGCCTTCGTCGGCCGAGCCCTTGGGGCCGAACTCGAAGATGCGGTGGGTGTAGTCCCAGTAGTCTTCGAGCGACTCGCCCTTGACGGCGAACACCGGCACGCCCGTGGCGGCGATGGCGGCAGCCGCGTGGTCCTGCGTGGAGAAGATGTTGCACGAGGCCCAGCGCACGTCGGCGCCCAGCGCCTTGAGCGTCTCGATCAGCACGGCGGTCTGGATCGTCATGTGCAGGCTGCCGGTGATGCGCGCGCCCTTGAGCGGCTGCTGCGCGGCGAATTCCTCGCGCACGGCCATCAGGCCGGGCATCTCGGTCTCGGCGATGCGGATTTCCTTGCGGCCCCAGTCGGCCAGGGAAATGTCGGCGATGGCCGAATCTGGGGAGGCTTTGAGAACTGCGCTCATGGCGGCTTCCTTCTGAGAAGATTTGAAAAAGCCACGCGCCCGGGGGATGGAACCGTTCACCGCACAGGACTGGCGTGGGTGAGCGTCGTTGCAAGAATGGGTTCCGAGCCTCACGCCCCGCCGGTAGCTGGGGACGCTGCAACGCTCCTCGGAACCGTTAATTATAGAGTTGTCGCCTGCGTGGCTGCCGTGCCCTGCGCGGCGCCCGACACTGGGATATTCATTTTTTCAGGAGCACTGCATGGACCCCAAGGACAAGGTCGCCATCGTCACCGGCGGCGCCAGCGGCATCGGCCGCGCGCTCGCGCAGCGGCTCGCGGCCGAGGGCGCGCGCGTGGTCGTGGCCGACCTGCACCTGGAGCCTGTGCAGGCCGTGGCCGACGAGGTCAAAGGCATGGCCGTGCGCTGCGACGTCAGCCGCGAGGCCGACATCCAGGCCCTGGTGGCCGCCACGCGCGAGCGCTATGGCCGCGTGGATGCCTACTTCTCCAACGCCGGCATCCTGGGCCGCCCCGGCGGCATCGAGCTGGAGGACCCGCTGTGGGAGGCCATGTGGCACATTCACGGCATGGCCCACGTGTGGGCGGCGCGCGCCGTGGTGCCCGCCATGGCGGCGCGCGGTGAGGGCTTCTTCCTCGTCACCGCCTCGGCGGCGGGGCTGCTGAGCATCGTCGAATCGGCCCCGTATGCCGTGACCAAGCACGCGGCCGTGGCCTTCGCCGAGTGGCTGCGCATCGCCTACGGGCGGCGCGGCGTGCAGGTGGCGTGCCTGTGCCCGCAGGCGGTGCAGACGGCCATGATCTCGGACGGCGGCGGCTCGGCCGGCGTGGACGGCGTCCTGCCGCCCGGGCAGGTGGCGGGCGACGTGCTGCAGGCCATGGGCAGCGGCCAGTTCCTGGTGCTGCCCCACGCCGAGGTGGCGCAGTACTACGCCGCCAAGGCGCAGAACCCCGACCGCTGGCTGGGCGGCATGCAGAAGCACTACGCGCGACACATGCAGCAGCAGGGCTGAGGGCGGCCGGTAAAATCGCGGGCTATCTCCGGCGCGGTCCCGTCCGCGCCGCCGCATTGCCCGGGGGGCCCGCAGGCCCCTGCCACCACCTCTGGAACCCTCGTGTCCTACGCCTCAGAAACCCGGCGCCGCCGCACCTTTGCCATCATTTCCCACCCCGACGCGGGCAAGACCACGCTGACAGAGAAGCTGCTGCTGTTCTCGGGCGCGATCCAGATCGCCGGCGCCGTCAAGGGCCGCAAGGCGAGCCGCCACGCCACGTCCGACTGGATGGAGATCGAGAAACAGCGCGGCATCTCGGTGGCATCGAGCGTGATGCAGATGAGCTACCGCGACCACGTCATCAACCTGCTGGACACGCCCGGCCACAAGGACTTCTCCGAGGACACCTACCGCGTGCTCACGGCCGTCGACTCGGCCCTCATGGTCATCGACGCGGCCAACGGCGTGGAGGCGCAGACGCGCCGCCTGATCGAGGTCTGCCGCCAGCGCGACACGCCCATCATCACCTTCGTCAACAAGATGGACCGCGAGGTGCGCGACCCGCTGGACATTCTCGACGAGGTGGAGCGCGAGCTCGGCATGCCCTGCTGCCCCATGACATGGCCCGTGGGCCAGGGCAAGAACTTCGGCGGCATCATCGACCTGCGCACGCAGAGCATGACCGTGTTCCAGGCCGGCAGCGAAAAGCGCCCCGAAGACTTCGAGGTCATCCCCTTGGCCGAGGTGGACAAGCTGCGCGCGCGCTTCGGCCAGGCCTACGACGACGCCATCGAGAGCATGGAGCTGGCCGTGGGCGCCTCCATCGCCTGGGACCACCAGGAATTCCTGGCCGCCCGGCTCACGCCGGTATTCTTCGGCTCGGGCGTGAACAACTTCGGCGTGATGGAAGTGCTCAACGCCGTGGTGGACATGTCGCCCCCGCCCGGCCCGCGCGTCGCCTTCACCGAGGTGAACCGCCAGCGCGAGGAGAGGACCGTCCACCCCGAGGACGAGAGCTTCGCCGGCGTGGTCTTCAAGGTGCAGGCCAACATGGACAGCAACCACCGCGACCGCATCGCCTTCGTGCGCGTGGCCTCGGGCAAGTACACGCCGGGCATGAAGATGAAGGTGCAGCGCACGGGCAAGGAGCTGCGCCCCACCAGCGTAGTCACCTTCATGAGCCAGCGCCGCGAGGCCGTGGACGAGGCCTACGCGGGCGACATCATCGGCTTCACCACGCACGGCGGCGTGCAGCTGGGCGACACCATCACCGACGGGCCCAGCCTGCAGTTCACCGGCCTGCCCTTCTTCGCGCCCGAGATGTTCATGACCGTGGTGCTCAAGAACCCGCTGCGCACCAAGCAGCTGCAGCAGGGCCTGATGCAGCTGGGCGAGGAGGGCGCAATCCAGGTCTTCAAGCCCGAGGCCGGCGGCAACATGCTGCTGGGCGCCGTGGGCCAGCTGCAGTTCGAGGTGGTGCAGCACCGCCTCAAGACCGAGTACGACTGCGACGTGCGCCTGGAAGGCTGCCAGTACACGGGTGCGCGCTGGATCACCGCCGACACGCCGGCCGAGCTGCGCGAGTTCGAGAACGCCTACCCGCTGCGCATGGCGCGCGACGCGGCCGACACGCTGGCCTACCTGTGCACATCGCCCTATGACGTGCGGCTGGCGCAGGAGCGCTTCCCCAAGATCCACTTCCATCCGCTGCGCGAGCACGCGGGGCTGGCGCTGGGCACGAGCTGAACATGCAGCCGCTCGCACTCTGGCAGCCGCCGCGCATCGCCGGCCTGCTCACCGACATCGACGACACGCTGACCACCGAAGGCGCGATCACGCCCGACGCGCTGGCCGCGCTGGCGGACCTCAAGGCCGCGGGCCTGCACGTCATCCCCATCACCGGGCGGCCCGTGGGCTGGAGCGAGCCCTTTGCCCAGGCCTGGCCCGTGGACGCGATCGTGGCGGAGAACGGCGCCGTCGCCCTGCTGCCCGGAAGTTCGAAGCAAACCGGCTCACAGAGCGCACCGGACAGGCGCATGCAGCTATCAAAGATATACCAGCAGGACGACGCCACGCGCGCCGCCAACTACGCGCGCATGCAGCAGGTGCTGGCCGACATCGAGGCGCGCGTGCCCGGTGCGCGCCGCGCCACGGACTCGCCGGGGCGCGAGTGCGACATCGCCATAGACCACAGCGAGTTCACGCACCTGCCGCAGGCGGCCATCGACGAATGCGTGCGGATCATGCGCGCCGCGGGCATGAACGCCACCGTGAGCAGCATCCACATCAACGGCTGGTATGGCGCGCACGACAAGCTCGAAGGAGCGCGCTGGATCGTGCGCGAGCTGCTTTCGCGCGCGCTGGACGACGAGCTCGGCCAGTGGGTCTACGTGGGCGACTCCACCAACGACCAGCGCATGTTCGAGCATTTCCCGCACAGCGTGGGCGTGGCGAACATCGCGCGCTTCGTGCCTCAACTCTCGCACCTGCCACGCTACGTGACCCAGAGCGAGCGCGGCGCAGGGTTTGCCGAGCTGGCGCGCGCCATCCTGAACGGCCAGGCGCGCTGATTTGCCCTCGGGCGCCACGGCGCCCACAATGGCACGCAGCCCCACCCAAGCGCCGCTGCCATGACCCGCTTCATAGACCTGCCCACGCTGGCCGCCCTGGTGCACGACATGGGCGCCGCCCATTTCCTGTGCGAGCTGGCCGACGAGATCCACACCGATTTCCTGCGCTGGAGCGCGTTCGACAAGACGGCGCGCACGGCCAGCCACAGCCCGCATGGCGTGATCGAGCTCATGCCCGTGTCCGACGACACGCTCTACAGCTTCAAGTACGTCAACGGCCACCCGGGCAACCCGGCCTGCGGCCTGCCCACGGTGATGGCCTTCGGCATGCTGGCCGAGGTGGCCACGGGCCTGCCTCTGCTGCTGTCGGAGCTGACCCTGGCCACCGCGCTGCGCACCGCCGCCACCTCGGCCCTGGCGGCGCAGGCGCTGGCGCGCTCGGGCAGCCGCAGCATGGCGCTGATCGGCAACGGCGCGCAGGCCGAGTTCCAGGCCCTGGCATTCCATGCGCTGCTGGGCATCAAGGAGCTGCGCGTGTTCGACACCGCGCCGGACGCCACCGACAAGCTGCTGCGGAACCTGGCGCGCACGCCGGGGCTGAAGATGATCCGCGCGGCGTCGGTGGCCGAGGCCGTGCGCGGCGCCGACATCGTGACCACGGCCACGGCAGCCAAGCGCCACGCCCGCATCATCACGCCGGACATGCTGGAGCCGGGCATGCACCTGAACGCCGTGGGCGGCGACTGCCCCGGTAAGACCGAGCTGCACCCCGGCGTGCTGCGGCAGGCGCGCATCGTCGTCGAATACGCGCCGCAAAGCCGCGTGGAGGGCGAGATCCAGCAGCTGGCCGAAGACCACCCGGTGACCGAGCTGTGGCAGATCCTGTCGGGCCAGGCGAGCGGGCGCGAACATGCCGGCCAGGTCACCGTCTTCGACTCCGTGGGCTTCGCGCTGGAGGACCATGCCGCCCTGCGTTTCATCCACCGCCAGGCCCTCGCGCGGGGGCTGGGCGCGGACCTGGCGCTGGTGCCCACGGACGGCGACCCCAGAGACCTGTTCGGGCGCACGCGCAGCCACCTGCGCAGGGTGGTTTGATTTTTAGCCAGGGCGCTCGTAAACGTCCGTACAGCAAGCGGCTGCAGCTATCAAAAAAGAAAAAGGTGCCAATGGCACCTTTTTGCATGGCGACCCGGCACGGGGTCAGTGCTGCAGGATTTTGTTGAGGAAGTCCTTGGTGCGCGGCTGGCGCGCGTCGGGGTTGCCGAAGAACTCCTCCTTGCTGCAGTCCTCCAGTATCTTGCCGCCCACGTCCATGAAGATGACGCGGTTGCTGACCTTCTTGGCGAAGCCCATCTCGTGCGTCACGCACATCATGGTCATGCCCTCGTGGGCCAGGCCCATCATCACGTCGAGCACCTCGCCCACCATCTCGGGGTCCAGCGCCGAGGTGGGCTCGTCGAACAGCATGACGATGGGGTCCATGGACAGGGCGCGCGCAATGGCCACGCGCTGCTGCTGGCCGCCCGAGAGCTGGCCCGGGAACTTGTCCTTGTGCGCCGTGAGGCCCACGCGGTCGAGCATCTTCAGGCCGCGCTTCTTGGCGTCGTCGGGGCTACGCCCCAGCACCTTGATCTGTGCGATGGTCAGGTTCTCGGTCACCGAGAGATGGGGGAACAGCTCGAAGTGCTGGAACACCATGCCCACGCGCGAGCGCAGCTTGGGCAGGTCGGTCTTGGGGTCGTGCACGGCCGTGCCGTCGACCCAGATCTCGCCCTTCTGGATGGGTTCGAGCGCGTTGATGGTCTTGATGAGCGTGGACTTGCCCGAGCCCGAGGGGCCGCAGACCACCACCACCTCTCCCTTCTGGATGCTGGTGG
This sequence comes from Alicycliphilus denitrificans K601, assembly GCF_000204645.1. Taxonomy (NCBI): domain Bacteria; kingdom Pseudomonadati; phylum Pseudomonadota; class Betaproteobacteria; order Burkholderiales; family Comamonadaceae; genus Alicycliphilus; species Alicycliphilus denitrificans. The sequence continues at coordinate 674,138 of NC_015422.1, read as the reverse complement.
AGCAGTCGCTCAGCACCTGGAAGCTGCCATACCACTTGGAAACGTTCTTGAGTTCGATCATGTGAATTCCTTCCGAAAAAACGCCTCAGCGGATGATGGCGATCTTCTTGTGCAGACGCTTGACGGCCCAGGACAGCGAGTAGCAGATCACGAAATAGGCCACGGCGGCGGCCAGGTAGGCCTCCACGGGACGGCCGAAGTTCTTGCCCGCGACGTCGAAGCCCTTGAGCATGTCGTAGGCGCCGATGGCGTAGACCAGCGAGGTGTCCTGAAACAGGATGATGGTCTGCGTCAGCAGCACCGGCAGCATGTTGCGGAACGCCTGGGGCAGCACCACCAGCTTCATGTTCTGGCTGTAGGTCATGCCGAGGGCCTGGCCCGCGAAGACCTGCCCGCGCGGGACGGACTGGATGCCTGCGCGCATGATCTCGCTGAAGTAGGCCGCCTCGAACGCGACGAAGGTGATGATGGCCGAGGCCTCGGCCCCGATGGGCCGCCCGATGATCAGCGGCACGAGCAGGAAGAACCACAGGATCACCATCACCAGCGGGATGCTGCGCATGCCGTTGACGTAGATGGTGGCGGGGGCCATCAGCCATTTCTTGCCCGACAGGCGCATGAGGGCGAGCAGCGTGCCGAAGAACACGCCGCCCAGCGTCGCGATCACGGTGAGCACCATGCTGAAGATGAAGCCCTTGAGCACGAAGCCGCGCAGCAGCTCCCAGCTGAGGAAGGACCAGTCGATGTGCATCAGCATCTCAGTGCCCTCCCCCGCCGGCGGCGATCATGCCCGGCACGCGCGAGCGCTTCTCGATGAAGGCCATGATGCGGTTGATGGCCAGGGCCGACACCACGTACAGCGCCGTCACCAGCAGGTACACCTCGATGCCGCGCGAGGTCTCCTCCTGCACCTGCATGGCGTACATGGTCAGTTCGGACACCGACACCGCGAACGCCACGGACGAGTTCTTGAAGATGTTCATCGTCTCGCTGGTCAGCGGCGGGATGATGATGCGAAACGCCATGGGCAGCAGCACGTAGCGGTAGTACTGGACCGTGGTGAAGCCCATCGCCATGCCCGCGTAGCGCTGGCCGCGCGGCAGCGCCTGGATCCCCGAGCGCACCTGCTCGGCGATGCGCGCCGACGTGAAGAACCCGAGCGCGAACACCACCAGCACGAAGCCCGGCAGCGACTTCATGGCCGGGAAGATGGCCGGGATCACGTGGTACCAGAGGAAGATGTGGACCAGCAGCGGAATGTTGCGGAAGAACTCCACCCAGGCATTGCCCAGGCGCACGACCCACGGGCTGTCCGGCAGCGTGCGCAGCGTGCCGATCAGCGAGCCCACGACGAGCGCGATCGCCAGCGCGAGCAGCGAGACCGATACCGTCCAGCCCCAGGCCGAGAGCAGCCAGTCGAGGTAGGTGATGTCGCCGCCCTTGCCGAAGCAGCTCTGCGCGACCTCTTGCGTAATGGTGTCCTGGCAGAACACCTGCCAATCCCAACTCATAGGAGCACCTCTTTCATTGAAACCCAACCCAGCCACGCCGCGGCGCTGGCAACAAAAAAGCCCCTCCAAACCCCGGGTCTGAAGGGGCGGCACGCATCACGGATTACTTTTGGTAGTCTTCCATGGGCTTGTCATTGGGGTGCTCCCAGGCCTGCTTGGTGGCCGGAGACAGCGGCAGGCCCACCTTGGTGTTGTTGGGCGGAATCGGCTGCATGAACCACTTGTCGTAGGACTTGGCCAGGGTGCCGTCCTTGATCTGGGCCACGATGGATTCGTCCACGGCCTTCTTGAACGCCGGATCGTCCTTGCGCAGCATGCAGGCGATAGGCTCGACCGACAGCGCCTCACCCACGATCTTGAAGTCGTTGGGGCTCTTGGACTTGGAGATGTTGCCCGCGAGGATGGAGCCATCCATGATGAAGGCGTCGGCGCGGCCGGTCTCCAGCATCAGGAAGCTGTCGGCGTGGTCCTTGCCCATGACTTCGCGGAAGTTCATGCCCTCGGCGCGCTTGTTCTTGCGCAGCGTCTGCACCGAGGTGGTGCCCGTGGTGGTGACGATGGTCTTGCCGTTCAGGTCCTTGATATCGTTGATGCCCGAGTTGGCCTTGACCGCGATGCGCACTTCCTCCACGTAGGTGGTGTTGGCGAAGGCCACGTCCTTCTGGCGCGCCAGGTTGTTGGTGGTGGAGCCGCACTCCAGGTCCACCGTGCCGTTGACGACCAGCGGGATGCGGTTCTGCGAGGTCACCGGCTGGTACTTGATCTCCAGCTTGGACAGGCCCAGCTTCTTCTGCAGGTCACGCGCGACGCGCTCCGCCATCTCGGTGTGAAAGCCCACGTACTTGCCGTCGCCTAGGGTATAGGCCAGAGCGCCCGACGATTCGCGCACGCCCAGGGTGATGGCGCCGCTCGACTTGATCTTGGCCAGCGTATCGTTGGCCTGCGCAATCGCGCTGCCTGCGGCCAGGACGGTGATCGCAGCGGCCAGCAAATGCTTCTTCATGTGTACTCTCCTTGTGGGTGAAACGGTGGGCGAAGTGTAGTGAATGGATGGCACGCCGCGAGGCAACTCCTGTGAAGCGCCCCCCTCCATCCACCATCCTCCCCCGGATTGCGGGACAGGCTTCCTATTGTGCGTGCTCCAGTGCCCGCAGGGGCGCTTCGTTCCTAGGGTATTTCCAGAACCCCGGGCGGGGCGCGGCCGCGTCAGATCGGGTTTTTCCCGCCCTGGGCCTGCAGGTAGGTCCACAGGGCCTGCGCCAGGCTCTTGGCCGGCTCCTTGCGCGAGGGCTTCTCGCGGTAGGCCCGCACCTCCATGACCATCTGCAGGTCCTCCACCCCCGGCGGCGCGGCGCTCGCCAGCTTGCGCGAGCGCAGCTCCTTCTTCACCGCGCTGTAGGGCAGGAAGGCCACGCCGTGGCCCTCCAGCGCCATGGCCTTCAGGCCCTCGGCCATGTCGGTCTCGTACACGCGGTCCAGGTGGATGGCCGTGCCCGCCTGCTTGAGGATCAGCTCCGTCACCCGGCCCAGGTAGGCCCCGGGCGCATAGGCCAGGTAGGGCAGCGGCTCGCCCGCGCGCCCCGGCAGGCTGAACAGCGGCTGGCCATCGGGGCCTGCCTTGGCGTAGGGGGCCAGCACCTCCTGGCCCAGGGTCACCATTTCATAGCGCTCGGCGTCCAGCTGCAGCGGCTGCGAGGGGTGGTGGTACGAGATCAGCAGGTCGCACCCGCCCTCCACCAGGCGCAGCACGGCGTCGTGCACGTTGAGCGCGATCAGGCGGCTCTTGAGCGGCCCGAAGTCCGCGCGCACGGCCGACACCCAGGCCGGGAAGAAGGTGAACGCGAGCGTGTGCGGCACGGCGAACTCGATCATGTCGGTGCCGGCGCTGGTGTGGGCGCGCAGTATGGCGCGCGTGTTCTGCAGCGCCTGCAGCACCTCCAGCGCCTGGTCGTACAGCGTGGTGCCGGCGGCCGTGAGCCGCGTGGGGTAGGAGCTGCGGTCCACCAAGTCCGTGCCCGCCCAGGCCTCCAGCGCCTGGATGCGGCGCGAGAACGCCGGCTGCGTCACGTGCCGCAGCTGGGCCGAACGGCTGAAGCTGCGCGTCTCGGCCAGGCTGACGAAGTCTTCGAGCCATTTGGTTTCCATGGCGCGCATTATCGGCCCCCTCGGGGAACACCCTGCGGCCTGGGCCTGCGGATTTGATAGCAAAATACGCGCTTTGGCGCCCACAGCGCCGCTACCCAAGTCCAGGCCCCCGGTGCACGACGCCGGCCGGCAGAGCGACCCGCCCTCATGTCTGATTCATCTGCCCTCCATCCCCATGTCCTCCCACCCCACACCCGGGCCGGCCGAGCATGCCGCCCCGGCCGGCGCAGCCGACCCTAGCGAACCGCGCTCACTGCGCATCGAGGACTGGCTCACCGTCATCGTCATGGCGCTGCTCGCGCTGATCACGTTCGCCAACGTGATCGTGCGCTACTTCACCGATTCGTCTTTCGCCTGGACCGAGGAGATCTCGGTCTTCCTGATGATCGTGCTGGCGCTGGTGGCCGGCTCGGCCGCCGTGGCGCGGGACCGCCACATTCGCATCGAGTTCTTCTGCGAAAGCGGCTCGGCCATGCGCCGCAGGCGCTTGGCGCAGCTGGGCGCGCTGCTGGTGGCCCTGCTGTTCGCCGTGATCGCCGTGCTCAGCATGCGCGTGGTCTGGGACGACTGGCGCTTCGAGGAGACCTCGCCCGGTATCGGCGTGCCGCAGTGGTGGTATTCAGTCTGGCTGCCCGTGCTCTCGCTGCTCATCGCCTGGCGCGCCATCGGCCTGCTGGTGCGCCGCACGCGCCAGAGCGACGTGGAGTACCTGCTCGACGAGGCCGGCGACGATGGCAACGGGGAGCCCCGGCCATGATCGCCACCCTGCTCTTCGTCGCCTTCCTGGTGCTGATGTTCGTGGGCGTGCCCATCGGCGCGGCCCTGGGCCTGGCGGGCGCGGCGGCCATCGCGCTGGCCAACGCCGAGACGCAGTGGTTCGGCCTGCTGGCCGTGCCGCAGAACTTCTACGCCGGGCTGGGCAAATACCCGCTGCTGGCCATCCCGATGTTCGTGCTCGTGGGCTCGATCTTCGACCGCTCGGGCGTGGCGCTGCGGCTCGTGAACTTCGCCGTGTCCATCGTCGGGCGCGGCCCCGGCATGCTGCCGCTGGTGGCCATCACCGTGGCCATGTTCCTGGGCGGCATCTCAGGCTCGGGCCCGGCCAACGCGGCCGCCGTGGGCGGCGTGATGATCGCCGCCATGAGCCGCGCGGGCTACCCCGGCAGCTTCTCGGCCAGCGTGGTGGGCGCGGCCGCGGCCACCGACATCCTGATCCCGCCCTCGGTGGCGTTCATCATCTACTCGGTGCTCGTGCCCGGCGCCTCGGTGCCGGCGCTGTTCGCGGCGGGCATGGTGCCCGGCGTGCTCGCGGGCGTGGCGCTCATCGCCCCGGCCGTGTGGATGGCGCGCAGGCACAGGATGGGCGCGCTGGAGGCCGACATGCCGCGCCCGCCGTTCTGGCGCAGCCTGCGCGAGGCCTCGTGGGGCCTGGCCGCGCCGGTGCTGATCCTGGGCGGCATGCGCGCGGGCTGGTTCACGCCCACCGAGGCCGCCGTGGTGGCCGTGTTCTACGGCCTGTTCGTGGGCATGGCGATCCACCGCACCATCGGGGTGCGCGACCTCTACGTGATCCTGCGCGAGGCGGGCGAGCTCTCGGCCGTGATCCTGGTCGTGGTGTCGCTCGCGGGCATCTTCGCGTTCTCGCTGTCCACGCTGGGCGTGATCGACCCGGTGGCCCACGCCATCGTGAACTCGGGCCTGGGCGAATACGGCGTGCTGGCGCTACTCATCCTGCTGCTCATCACCGTGGGCATGTTCCTGGACGGCATCTCCATCTTCCTGATCTTCGTGCCGCTGCTGCTGCCCATCATGCAGCACTACCACTGGGACCCGGTGTGGTTCGGCGTGATCCTCACGTTGAAAGTAGCGCTGGGCCAGTTCACGCCGCCGCTGGCCGTGAACCTCATGGTGAGCTGCCGTATCGCCGGCGTGCGCATGGAGTCCACCGTGCGCTGGGTCGGCCCCATGCTGCTGGCCATGTTCATCGTGATGGTGGCCGTCATCGCCTTCCCGCAACTCGCCCTGTGGCTGCCGGCCAGGCTGGGCTATTGATTCTTTACAAGGAGACCCTTCCCATGAAACTGCGCACCTTCCTCACCACCGCCGTGGCCGCTGCTGCCGCCCTCGCCTTCGGCACGCCCGCGCTGGCGCAGAACTACAAGAGCGAATACCGCATGTCCCTGGTGCTGGGCCCCGCCTTTCCCTGGGGCAAGGGCGGCGAGATCTGGGCCGCCAAGGTCAAGGAAAAGACCCAGGGGCGCATCAACATCAAGCTCTACCCCGGCGTGTCGCTGATCCAGGGCGACCAGACGCGCGAGTTCTCCGCGCTGCGCCAGGGCGTGATCGACATGGCGATCGGCTCGACCATCAACTGGTCGCCCCAGGTCAAGCAGTTGAACCTGTTCTCGCTGCCCTTCCTGTTCCCCGACTACGCGGCCGTAGACGCCGTGACCCAAGGGCCGGTGGGCAAGCAGATCTTCCAGACGCTGGACAAGTCCGGCGTGGTGCCGCTCGCCTGGGGCGAGAACGGCTACCGCGAAATCAGCAACTCCAAGCACGCCATCAAGAGCCCGGCCGACCTCAAGGGCCTGAAGATCCGCGTCGTCGGCTCGCCGCTGTTCCTAGACACCTTCACGGCCCTGGGTGCCAACCCCACGCAGATGAGCTGGACCGACGCCCAACCCGCCTTCGCCAGCGGCGCCGTGGACGGACAGGAAAACCCCATCGCCGTCTATATGGCCGCCAAGCTGCACACCGTGGCGCAGAAGCACATCACGATGTGGGGCTACGTGAACGACCCGCTGATCTTCGTGGTGAACAAGGACGTGTGGAACAGCTGGACGCCGGCCGACCGCGAGATCGTCAAGCAGGCCGCCATCGACGCGGGCAAGGAAGAGATCGCCATTGCGCGCAAGGGCATGGTCGAGGAGGGCAAGCCCCTGCTCAAGGACATCGCCGCCAACGGCGTGACGGTGACCCAGCTGAGCCCCGCCGAACGCGAGGCCTTCGTGAAGGCCACGCGCCCCGTGTTCGACAAGTGGAAGGGCCAGATCGGCGCCGACCTGGTGAGCGCGGCCGAGAAGGCAATTGCCGCGCGCAAGAAGTAATACTATGAAAACAGGAGCTGCCAGCGCTTTCCACACAAGCGCTGGCAGCTTTTTTCATTTGTATTCCCTGCCCCCGGCGACCGGGTGCTTGCGCGCATTCTTGGCGAGCTTGGCAAGCACCGCCTGCTCCAGGTCCACGCCCGTGTGGTCGGCCAGCTGCAGCAGGTACAGCAGCACGTCGGCGATCTCGTCGGCCACGCGCTCCTTGTCGGCGACGTCGATGGTGAGGCTGCGCGACTCCTCCGGCGTGAGCCACTGGAACAGCTCCAGCAGCTCCGCCGCCTCCACCATCAGCGCCATCGCCAGGTTCTTGGGCGTGTGGTAGGGCTGCCAGTCGCGCGCCGCGGCGAAGTCGCGCAGCTGGCGCTGCAGGGCTTTCACGTCCATACCGGGCTCACTTCCCTTTTGATAGCTGCAAGTGCTCTACACATAAGCCTTAGAACGTGTTTTCGCTTGAATTCTGCTGCAGCGCCCACATGCTCGCGTAGCGCCCGCCCTGGGCCAGCAGCGCGGCGTGCGTGCCGCGCTCGACGATGCGGCCGGCCTCCATCACCACGATCTCGTGCGCATCGACCACGGTGGACAGGCGGTGCGCGATCACCAGCGTGGTCTTGCCCTGGGCCACCTGGCGCAGCTCGGCCTGGATGGCGCGCTCGTTGGCCGAATCGAGCGCGCTGGTGGCCTCGTCGAAGATCAGGATGGGCGGGTTCTTGAGCAGCGTGCGCGCGATGGCCACGCGCTGCTTCTCGCCGCCCGAGAGCTTCAGGCCGCGCTCGCCCACCATCGTCGCGTAGCCCTGCGGCGTGCTCATGATGAAGTCGTGGATGTGCGCTGCGCGCGCGGCCTGCTCCACCTCGGCCTGCGTCGCATCCGTGCGGCCATAGGCGATGTTGTAGGCCACCGTATCGTTGAACAGCACCGTGTCCTGCGGCACGATGCCGATGGCGCGGCGCAGGGACTGCTGGGTCACGGCGCGGATGTCCTGCCCGGCGATGGTGATGCGCCCATCCTGCAGGTCGTAGAAGCGGTACAGCAGGCGGCTCAGGGTGCTCTTGCCCGCGCCCGAGGGGCCGACCACGGCCACGGTCTTGCCGGCCGGTATCGTGAGGCTCACGCCCCGCAGAATGGGCCGCGCCGGGTCGTAGGCGAAGTGCACGTCCTCGAAGCGCACCGTGGGCGCGTCCAGCCCGGCAAGGGCCACGGCGCCGGGCGCGTCGGCCACCTCCTGTTCCTTGTCCATCAGGGTGAACATCTTGTCCAGATCGGTCAGGTTCTGCTTGATCTCGCGGTAGATCACGCCCAGGAAGTTGAGCGGGATGTAGATCTGGATCATGAAGGCGTTGACCATGACCAGGTCGCCGAGCGTCATGCGCCCGGCCGCCACGCCCTCGGTGGCGCGCCAGAGCATGGCCACCAAGCCCACGGCGATGATGAGCTGCTGCCCGCTGTTGAGCATGCTCAGCGTGCTGCGGCTCTTGAGCTGGGCGCGCCGCAGCTGCTCCAGGCTCTCGTCGTAGCGCCGGGCCTCGAAGGCCTCGTTGTTGAAGTACTTGACCGTCTCGTAGTTCAGGAGCGAGTCGATGGCCTTGCTGTGCGCGGCCGAGTCGAACAGGTTGGCCTGGCGCCTGAACTGTATGCGCCACTGCGTCACGCCCACGGTGAAGGCAATGTACAGCGCCAGCGCCGACAGCGTGATGGCGGCGAACCAGACGTCGAACTGGCGCGCCAGGATGAACAGCACCAGCAGCACCTCGATCAGCGTGGCCCCCAGGTTGAACAGGGCGAACGACACCAGCGACTCGATGCCGCGCACCCCGCGCTCGATGTCGCGCGTCATGCCGCCGGTCTGGCGCTCCAGGTGAAAGCGCAGCGAAAGGGCGTGCAGGTGCTCGAAGGTCTTGAGGGCGATGGCGCGCGCCGCGCCGTGGGTCGCCTTGGCGAACACCAGCTCGCGCAGCTCGCTGAACACCGAGTTGGCCAGGCGCAGGCCCCCGTAGGCCAGCAACAGCCCCACGGGCACGACCAGCAGCGCCGTGGGGCTGCCGGCGGGCAGCGCCATGGCATCGACGAGCCTCTTGAGCAGCAGCGGCACGCCGACGTTGGCCAGCTTGGCGCCCACCATGAAGGCGATGGCGGCCAGCACCCGGCCCTTGTACTCCCACAGGTAGGGCAGCAGGCGCCGCAGGGTGGCCCCGTCGGAGCGGATGCGTGGGCTGTCGGGGGCAGGGGCTTCGCCGTAGCGGCGCATGATGGACAATCCGTGGAGTCAGCAAAACCAGAGATTGTGCCCATGTCCCAGGATCGCACCTGCACCCACACCCAACTGCCCGCCGACAAGGAACTGGTGCTCAAGGTGATGCCCATGCCCGCCGACACCAACAACAACGGCGACATCTTCGGCGGCTGGGTCATGGCGCAGGTGGACCTGGCCGGCTCCGTGCTGCCCGCGCGGCGCATCCAGGGGCGCATGGCCACGGTAGCGGTCAACGAATTCGTCTTCAAGCAGCCCGTGCGCGTGGGCGACCTGCTGTCGTTCTTCGCCGAGGTCAAGCGCGTGGGCAACACCTCCATCACCGTGCAGGTCGAGGTCTATGCCGAGCACATCCGCACGCAGGGCCGCTACCTGAAGGTGACCGAGGCGTCCCTGACCTACGTGGCCATCGACGAGAACGGCCGCCCGCGCCCCATACCGAAGCTGCCCGGCGACGCGCCATAAAAAAACCGGGAGCGCCTTGCGGCCTCCCGGTTGCAGCGGCGGGGCGGTCCGTCAGGCGGCTGCGAGCGCAGGCGACGGCGACGGCGATGCTGCCGGGGATGCGGACGAGGACGGCGCAGCCTGCGTGCGCACGCTGCCCACCCCGACCGAAATCTCGCCCGAGAGCTGGCCGCCCTCCTCGATCACCACCTTGCCGTAGCGGATCTTGCCGCTGACCTTGCCGGTGCTGAAGATCACCAACTTCTCGCGCACGGTGAGCGTGCCGTCGAACTCGCCGTGAATCTCGGCGATGTCGATCTCGGCGGTGCCGTGGAACGCGCCCTGCTCGGCGATCTGGATCACGCGCGAATCCATGGTGGCCTCCACCGTGCCTTCGACGACGAGGGTATCGCAGTCGGTGATCTCGACGCCCTTGAGCTTGATGTTGGGCCCCACGGTGAGCTTGCTGCCGCCGCTCTCGGTGGTGTTGGAGGCGGCAGGCTTGGCCGCGGCGGCATTGCTGCTGGCGCCGGCCGTGCTGGTCACGCTGCCACCAAGCACGGAGGACGAAGGTTGGCGAGGCTGGAACGATTCGGTCTCACGTTTGCCAAAGAAGGGATTTTGCACGGCCATCGGTTCGGTTCTCCTGGAAAAGATCCGTCGATGCTAGAAGTTGCAGCGCAGCAAAACCGTCCCCGTTACGCAAGAACGGTAACCAAACCACTCGTTCGTTGCATGCACTTGCAGGGTTTGCAGCGTCACACAGCAAGCGCCCTGCTTTCAAAGCGTGTTCACGATCTCAGCACTTGCTGAAATCCGGGTGGCGCTTTTGGCGAAAGCCCCCCCGACTGCTCGCGCCGTCCGGCCGCCTGCGGCGTCCTCCGAATTTCAGCACTTGCTGAAATCCGGGTGGCGCTTTTGGCGAAAGCCCCCCCGACTGCTCGCGCCGTCCGGCCGCCTGCGGCGTCCTCCGAATTTCAGCACTTGCTGAAATCCGGGTGGCGCTTTTCCATGAAGGCGGAGAAGGCCTCGCGGGCGGCCGGTTCGCGCAGCATGCGGCCGAAGCTCGCCCCCTCCTCGGCCATGCGCTCGAGCACGGCAGCGGTCTGCCCCTTCTTGAGCAGGCGCTTGGTCTCGATGAGCGCCGACAGCGGCTTGGCCGCGAGCTTGCGCGCCTGGGCCTGGGCGATCGCGTTGCACTCGGTGGGCGGCACCACACGGTTGACCAGGCCCACCTCCAGCGCCGCCTCGGCCATGAAGGGCTCGCCCAGGAGCAGCGCCTCGGCCGCGCGGTGGTAGCCCAGCATCTGCGGCACGAGCAGGCTGGACCCCGCCTCGGGGCACAGGCCCAGGTTCACGAAGGGCATGGAGAACGCCGCGTTGTCGCCCGCGTAGACCAGGTCGCAGTGCAGCAGCATGGTCGTGCCGATGCCCACGGCCGGGCCGCACACGGCCGCCACCACGGGCTTGGGGAAGGTGGCGATGGCGCGCAGGAAGCGGAACACGGGCGCGTCCTGCGTACTGGGCGGCTGCTGCAGGAAGTCGCCGATGTCGTTGCCGGCGCTGAAGACGGCCACGTCGCCCTGCAGCACCACCACGCGCACGGCCGCGTCCTGCGCCGCGGTCTCGAAGGCGTCGGCCAGTTGCGCGTACATGGCGGTGGTGATCGAGTTCTTCCGCTCCACGCGGTTGAAGGTGATGGTGCGCACGCCGCCCTCGTCGTGCACCAGGATGTCCTGGGAAGTATTGCTCATGGTGTCTTCATTCTTTGTAGTAGACGATCTGGTGGCTCGTGGCCAGCACGATGCCCGCCTCGTTCCACAGGAGCGCCGTCTGGTCGAAAAAGCCGTTGCGGAACTCCTGCGCACGCGCCTGGCCCAGCAGGTAGCCGGTGCCGGTCTGCGCCAGCAGGTCGCCGCCCGCATGGAAGTACACGGTGATGGACACCGTGCCCGCAGGCACCTGGCGCGCGCGGCGCAGCCACACGCGCGGGAAGAAGATGTCGGCCATGGCCGCCAGCGCGCAGAAGTCCAGCGGCCGCGCGGGCGCGTCGCGCATCCACAGCTGGGTCATGCTGGTGTGGCCGCTGTCGTCCCACTGCGTGGGCAATTCGCCCGTCACGGGCCGCATCTCGTAGCGGCGCAGCCATTCCGAGCGGAAGGCTAGCCGCACCGGCTTGCACTGCGCGGGCGCAGGCACGGCGGGCATGGGCGTGTCGGTCGCACCCCAGGTCTCGCGCCGCACGGCCGTGACGACGGTGGCCGTGGTGGTAACCACGGGCGCGCCATCGGCGCCGGCCTGCAGGATGGACAGCGTCCAATGCTGCGTGGAGCGGTTGGTGCGCACCGGCGTGGCCTGCAGCGTGAAAGGCCCCTCGCCCAGCGCGCCGGCGTAGTTCACGGTGAGCGAGAGCGGCTCGCCCAGGCGCGCGGGGTGCTGCATCACGGCCTGCAGCAGCGTGGCGGCGGTGATGCCGCCGAACGGCCCCACCATGTTCCAGTAGCCGGGCGTGGTGCGGCCGGTGTATTGGCCCGTCGTTTCGGACGCGAGCGCCAGCGCCTCGTCCAGGGGGTGAATGCTGTGGTGCGAAGTCATGGCCCGAGTGTGCCGCCAATTTGCGATGACCGTGCCGCGGGGCCTACACGCGCTCGAAGATGCCGGCCGCGCCCTGGCCCGTGCCCACGCACATGGTCACCATGCCGTACTTCAGCTTGTGGCGGCGCAGCGCATGCACCACGGTGGCGGCGCGTATGGCCCCCGTGGCGCCCAGCGGGTGGCCCAGGGCGATGGCGCCGCCCATGGGGTTGACCTTGGCCGGGTCCAGGCCCAGGGTGTTCATCACCGCGAGCGACTGGGCCGCGAAGGCCTCGTTGAGCTCGTACCAGCCGATGTCCTGGCTCTGCAGGCCCGCATAGCGCAGCGCGGCGGGAATGGCCTCGATGGGGCCTATGCCCATGATCTCGGGCGGCACGCCGCGCGCGGCGTAGCTCACGAAGCGCGCCAGCGGCACGAGGCCGAACTGCTTGACGGCCTTCTCGCTGGCCAGGATCAGCGCGCCCGCGCCATCGCTGGTCTGCGAGCTGTTGCCCGCCGTGACGCTGCCGCGCGCGGCGAACACGGGCTTCAATTTCGCCAGCGCTTCGCGCGTGGTGTCGGGGCGCGGGCCTTCGTCGAGGCTCACCGTGCGCTTCCTGGTCTCGACCTCGCCGGTGGCGAGGTTGGGCGAGCGCTCGACGATCTCGAACGGCGTGATCTCGTCCGTGAACTCGCCCGCCTGCTGGGCCTTGACGGCGCGCAGGTGCGATTCCAGCGCGAATGCGTCCTGCGCCTCGCGCGAAACCTTCCACTGCTGCGCCACCTTCTCGGCCGTCAGGCCCATGCCGTAGGCGATGCCCACATTCTCGTCGCGCGCGAAGACCTCGGGGTTGAACGAGGGCTTGTTGCCGCCCATGGGCACCAGGCTCATCGATTCGGCGCCGCCGGCGATCAGCACGTCGGCCTCGCCAACGCGGATGCGGTCTGCCGCCATCTGGATCGCCGTGACGCCCGAGGCGCAGAAGCGGTTCACCGTCACGCCGCCCACGGGATGGTCGAAGACCAGGCCCATGGCGATGCGCGCCATGTTCATGCCCTGCTCGCCCTCGGGGAAGGAACAGCCGATGATGGAATCCTCGATGGCCTTGGGGTCCAGCGTGGGCACCTGGGCCATGGCGCCGCGGATGGCGGCCACCAGCAGGTCGTCGGGACGCGTGTTCTTGAAGTAGCCGCGGCCCGAGCGGCCGATGGGCGTGCGCGTGGCGGCAACGATGTAGGCGTCCTGCACTTGTTTCATGGTGATGTTCTCCTTGCCGTTCAGTTGCGCACCGGCTTGCCCGTATTCAACATGCCCAGGATGCGCTCGTGCGTCTTGGGCTGCCCGATCAGGTGGCAGAACGCCTTGCGCTCGAGCTGCATCAGGTATTCCTCGCTCACCAGCGAGCCCGCGTCCACGTCGCCGCCGCAGACCACCTCGGCGATCATGCTGGCGACCTTGAAATCGTAGGCGCTGATGAAGCCGCCGCCCTCCATGTTCACGAGCTGCGCCTTGATGGTGGCGATGCCGTTGCGGCCCACCACGGGGAACAGGCGCTTCAAGGGCGCGCGCCAGCCGCCCTGGGCCATGGCTCGGGCCTCGTTGATGGCGACGAAGAGCAGCTCGTCCTTGTGCGGCACGATGATGTCGCTGTCCAGCAGGTAGCCGAGCTTGCGCGACTCGATGGCGCTCGTGCCCACCTTGGCCATGGCCGCGGCCGTGAAGCCTTCGGTCAGGAAGGGCAGCAGGTCCTTGCCGGTGCTCCTGGCGGCGTTCTCGGCGGCGCGGCGCGCGATGTAGGTCAGCCCGCCCGCGCCGGGCACCAGGCCCACGCCCACTTCGACCAGGCCGATGTAGCTCTCCATGTGCGCCACGCGGCGCGCGGAGTACACGGCCAGCTCGCAGCCGCCGCCCAGCGCCATGCCGTGGATGGCCGAGACCACCGGCACCTGCGCGTAGCGAATGCGCAGCATCAGGTTCTGCAGCTCGGCCTCGATGCTGTCGATGGCGTCTGCGCCGCCGACCACGAAGGCGGGCATGGTGGCCTCCAGGTCCGCGCCCACCGAAAACGGCGCATCGCCCGACCAGATCACCATGGCCTGGTATTCCTGCTCGGCCAGCTCCACGGCCTCCATCAGTCCCTCCATGACTTCGGGGCTGATGGCGTGCATCTTGTTCTTAATGCTGGCGATCAGGACCTTGCCGTCCAGCGTCCAGGTGCGCAGCGCCTTCGATTCGGCCAGGGTCGTGCCGGCCGTCTGCCAGTCGGGCAGGCTGGCCTCGCCCAGCAGTTTTTCAGGGAAAAGCTGCCTTTCGTAGACGGGCAGTACGCGGCGCGCTACGAATTTCTTCAGCGCCGGGCTCCAGGAGCCTTCCGCCGTATGCACGCCGCCGGCCTCGGCCACGGGGCCTTCGAACACCCACTTGGGCAGCGGCGCGCTGCACAGCGCCTTGCCGGCGTCGATGTCTTCCTGCACCATCTTCGCCACTTCGAGCCAGCCCGCCTCCTGCCACAGCTCGAAGGGGCCCTGCTTCATGCCGAAGCCCCAGCGCAGGCACAAGTCCACGTCGCGTGCCGACTCGGCGATCGTCTCCAGGTGGACGGCAGCGTAGTGGAAGCTGTTGCGCAAAATGGCCCACAGGAAGCGGCCCGGCGCGCCGGAGGCAGCGCGCAGCAGCTTGAGGCGCTCGGCCGCGGGCCTCTTGAGCATGCGGCCATAGACGTCGTCGGCCTTCTGGCCTGCGGGCACGTAGTCCTCGCTCTCCAGTTCGAAGCGCAGGATGTCGCGCCCCACCTTCTTGTAGAAGCCGGCCTTGGTCTTCTGCCCCAGGTTGCCCAGCGCTATCAGCTTTGCCAGCACGGGCGGCGTGCCGAAGCTGCCGTAGAAGGGGTCGGTCTCCGGGCCCAGGTTGTCCTGCAGCGTCTTGATGACATGGGCCATGGTGTCCAGGCCCACCACGTCGGCGGTGCGGAACGTGCCCGAGGACGCGCGCCCGAGCTTCTTGCCCGTGAGGTCATCGACCACGTCGTAGGTCAGGCCGAAGTTCTCCACTTCCTTCATCGTGGACAGCATGCCGGCGATGCCGATGCGGTTGGCGATGAAGTTGGGCGTGTCCTTGGCGCGCACCACGCCCTTGCCCAGGCCGCTGGTGACGAAGGCTTCGAGCTGGTCGATCACGCGCGCCTCGGTGGCGGGCGTGGCGATCAGCTCCACCAGCGGCATGTAGCGCGGCGGGTTGAAGAAATGGATGCCGCAGAAGCGGTGGCGCAAGGCCTCGGGCAGCGCCTCGGACAGTTTCGTGATCGACAGGCCCGAGGTGTTGCTTGCCAGCAGCGCGTGCGCGGCCACGTGGGGGGCGATCTTCGTGTAGAGGTCCAGCTTCCAGTCCATGCGCTCGGCAATCGCCTCGATCACCAGGTCGCAGTCCTTGAGCAGCCCCATGTGCTCTTCGTAGTTGGCCGGCTGGATCAGGTCGGCATCCTCGGCCACGCCGATCGGCGAAGGCTTGAGCTTCTTCAGGTTGGCGATGGCCTTCTCGGCGATGGCGCTCTTGGAACCCTCCTTCGCGGGAAGGTCGAAAAGCACCACGGGCACCTTCACGTTGACGAGATGGGCCGCGATCTGCGCGCCCATCACGCCCGCGCCGAGCACGGCGACTTTTTTCACATTGAATCGGGTCATGGCTTCTTCAAATCTTGGGGGTTATTCCAGGCGCTGCCAGGTCTGGGTGCGCCAGAAAGGGCCGAGGTAGCCGCGCACCTCCAGCTTCTTGCCGCCATCGACGGGCGTGAGGCTGGCGCGGTAGTCCTTACCGTTCTCGGGGTCGAGGATCCTGCCGCCCGCCCAGACATCCTTGCCCTCGTCCTTCTTGCCGCCGCGGATGATCTCCAGGCCCACGATGGGCTGGCCCTTGCGGTCGTCCTGGCATTCGGTGCAGGTGGGCTTGGCGTCCTTGCGCAGCGTTTTCTCGATGCGCCCGCTCAAGACGCCCGCGTTGTCCACGATGCGGATCTCGGCCTTGGGCTCGCCGGTCTTGTCGTCCACGCTGCGCCACAGGCCCAGGGGGCTCATCTGGGCCAGGGCGGGAGCGGTGATTGCCATCAAAACGATAGCTGTTAGCGCTTGTCTCATAAGGATTCCATGGCAAAAAGGCTGAAATTTCACGCCCTCCCCCTCCGGGGGATGGAAGGGCAAGAGGGGCTCAGGCCAGCGCCGCGTCCGTGTCCATCAACACCTTGGCTCCGGCACGGGCGGTGCGCATCAGCGTGACCGTCTCGGGGAACAGCTTGGCGAAGTAGAAGCGCGCCGTCTGCAGCTTGGCCACGTAGAACGGATCCTGGCTGCCCGCCGCGATGGCGCGCAGCGACACCTGGGCCATGCGGGCGAACAGGTAACCGAACACCAGGTGACCCGCCACGCGCAAGTAGTCCACGGCGGCGGCGCCCACCTCGTCGGGGTTCTGCATGCCCTTGAAGCCGATCTCGGTGGTGAATTTCGTCATCTGCTCGCCCAGGATGGCGATCGGGTTGATGAACTCGGCCATCTTCTCGTTCACACCCTCCTCGGCCACCAGTTGGCCGATGAGCTTGCCCAGCTTCTTGAGCGTCGCGCCCTGGTTGCCCAGCACCTTGCGGCCCAGCAGGTCGAGCGACTGCACGGTGTTCGTGCCCTCGTAGATCATGTTGATGCGGTTGTCGCGCACGAACTGCTCCATGCCCCATTCCTTGATGAAGCCGTGGCCGCCGAAGACCTGCATGCAGGCGTTGGTCGCGATGTGGCCGTTGTCGGTGATGAAGGCCTTGACGATGGGAGTGAGCAGCGCCACGAGCTCGTCGCAGCCCTTGCGCTCCTTCTCGTCGGGATGGTGGTGCGCCTTGTCCAGCAGCAGCGTGCAGTAGATCTGCAGCGCACGCGCGCCTTCGGCGTAGGCCTTGGCGGTCAGCAGCATCTTGCGCACGTCGGGGTGCACGATGATGGGGTCGGCCTCCTTGTCCTTGGCCTTCACGCCCGAGAGGCTGCGCATCTGCAGGCGGTCCTTGGCATAGGCCAGCGCGTTCTGGAAGGCCACCTCGGTCAGGCCCAGCGACTGGTTGCCCACGCCCAGGCGCGCGGCGTTCATCATGACGAACATGGCGGCCAGGCCCTTGTTCGGCTCGCCCACCATGGTGCCCACGGCGCCATCGATGGCGATCTGCGCCGTGGCGTTGCCGTGAATGCCCATCTTGTGCTCCAGGCCCGTGCAGTAGATGGGGTTGCGCGCGCCCAGCGAACCGTCGGCGTTCACATGGAATTTGGGCACGACGAACAGACTGATGCCCTTGCTCCCCTTGGGCGCGTCGGGCAGGCGGGCCAGCACCAGGTGGACGATGTTGGCAGCCACGTCGTGCTCACCCGCGCTAATGAAGATCTTGTTGCCGGTGATCCTGTAGGTGCCGTCTGCCTGGGGCTCGGCCTTGGTGCGCAGCAGGCCCAGGTCGGTGCCGCAGTGGGGCTCGGTCAGGCACATGGTGCCGGTCCACTCGCCGCTCACCAGCTTGGGCAGGTAGGTCTTCTTCTGCGCGTCGGTGCCGTGGGCCAGCAGCGCCTCGTAGGCGCCGTGCGACAGGCCCGGGTACATGGTCCAGGCCTGGTTGGCGCTGTTGAGCATTTCGTACAGGCACTGGTTGACCACGTGCGGCAGGCCCTGGCCGCCATATTCGGGATCGCACGACAGCGCGGCCCAGCCGCCTTCCACGTACTTCGCATAGGCCTCCTTGAAGCCCTTGGGCGTGGTGACCTCGTGGGTCTGCTGGTCGAGCGTGCAGCCCTCGGTATCGCCGCTGACGTTCAGCGGGAAAGTGACCTCGGCGGCAAACTTGCCCGCCTCCTCCAGCACCGCGTTGATGGTGTCGGCATCCACGTCGGCATGGCGGGGCATGGCCTTGAATTCGTCGCTGACCTGGAAGACCTCATGCAGTACGAATTGCATGTCGCGCAGCGGCGGGTTGTAGGTAGGCATTGGGAGAACTCCTGCAATGGTGTGGGAAAAGAAAGCGTGCGCGGTATTCAGCCGCCGTCGGCGCGGTAGCGCGCCAGAATGTTGTCGAAGCCCGTGTTCGCACGCTCCATGGAGCCAGGCGTGTGCAAGAAGCGCGCCTCGTAGTGCAGCGCCAGGATCAGGCCGTGGATCTCGAACAGCATCTGCTCCTCGCTCACGCCGGGACGTATCTCGCCGCACTCCTTGCACTGCGCAATGGCGCGCTTCATGGCGGCCTGCCAGGTCAGAACCGAGTTGGCCAGCGCGTCGCGCACCGGGCCCGCGCGATCGTCGAACTCCACGGCACCGCTGATGTAGATGCAGCCCGAGTCGATCTCGACCGACGTGCGCTTCATCCAGTTGTCGAACATCGCGCGCAGCCGCGCAATGCCGCGCGGCGCCTCCATGGCGGGGTAGAAAACCTCCTGCTCGAAACGCGCGTGGTATTCGCGGATCACCGAGATCTGCAGCTCCTCGCGCGAGCCGAAGTGTGCAAACACGCCCGACTTGCTCATGCCCGTCACATCGGCCAGCGCGCCGATGGACAAGCCCTCCAGGCCAATGTGCGTGGCCAGCCCCAGGGCCGCGTCCACGATGGCGGCCTTGGTCTGCCGCCCCTTGTGCAGCGCCCTGCCCTCGCGGCGGGGCGCGCGGGCGGTCTTGGGTGAAGAAGTCGATACCGGCATGGCGTGCAATAAAACGAACGATCGTTCTATTTTGCACGAAGCAAACGGGCGGCGCCAGCCTTTCCGCGGATGCGGAACATACGTCGGGGGTAAACCCCTAGCTTAGACCAGCCCCGCCAGCAGGGCTGGCGAATATGGGATTTACAGCTGCAGCGCCAGGGTGGCGTCCAGGTGCTCCGTAGGCAGGCGGCGAAAGCCCGAGCGCGCATAGCGCTGCAGGCGCCCGCGGATCAGGTCGCACAGCGCCGCGGCGCGCACCTGCGCCTGCACCGTGGGGGCGGCCTCGCCATCGGCTTCGGCCGCGGGCCGCAGGCATTGGCGCAGCGTGGCCTCCACCTTGTCGAAGAACAGGTTCATGCGCTGCTGCAGGCGCTCGTTCTCGAACACCAGCGCGTCGCCCACCATCACGCGCACCATGCCGGGGTTGCGCTCGCCGAACTGCAGCACCATGGCGGCGACGCGTGCCGCGCGCTGGGCGCCGCCGGCCTCGCCCGGATGCTCCACGATCTGGCGCACCAGCGTGAAGACGCTGTGTTCGATGAAGTCGATCAGCCCCTCGAACATCTGCGCCTTGCTGGCGAAGTGGCGGTACAGCGCCGCCTCGCTCACGTCCAACCGGCGCGCCAGCGCGGCCGTGGTGATGCGCTCGGCACCCGGCTGCTCCAGCATGGCCGCCAGCGCGTGCAGGATCTGCTCGCGCCGCTCGCCGGGCCGCAGGCGGCGGCGGGATGCCGGAGCGTCACCGGGCACGGAAGAGTCGGGCGAGGAGTCAGACATATGAAACAATTGTATGCAATTGATTCTCGCATGCCGTAGTAATGACCCCACCAGGGCAATCGACAACCGTGGCAAATGCGCAACCACCCATCGGGATCGAAAGCCCCGATGAGCGGTTGCGCCCGATGAACGCCTTGGTGGTGCACGCCCTAAACCGGGCCCGTGCAAGGCGACAAAACGCCTCAGTGGCTTCGGATCATGGTGCCGTAAGCTTGGTCCGTCAGTATTTCCAGCAGCATGGAATGCGGCACTCGGCCATCGACCACGTGCACCGCGTTCACGCCCGCCTTGGCCGCGTCGATCGCACCGGCGAGCTTGGGCAGCATGCCGCCAGAGATCGTGCCATCGGCAATCAGCGCGTCGATCTGCTGCGGCGTCAGCTCGGCCAGCAACTGCCCGTTCTTGTCGAGCACGCCGGGAATGTTGGTCAGCATCACCAGCTTTTCCGCCTGCAGCACCGTGGCCAGCTTGCTGGCCACCACGTCGGCGTTGATGTTGTAGCTCTCGTTCTCCTCACCGAAACCGATGGGGCTGATGACGGGGATGAAGGCATCGTCCTGCAGCGCCTTGACCACGCTCGGGTCGATGGCCACGATGTCACCCACCTGGCCCACGTCGTACTCGATGCTCGGATCCTTGTTGTCCAGCATCTTGAGCTTCCTGGCGCGGATCATGCCGCCGTCGCGCCCCGTCAGACCCACGGCCTTGCCACCCGCGTGGTGGATCAGACCGACGATGTCCTGTTGCACCTCGCCCGCCAGCACCCACTCGACCACCTCCATGGTCTCGGCGTCCGTCACGCGCATGCCCTGGATGAACTCGCCCTTCTTGCCCAGGCGGTTCAGCGCCTGCTCGATCTGCGGGCCGCCGCCATGCACCACCACCGGGTTGATGCCCACCAGCTTGAGCAGCACCACGTCCTCGGCAAAGTCCTGCTGCAGCTCCGGGTCGGTCATGGCATTGCCGCCGTACTTGATGACCATGGTCTTGCCATGGAACTTGCGGATGTAGGGCAGCGCCTGGGCCAGGATTTCGGCCTTGTCGCGCGGAGCGATGGAAAGTAGATCGGTCATGGCAAAAATGGTCCAGCGAAAGCAGAACAGGTGGCTGCGATTGTGCCGCAGCCTGCACCCTCACGGCTGCAGCCAGCCCGGCACCTTGAAGCGGATGATGGCCAGGTACGCCATCACGTACAGCACCATGAACAGCAGGCAGAACCCTATCAGCACCGGCGTATAGCGCCAGAACAGCACCGCCGGGACCACCGTGAGCAGCGTGAATGCCCACAGATAGGGGGAAGTACGATTGTTGCGCTTGAGCATGCGCCTGGCTGCGTCGCCATGCAGCACGCGGCGCACTATGCGCCTGTAAATCAGTTGGTGAAAATGCAGCGCATCGGCCACGCCCGGCGACACGCCGCGCACCAGCTTGCGGTACATGGAGAACACCGTCTCCCACACGGGGTAGATCAGCAGCAGCATGGGGAACCAGGGCGACACTTGGGGATTGCGCTGCACCAGGCTCAGGCTGGCCAGTGCAATCACCCCCCCCCAAATATAGGCTCCGCCATCACCGGCAAACAGCATGCCGCGCGGGTAATTCCAAACCAGGAAGCCTCCCGTCGCCGCTGCCGTGGACACCAGCACCGCCGCCAGCCCCCGGTCGCCCACCTGCAGCGCCACATGGGCCAGCGCTAGGCAGACGATGATGGCCACCATGCCGGCCAGGCCGTTGTAGCCATCGATGATGTTGAAGGCATGGGGCAGGCCCGTCACCGCCAACAGTGCAATGCCCACGCCCAGCCAGGGCGCAGTCGCCAGCAGCGCATCCAGCCAGGGCAGGTCCAGCCGTGGAAGCTGCAGGCCGAGCATGCTCACGGCCAACACCGCCGTCAGCAGAGACAAAAGCAGGCGAAAGCGTGGCGCCAGGCGCTGGGTCACGTCCTCCACCATGCCGCCTACCACGGCCGGCATCAGTGCAAGCAGCCACCACAGCACCCAGCTATCCATGCGCAGCGAAGAGGAATCGCCCATCGCCGTCGTCAAACGCCCCAGTCCCCAACTCAGCGCTATGCCCACCAGCATGGCCAGCCCGCCCAGACGCGGCACGTCACCGTAATGAAACCGCTGGGGCACCGCGCGCCCATAGTTGGCCGCATGATCCTGCGCCCAGCGCAGCACGCCCGCAGCAGCCAGCACGGAGCTCAGAAAAGCGACGAAGGAAAGCCAGATCATGAAGGCCTGATGGTAGCTGCCCCGATGCCTAGCCTATCGCACCAGCGTCTGGTATAGACGCATGACTTTGTCCACGTACTGCCGCGTTTCGGGGTAGGGCGGGATGCGCCTGCCATGCTTGACGACGGCGCCCTCGCCCGCGTTGTAAGCCGCCAGGGCCAACTCTTTGTCGCCATCGAACATGCGCAGCAGATCCGCCAGGTAGCGGCTACCTACCTGGACATTGAGCTTGGGCTCCATCACCGCGTGGCGGCCATCCGTGCCGGAACGCCCCGCCACTCCATAGCGCTCCGCCGTGGCCGGCATGACCTGCATCAGGCCCAGAGCTCCCTTGCGTGACACCGCATCGGCGTTAAAGCCCGACTCCGCTGCCGCCACGGCGATGACCAGCGCGGGCTCCAGCGCCTGCGCACGTGCAGCCTCTTCCAGCAGCGGCTGTGCCGCCGCATATCCGGGCAGCTTGGCCGCCTGGGTGTTGCCCGACTTGGACTGCCCTGCGGGCGTAGCGGAGCCCACGCCCTCGATCCAAATCACGCCGCGCGGCGCCGGAGGCGGCACGTTACCCATGTGCGTCACGCCATCGCGGTCCACGAACTGCCAGACGGTCTGTGCCTGGGCAGCAGCTACCCAAGCTCCTGCGAGCAGCACCAGTGTGCAAGCCGCGCGCACCTTCCTCATAGTCCGTTGCCTCATGTCAATCCACGCCCAACCGCCGAGCCAAGCGCGCGCGCCAGGAACTCCCGCCTATGGCGGCACGCTCCTGAGCCGAGGTCTCTTGCGTGTCCTGGCAGGCCTGCTCCAGTGCTGCCTTGTCAGTTGCCAGCTGTTGCACCTGCTGGCGCAGCGAGTCCCGTTCCTGCTCAAACTGCGCAATCAGCTGCCGGGCCTCGCCAAACGCCTTCTGATGCTCCAGCAACGAGGCATGTTCCGTCGCATGCGTCAGCTGCAGCGCCTGCAGCTGGGCGCGCAGCTGGCTGGCCTCGGCGCGCACCTGCACCATCTCCCAGTCGCGCGAGTCACGCGCGGGCGCCGCGACCACCATCCACTGATACACATCGAAATCAGTCCAGCCCGTAAGCAAATGCTGGCGCCAGGCATCAGGAATGGCTTCCCAGTGCCAGGCAAATTCGCTCTGTGCCACGGGGACCCGGTTGGCCTCCCAAGCGAGCGGCACCCAGCCGCAGTCCATCAGTAGCTGCTCTATGCTGCGCCGGGTGAAGAAACGCAGGTGGGTGCGGTCGAGCAGCCCCTTGTCCGCATAGTCGAACACACCGGCGCGCAAGGCCGCCACCACGCCGGCATAGGCGATATTGGGCAGCGAGATGATCAGGCTGCCCATGGGCTCCAGCAGCCCGGCAAGCTCCTCGAGCACCTGTTCAGGGGAGCGCAAGTGCTCCAGCACATCACATGCCAGGATGGCACCGAAGCGCCGCCCCTGCAGCGCATCCAGCCAGGCCAGACCGTCCAGGTCCGCCTCCACGGCCTGCACGCCCAGGGGCCGCAACGCCTGCAGCGCAGCGGGGTCATTCTCCACCACCGTGACCGCTTGCCCGCGCGCGCGCAGCACCTGCGTCATGGCCCCCGGGCCAGGCCCCAGTTCGAGTACAGAGGCCCTGCCCGGCACCCGGCGCAGGAGCCGCGCGGCCCAGGCATCGCCCTCGGGGTCGAAGGCGTAGTCGTAGCGTTCTATGTCAGACATTGCTCTCCCCCTCTTGCGCGGCTGGCCGCCACATCTGGTCCCACAAACCCCAATGCCACCAAGCCCAGGGGCGCTCACGCACATCCCTGTCCAGGCGCTGAATCACGGCATCTATGGCGGCCTGCGGGCTGCCGGACAACGCCTCCACCGCCACCTCCAGCCTGTCCGGCGCCAGACTGCGCGTGCAGGCATGCAGCAAGGCGGCCCCCGTGGACTCGGCCAAGCGCTCGATGCCTGTGGGCAAACGCAGGTACCCGCCCAGGAACGCATGGTCGCGCATGCGCGCAAAGTCGGGGCTCCAGGCATCGGCCAGGATCACCCAGCCCTGGCCCTTGCGCAGGCCTTCGTGCACCGGACGCAAGGGCTCGCTCGATGTACGCCACTGCCCCCCCGTAATCCGCGTCGTGGCGGCGATCTTCCTCACCAGAAAAGCGCGCTGCGCCTCGCCCAGGCCCGGATTGTCCACGACGGGCATGGTCAGGATGTTCAGCGCCACCCCCCTGCGCCCCAGGGCGATCACCGCGGTGAGCAAGCGATCGTAGTGGTTAAGCACGAGAATGAATCCCTGTCCGCGTTGCTGCAGAGTCTGCACATGCCCCCAGCCCTGCAGCGTAATGCTCGGCCCACCCGGCTCGCCCAGGCGGTGCAAAGCCGCGGCGTCCAGCATTTCCGTGGCCAGCATGTCCAGATGCGCACGCGCCCATTGCCGGTGCTGCTCCCCTGTCGCTCCAAGAAAAACCTGGCTGAACCGCTGCTGCAAAAAAAGCTCGGTCGCACGCCGCACGGCCGGCGCATCGCGGCCCAGCCAATGCACAAGCCGCCAGGGCAAAGTGGTGGGCAGGCGGCCCAGTGCGGGGAACGCCCAGTCCAGTCGCCAGTCGCGACTCATTGCACCTGCAGCCATTCGTGCTCCAGCCAAACCAGACCGAACTCGCGGTGCTTCTGGTTAAGCACCGTGAAAGGCTGGATCAGCTCCGCCATGTCGAGCACCTGCAGACCAGAATCGTCCAACGTGTACACGCTCCACAGGTATTCGCCCGACAGCAGCGGAAGACGGGGAAACCGCACGCGCACCCGATGCTGGCCCACACCGCGCATGGGCGGCCTGGAACCGAGGAACTGGGTGCTGCTGCCAAACACGTTGTCCTTGTCCGGCCGCACGATGGCAAACCCTACATGGAATGGTGCGTCGCCATAGGACTCCACCTCGATCTCCAGGGTCAGGTCCTGGAACGAATCCACCTGCGCAGGGTTGATTCCGTCGGCAGTCTCGATGCCTACGCGCATGATCTTCACCGGCACCGATGCGTGCGCTGGCGGAGCCGCAGCCGTCTGCGTCGGCGCTACCGCGGCGTCCGGCGCATCGGTACGCAGATGGGCGTAGCGCCGCCGCTCATGCGCCTCGTAGGCCGTGACCACGTCCTCGGTGTGGCCGATCGCCTCTATGCGGCCGCCATGGATCCAGGCCGCGCGCTGGCACAGGCTGCGCACCTGGTACAGGTTGTGCGAACAAAACAGCACCGTCGCACCGCGCCCGCGCAGTTCCAGGATGCGGTTCAGGCTTTTTTTCTGGAAGTGCAGGTCACCAACCGACAGCGCCTCGTCCACGATCAGCACCTCCGGCTCGATGGCCGTCGCCGCCGCGAACGCCAGCCGCATGAACATGCCCGACGAATAGGTCTTCACGGGCCGCTGCAGAGTTTCGGCGGAAAGCTCGGAGAACTCCGTCGCCCGCGCCGCGAAATCCTCCAACGCCTCCCCCTCCAGGCCATGCAGCGCCGCCATGAAGCGAATGTTGTCCTGCCCCGACTCTTCGGGGTGAAAGCCCGCCCCGAGTTCCAGCAGCGCCGCCACCCGTCCCTGGCGCATGACCTCGCCCCGCGTGGGGCGGATGGTGCCTGCCGCGATCTTCAGCAAGGTGCTCTTGCCCGCGCCGTTCTCGCCGATCAGGCCAAAGGTCTCGCCCGGCCGCACCTCGAAGTCGATGCCCGCCAGCGCCACGTGCACGCGGTGGCGCTGGCGCCCGGTCACCCACTCCCACAGCCTGTCCTGCGGGCGTGCATACACCGCATAGTGCTTTTCTATGTTCTTGAACGCGATGGCCATTACAGCGCCTCACCCAGTGCTGCCTTCATCGAGCGGAAGAACCACCAGCCCCCTCCACCCAGCAGTAGAGTCCAGGCCAGCAGAGCCCACAGCGTGCCCCCAGGCATGGCCATGCCCAGCGCCGCCCACTCCACAGCCAGCACCAGGCAGGCCACCGGATTGAGCAGATACCAGACGTGAAAGCGCTCGGGCACCTGCGCCAGCGGGTAGACCACCGGCGTCAGGTAGAACCACAGCTGCAACGCAAAGGCCACGATCGAACCCACGTCGCGCCACAAAAAATGCGCCATGCTCAGGAGCAGCGTCAGGCCGAACGTCAACGCCACCTGAGCCAACACCAGCAACGGTAGCCAAGCCCAAGTGGCCCGCAGCGGCGCCCCCTGCGTGAGGCTGAGCACCAGGAACAAGGCGTAGCCTATGGCCATCACCAACAGACTGCCTCCGACGGCTACCGCAGGCAGGATCTCGGCCGGCATGGGTTGCTTGCGCAAAAAATCCTCGTAGGCTGCCAGGCAGCCCACGCCCCGGCCTATGGCATCCGTGAACGGCAGCCACACGGCCAAGCCCGCCAGCAGGTGCAACAGGTAGCCGTTGGCAAGATCCAGCCCCGGTACGCGCACCGCCAGTACCATGCCAAAAAGCACGTAAAAGATCGCCAGCGTGGCCAGCGGCTGCACGAAGGCCCAGGACAGACCCAGGACGGAGCCCGCATAACGCGTCTTGAATTCGCGCAGCATCCAATAGCGCCACAACACCCAGGCGTGCTGCGCGCGTCCCGACGACGCCTGCTGTAAAGCCCCCGGCCGATTGACGCTCACGCCCATGTACACCTCGCCAGCACCCTGTCCGATCCGGTTCCGCATGGCCACTGCCAACGCCTCATCAACTGCATCATCACACCGCTTCTTCAGCCACCACAGACAGCAGCTTGCGCGCCTCCAGGAGACCCTGCTCGAAGGCTTCTGCCGACGCCTTCCAGTGCTGGTGGCGCGCAAACTCCTGGGCTCGCCGGCACAGGGCTTGGCGCGCAGCATCGTCCTGCAGCAAATGGCACAGCGCATCCGACAGGGCCTCCAGCGTAGGATCGGTCAGCAGCGCCACATCGTCATTGAGCAGCCACTCTACGCAGTCACCACGATTGGAGACCACGGCGCAGCCGG
Source organism: Alicycliphilus denitrificans K601 (assembly GCF_000204645.1). Taxonomy (NCBI): domain Bacteria; kingdom Pseudomonadati; phylum Pseudomonadota; class Betaproteobacteria; order Burkholderiales; family Comamonadaceae; genus Alicycliphilus; species Alicycliphilus denitrificans. The sequence goes on along the minus strand of NC_015422.1, from coordinate 647,428 downwards.
CGGCCATCACCTCCAGCGGCATCAACGACAGGTTGGTCAGCGACAGCACCAGCGCCGCATCGCACTGGCTGAACACGTCGGCCAACTCCTCGGGCGAGATGACTCCCGCCGCCAGATGAGGAAATGGAATGTGGTAGTCGCTCACATCCCAGCCGGCCAGTATGAACTGGGTATCCGGCAATCTGCGCGAGACGGCCTCCAGCACCAGCAGGCCGAACTCGAAGGCGCGCCGCGGCGTTGGCGGGCGCGCATAGAAAAATACACGCTTGATGTGCGGCTCGCGCCGCGGGCGCTGGCGGTACAGGTCGTGATCCACGCCGAAGCTGATGGGGTGCGTCAGCATGCCGTATTCGGCCCGCAGCTTGCGTGCCAGCCAGCCCCCGGCGGTAATGCCGAAGAAGCCGAAATGGTAGGTGTTGTCCGCCAGCACCGACTCGGTCCCAGTCGGGTAGAAACTCGGCTCGAAATCCTGCACGAAGTACAGCTTCTTGACAGGCCCTGCGACCGCACGCACTGGATAGGCCGTCTGCCAGCCAGTGGCGATGACGAACTCGCTACTGGGCAACCCATCAAAACCGATGAAAACCCGGGCCTGCAGGGGAAAGAAATGCTCGCAGATATCGTGGCGCGCCGACTCGGCCGTCGCATGAACCGTGGGGCTCACGATCACGATGCTCGACTCCCAGCCCATACGCTCCAGATGCCAGATGGTGCGAAAAATGGTCTGGTGTCCGCCCGAGCCGATATTGAAATCCGGAATGAACCAAAGCAAGGTATTGGCGCGCGCCGGCTGCGGAGCCAACTGCACCCTGGCGACGCGCACGAAGTCGTAATGCGTGAAGACATTGCGGCTCTTCAACGGTCCGCCAGGCCCGTGCTTGAGCCGTTGCCTGACCATGGACGCAGCACGACGAACTCCATGGCGTCGCGTCAAATCCCACACTTGGCGCATACGCAGTCCGATCGATCCCAGCATAAATCCCCAAATACGTGATGTCTTAGAAAGGCGTCCGGCCGAACTCGTCACGAACGCGCTGCAGGCACCTAGTACAACATCCCGTAAATATGTTTTCTATAAGGGGTTTTTGATGTAAGCTCGACGCCTCATGAGGCGAGGCCGTCGAGCACAAGTTGTCAAGCTGTCAAAGAAGGAGCGCGAGGCGCTCGAAGCGTTGGTGCGCCAGAGCACGGCAGCCCAGCGCGACGTCGTGCGAGCCAAGATCGCGCTGATGGCCGACGAGGGTCTGACGACGGCGGCGATCGCTGCGTCGCTGGGCCTGTCGCTGCCCAGCGTGTCGAAGTGGCGCAGCCGCGTGGCGAGCCAAGGCATGGCGGGGCTGCGTGAGGTCCAGCGTCCCGGGCGACCGCGGCGCATCGCTGACGCGCAGCGGCTGCAACTGCTGGCCCTGGCGTGCGAGCCGGCCGAAGGTCTTGGCCGGGCCACGCCGACGCTGAATGAGTTGTGCGAGCGCGCCGTGCAGCGCGGGGTCGTGCCGCACATCAGCCGCAGTCACCTGCAGCGCATCTTGCAAGCCGGCGATGTGCGCCCGCACCGCGTGCGGCAGTGGCTGCACAGTCCTGACCCGCAGTTTCGCGAGAAGGTCAACGCCATCTGTGAGTTGTACCGCCAGCAGCCCTTGGGTTCGGTGGTGCTGAGCATCGACGAGAAGACCGGCATCCAGGCGATCGAGCGCAAGCATGCCGACCGCGCCCCGCAGCCTGGGCGCGCACGCCGCCGCGAATTCGAGTACATCCGGCATGGCACGCAGGCGCTGACGGCCGCGCTGGACGTGCATTCCGGCCGGGTGCTGGGCCGCTGCACCGACAGACGCACCCAGGACGATCTGGTGGCCTTCATGGAGGAGGTGGCATGCGCCTATCCCCAGGGCACCGTGCACGTCATCTGGGACAACCTGAACACGCACCGCGCGCAGGCGGTGTGGGCTGATTTCAACAGCCGGCACGGTGAGCGCTTCGTCTTTCACTTCACGCCGCTGCATGCCAGTTGGGTCAACCAGATCGAACTGCTGTTCGGCATCTACTCGCGCCGCGTCCTGCGCCACGCCAGCCATACCTCCACCCAGCATCTGCGCCAGCGCACCGAGGCCTTCATCGCACAGCGCAACGTCTCGCCCAAGCCGTTCAAGTGGACGTTCGCCGGCTTCGAGCTGCAAACTGGCGAACCCAGGAGGTTCACCCGCCATGCCCACACCCCTCGCCCAAGCAAGCGCCGCTGAGCTGCAGCGCCATCTCGCCGAATTCACCGGCCGCACCGCGGCCCATGTGCGTCCCTATGGCAAGCACCTGCTGATCCAGATGCACCGCGACGACGACGTCGATACCGTGGCACGCTTGAGCGAGGTCGCTCGCAACAAGTACACGGCAGCGTTTCGCAGCCACACCGGCCGCTGGGAGCCTTTGCCGGCCCCCGCTGCCGACCTGAAGCAGACCGCCGAGCTCGTCGCCACTCTCCTGGCGTCCTATCTTGAATCCTGAAATACATAAATGTATTTCAGGGATGTTGTAATGCGCTGCCTGCCCGATTCGAATACGGCCGTCAGGCGCGACTGGTTGATTTCCTGTTCCATGCCGCCTTTCTTGCCGTCGGCCTCGACCGGGCGGCGCGAGGCCCACAGCGGTGGCCGAGCCAGGGCCTCTCGGACCGTGGAGCGCACGGGCTGCTGCAGTGGCGCGAGTTGGGGCAGTTCAGGCGTGCGCGCCGGCGGAGGCTGCCAGAGGTCCTTTTCGGCGAGCCACCAGTAGGCGCCGGCAGCCAGCGCGGCACCGGCCAACAGGGGGGTGAAGTGCCAGGGACGGATCATGGCTGCCCCTTTTCCGGTGCCAGGGGCGCCGCCAGCTGCAGAGTGAGGCGTGCAGTCTGCGCCGCCCCCGAAGTGTTGGCGCCTTCGCGCGCGAGGCTAGCGGAGCGCACCCAGAACGGCGGCGTGCGCGCCTGCAAGTCCTGCATGAAGCGCACGAGCCGGGGCCAGTCGCCGGTCAGGGTGGCCGTAAGGCGCACGCTGGCGAGTCGACCTTCGGCACCGGGCTCCAGCGCCACCTGGGACGACACCAGGGTGTTGCCCGAGGCGTTGATGAGTTCGCGCAGGCGCTGCTGCGCGTCATTGGCGGCGTTCTCGCCGGCCGGGTGCAGCCAGGGCGCGACGGTCTGGCGTGCGGATTCGAGGCGCGAGGCGATATCGGGGCCGGCGCCGACTAGGCCGTCGATGCGCTCGCTGCGCGATTCGAGTAGCGACAAGCCGCTGTCATAACGGCTCCAGAGCGCGTTGTAAGCCAGCCCCGCGCCGGCCAGCAGGGCCAGCACGCACAGCAGCGCGGTGACCAGGGCCCGGCGTGTCCAGACGTTCATGGCTTGCCTCCTTCGGCTTGGGGTGGGCGCCAGCGCATCTCGAAAGTGAAGCGCTCCTTGCCCAGCGCGTTGTCGCGCACGCTGGCGGCAGAGGCGCGCACCTCGACAAAGCCGCCGTGGCGGCCCAGGCGCGCGGCCAGGTCGCCGGCGTTGCCCGCGACCCCGGTGATGCGGATGTCGTTGCCGCTGATTTCGACGCGCTCGAGCCAGCTGTCGTCGGGCAGCGCCTCGGACAACGCCTCGATGACGCTGGCCAGGGGCAGGTCGGCGCTGGCCGCGGCCTGACGCAGGCTCTCGGCCACGCTGGCCTGCTGGCGCAGTTCGTCGAGCTGCGGACGCAGCGGGGCGGCCTTGGGCTCCAGCTCGTTCACATGCTCCACGGCACGCACAACGGCCTGGCGCTTGAGCGCCAGGGGCATGAGCGCAGGCACAGCCAGCGCAGCAGCCAGGAGCAACACCCCGAGCAGGGCCAGGGCATCGAACCAGCGCTGGCGCCTTTGCTGCGCCGGCCATCCAGCGCCGTGCACGGGCAGGGCATGGCCGGCGCGGGCCAGGTAAAGCGAGGCATCCGCGGGTAGCCCGAGATGCGACAGGGCCGCACCCTGCTGGTCGCGGCGGCAGGCACCCCATTCGACGCTCCAGCCACCCTGAGCCTGGGGCGTGGCGCGCCAGGCGCACCAAATCTGGTCGGGCGGCAGCGGACTGACGCGCCACAGTGCCTCCTGCACGGCCGGGCCAAGCTGGCGCCGAGGCATGTCGGGCAGTTGCAGGCTGCCCCACAGGCTGTCACCCTCGGGCACGAGCAGGCCCTGGGGTCTGCGCTTGCCGCCGGCCGGGCGCAGCCGGGTAGCGGCGACGCAAAAGCGCGCGCCATCGGGTGCGGCGAGCACGGGCGCAGCCGCTGGCCACAGGCCGCGCTCGACCAGCATGCGCCGGGCGTCGCCGAAGCCCCAGGCGAGCCGGTCGAACACCGCCTCCAGACGGCGGTTGAACTGCTCCCTGGCGGTCATGGATGGATTTCCTGTGGTGGCGGGTTCATACGGCGCGTGGGCTCGAGCGAGAGCGTGGTCCAAGGCGTCAACGAGTCGGGGCGTGTGCTCAGGTCCACCCATGCCTCGCGCTGCCACCAGTGCCCCTGATCGGTCTGCACCATGGCGCGCACCTTGACGGTGCCACCGCCCGCGCGTGCCGTGGCGAAGATCTGCGCCACCGCACCGGACAGGAGGGCGCCGGCGCGCATTTCGGGGGGGGATGATTGGATCTGCGCCCCCAGACCAGGCTGGTCCGTGAGCGCGTCGATCAGCGCGGGAGGCGCGGCATCGATCTCGATGCGTTGCTGCCCATTGATACCCAAATAGGGCGAAATTATCTCATACAGCTCCGGGCTCATTCCGAGCACCATGCGCAGTTCGGAGAGGTCGTCCACGGGGCCGTTGCGCGGCAGCACGGGCCAGCCGGCGGCACGGTACTGGGGCGCCTCGGCGCCGCCGATGCCGCCGGGCTGGTCGTCGGGGTCGATGTAGTCCCGGATGCGCGAGGCCATGATGGCAGCCTCGCCGGGCGTGAGGCCGCCGACCTTTTGCAGCAGGGCCAGCAGCAGGGCGTCGCTGGCGACGTTGACGTCCACCAGCCCGCCCGAGGGAATGATCTCCAGCTCCACGCCGTAGGGCCCCAGCTGCAGTTGCCAGGCGCGGTAGCCGCGCGCCCGGCCGCCTTCCTTCAGCAGGCTTTGCACGGCAAGCTGACGCGCCGCGTCGAGCACGGGTTCGATGCGCAGGCGCTCCAGGTCGAAGGCGGCGCGCTGGGTCTGCTGGCGTATGCCGCGGGCTCCAGCGAGCACGGTCAGCGAGAGCGCGGCCACGAGCCATAGCACCAATACCAGGGCTGCACCACGCTGGGCGCTTGCGTACCTCTTCATTGCGCCCTCGCCAAGGCAAAGACCAGCTCGGGCCAGTCGCCCCGGGCATCTCCCAGGGCCAGGCGGATGCGCACAGGGTAGCCGGCGCGGCCAGCGTCCCATTGCTGGAGCCACTGTCCCGTGGCGCCATCCTGGTAGTACCACTGCAGGGTGCGCACGTCGGGCAGCAGTATTTCGCGCTCGGCGCGTGCCCAGTCCAGCGCCATCAGGGCGCCGTCATAGGGCAGCGCCTCGATTGCCAGGTCCACCCGCCCGTCGTCGTGGCGCAGCGGCGAGGCGCGCAGCACGTACAGGCCGCCGGCGTCGCCGCGTTCGGGCAGAGGCGAGACCCACAGGGCCCCAGCGGCGCTGCCGCTGAAGAAGAGTACGAATCGCCCATCCTGGCCATGGCTGAGCAGTCGCAGGGTGTCGAACTTGCGGCCCAGCCATTGGCCCACCTGGAGCATGCGTTCGCTGCGGTCAACGAGCTGCTGGCTGCTTTCCTGGCTGCGGCCAATGACGCCAAAGCCCGCGAACACCAGGCCGACCACGGCGGTGGTCACGGCCAGGGCGATCAGGAGTTCCAGCAGGGTGAAGCCGCGCTGGCGTGAGGGCGTAGGGCGGGTCATGGCGCGGCGCGGTAGGGTTTCCAGCTGGTCCAGGCCAGCACGGTGCGGCCGTCGCGCGCGATGGTGAGCTCCACGCGCGCAGCCTGCAACGGCGGCGGAGCCTGGCGCGCGCCCGGCGCATGCACGGCCACCTGTTCCGGTTGCACCTGCACCGACCATTGCCATGGACCCGACTGCCCCTCGGGGTGCTGCCCCAGGTCTTCGGCAAAGGTGGCGGAGGCAAGCACCGAACGCGCCACCAGGGCGGCCTCGGCGCGCGACTCGACCGTGGTGGCGTTGAGCGAGCTCTGCCCGACCGTGCGGTAGAGCACGGCAAAGGCGATCGACGCAATGGCCATTGCCACCAGTGCCTCCAGCAGACTGAAACCGCGCAAGCCGCGCGCGCGCCTGGTGTTCATGGCGCCGCCACCACCGTCTGCTGCACGGTGCCCAGCAACCAGTTGACGCTGAACAACACGCCCTGCGCACCACGCGACACCTGGATCTGCCCGCCCCGGGCACCGCCCTCGGCGTTGAACACGAACACCGGCTGGCCAGCCGCATTCTGCTGCTGCGGAGCCTGCGCCAGACCCTCCCAGCGCACGGAGAGCGATGCGGGAATATCGAGCACGGACTGACCGTCGATGCTCAGCTGACGGTTCTGCGGCGCGTAGGACACGACGATCTGGCGCCCCTGCTGCACGCACAGCGCACGCGCGCGGCCGAGTTGGCTAGCCAGGTCGCGCACGGTCTGGTGGTAGCGTGCGCGCTCCATGTAGGCCTGTGCGCTGCCGCCGACCACCGCCACCGCGATGCCGGCGAGCACCAGCACGACCAGCAACTCCAGCAGCGTGAAGCCCCGGTGCCTGCCCCATGGCCGGGGCGTTCGAAGGCGCATGCGCTCACCCAACGATCAGCGGCCGCACGTCAGTTGTAGATGTCGGCGTTATCGCTCTCGCCGCCGGGCTTGCCGTCGGCACCGAGGGAGAAGATGTCGGGGCCGCCGTGGCGGCCAGGGAATTTGTACTGGTAGGCTGCGCCCCAGGGATCGACGGGCAGGCCTTTCTTGAGATAGGGACCGTTCCAGCCTTGCACCGTGGCGGGACGCTCGACCAGGGCGCGCAGGCCTTCGGCGTCGTTGGGGTAGCGGCCCACGTCGAGCTTGAACAGGTCGACGGCCTGCTCCATCTCGCCGATCTGCACGCGCGCCGTCTTGGCTTTGGCGCCGCCGAGCTGGTCGAGCACCCTGGGGCCCACGAGGCCAGCGAGCAGCGTGAGGATGACCAGGACGACGAGCAGCTCGATCAGGGTGAAGCCGCGTGCGCGGCGCGCCTGCAGCGGGGTACGGAGGGTGGTTGCGAAATGCATGGGATGCTTCCTTCGAGGGATAGTTTTCAGATGGTGTCGTTGATCGACAGTACGCCGCCCAGGATGGCGACGATGATGAAGGCGACCAGAGCGCCCAGGACGATGATGATGAGGGGCTCCATGGTGGCAAGCACGCGGCCCATGGTGCGCCGGCCCTCGTCTTCATAGCGCGCAGCCAGGCTCAGCACCGTGCTGCCCAGTTGGCCGGTTTCTTCCGCCACGCGGATGAGCTGCGGCGTGCTGGTGCCCGCGAAATGCGGCGAATCCAGGCCCGAGGACAGGCGCTGGCCGGTCTTGACCACCGCCACCAGCGGCTCCATGTCCTGGCGCAGCGCTTGGTTGGTGAGGGTGTCGATGGCGATGCGCAGTGCGTCCACCAGGGGTACGCCGCGCTGCAGCAGCACGCCGAAGGTGCGAAAGTACAGCGCGAACTGCAGGTTGCGCAGCACCTTGCCCATGAGCGGGAGGGAGAGCACGGCGGCGTCGATCCTCCTGCGCCCCGTCGCCGTGTCAGCCCAGCGCGAGAGCAGCAGGACCGTGACGGCCAGGCCCAGCAGCAGCGCCATCCAGTGGCCGCGCACGAAGTCGCTGGCCTGCAGCACGAGCTGGGTGGAGTATGGCAGCGCGTCGCCCATGGAGTCGAAGATCTGTCGGAACTGCGGCACCACGAAGGCCAGCAGCAGTATCACGGACAACACCGCCACGACCAGCAGGATGGCCGGGTAGGTCATGGAAGAGATGATGTAGTTGCGCAGCTTGTCGTCGGCCTCGAGCTGGGTTGTCAGCTCCTGCAGGATGGTGTGCAGCGAGCCCGAGGCCTCTCCCGCGCGGATGAGCACCAGGTACTGGCGCCCCAGGTCGCGCTCGAAAGGCTGCAGGGACTGGTACAGGGACTTGCCGCCGCGCACCTCTTCCTGCACGCTTGCGAGAAAGGCCTTGATGCGTTCGTTGCCTGCGGTTTCGCGCAGCATGGCCAGGGCCTTGTCCAGCGGCATGTTGGCCTGCTTGAGGTGTGCCATTTCACGGGTGAACAGCAGCACGTCGCTGCGCTTGAGCCGCACGGCCGGCCGTTCACCCGCGCCCCCGGGCGAGGCGGCCGCCTCGCCGCCCTGCAAGCGCACGGGCGTGATGCCCTGGCCGAGCAGGCGCAGGCGCGCCGCTTGCGCATCGCTGGCGCGAATCGAGCCCTGGCAGGGTTTGCCATCGGCGAGGGTTCCGGCGTAGTGGAATTCAATCATGTTGACGTGCGACGCGCAGCACTTCTTCGGCCGTGGTCAGGCCTGAAAAAACCTTGGTTGCGCCGTCCTGCAGCAAGTTCCCGCCAACGTAGGCGCCCTGCGCGCCATGCACGGCCGTACCGCGTTCGAGCACCTGCTGCTTGACCTCGTCGGTGAGCCGCAGCAGCTCGTGGATGGCGACGCGCCCCCGGTAGCCGGTGTTGCGGCAGTTGGCGCAGCCCACGGGCTTGTACAGGGTGGCCTCGCCCGTGGGCGCGACGCCCAGCGACGCCGCGGCGACGCGTGCCTGCTCGGCGGACAGCGGCTGTTTGCAGTCGCCGCAGAGCTGGCGCACCAGGCGCTGGGCCAGCACGCCGACGACCGAGGCGGTGATGAGGTAGGGCTCAACCCCCATGTTGATCAGGCGCACGATGGCCCCCATGGCGCTGTTGGTGTGCAGCGTGGACAGCACCAGGTGGCCGGTGAGCGCGGCCTGCACGGCGATTTCGGCAGTCTCGCCGTCGCGCATCTCGCCGATCATGATGACGTCGGGGTCCTGACGCAGGAAGGCGCGCAGCACCTGGGCGAAGGTCAGGCCGATCTGGGGCTGCACCTGCACCTGGTTGAGCCAGGGCAGGCGGTATTCCACGGGGTCTTCGACGGTGAGGATCTTGAGGTTCTGGCCCTCCAGCTCCTGCATCGACGCGTACAGCGTAGTGGATTTGCCCGAACCCGTGGGCCCGGTCACGAGCAGGATGCCGTGCGGCACGGCCAGCAGCTGGCGCATGGCGGCCAGCGTGGGCGGCGTGAAGTGCAGGCTTTGCAGCGACAGCAAGTCGAAGTTCTTCTCGAGCAGGCGCATCACCACCGATTCGCCGAACGCCGTGGGCACGGTGGAGACGCGCACGTCCATTTCCTTGCCATGCACGCGGATCTTGGTGCGTCCGTCCTGGGGCATGCGCCGCTCGGCGATGTCGAGCTGCGACAGGATCTTGATGCGCGAGACGATGGCCGGCGCGTCCTTGTTGTCGATGTCGTCGATGGGAAAGATCTCGCCGTCCACACGGATGCGCACCACCGACTTTTCCTCGTAGGTCTCGATGTGGATGTCCGACGCCTTGGCGCTCACGGCCTGCGCGAGGATCTGGTTGACGCGCTGGATGATGGGGGCCTCGGAGGCCATGTCGCGCAGGTGCTCGATGAATTCGGAGGCGCCATAGGCCTGGCCCTCCTGCTCTTCGGGTGGCAGCTCATCCTGCACGAACCACTGCTGCAGCCGCGCCGCGATCTCCGATTCGAGCCCGAAGGCCAGCCCCGGCACCTGGCCGAACACCAGGCGCAGCGCGGCCTGCATCGCCGGGTCCTGCGGGTCGGCCGCGACGAAATCCGGCAGCGGCGCCTGGCCGTCCACCGGCCCCAGGGGAAGCACGTGGTTGGACAGCAGAAAGCTGGTGTTGAGCTGCCCCAGCTCGGGCCGGTCCTGCGGGAAGGCTTCCTGGCGCACCAGGGGCAGGCCCGCCTGGTACGCGAGCGCGGCGCAGACGTCGCCCTCGGACACCAGCCCGAGGCTGAGCAGCAGGCGGCCCAGGCGGCCGCCCATGGAGCGCTGCACCTCCAGCGCGCGCTCGAGGTCGTTGCGCGAGAGCTTTTGTCCGGCCAGCAGGATTTCTCCCAGCTTCTGGCGCGGTTCCTGTGCGTTCATGTCGTCATTGTTCATCGGAGATTCACCTGCTCCCTGGAGGCACCACCGGCCCGGAGCGCCCCTGGCAGCCGTGCAGAAGCCCGCGCAGCCACATCTTGAAATATTGCCAGCGTCCGGGTACCAAGGTGGAGAACACGATGAAACGCTTCAGCTGGCGGAACGTCATATGCGATTTGGACACATGGCCCATCTGGCGCGAGCGGAGCATGAGCACGAAATTGCGGGCCTGATAGTAATGCCGCCACGGCGCATGCCAAGGGATTTCCCGCCCCAGCACCCGCACCACCCTGTCGCCCAGGGTGTGTTCCAGCAGCGCCGCGCACACGCCATAGATCCGGTAGCCCCTGTCCCGGGCGCGCAGGCACCATTCGGTATCCACCCAGTCGATGAAGAAGTCTTCCCGCATCCCGCCGACCGCCTGCAGCACGGGCGCGGGGATCAGGCAGCCGGACGCGATCACATGGTCCACTTCCCATACCTGCCGGGCGTCGGAACACTCCAGCCAGCGCAGCCGCCCCCCGGCCACCACGCTGAAGGGCGTGCGCCCGGTCTCGCGGCGCGGATCGACGTGGCACGCCCCCACGGCCGCGGCCTGGGGGTGCGCGGCCAGCGCTGCCAGCAGGCGGGGCACCATGTCGGGCGCGGGCAGGCTGTCGTCATCCATCAACAGCACATGCGAGGCGCCGAGCGCCAGCGCACGCTCCATGCCCCGGTTCTGCGCCGCGCCAATGCCCTGGTTGTCGCCGAGCCAGATGGCATGCAGGCGCTCGGCAGGCCAGCGGCTCGCCAGCGCACGAAGGCCGTCCCCGGACGCGTTGTCCACCCACACGATGGCGCTCACCTGCTCCAGCAGCCGGTCAAACTGCCGGGCCAGGCGCTGGGGATCGCTGCGGTAGGACACCACCACGGCATGGACGCAGGATGCCGCACTCATCGATGCAAGGCTCCCGCGGCGATGCCCGCGCATTCGGCGTGCATGAGATTCTCATACTGCGCGGCGATCGAGTCCCAGGTGTAGTGCTGCGCCACGATGCCGCGCGCGCGCGCGGCCACGGCCTGCCGCGCGGACGCAGTTAGCGCACGCACCCGCTCCAGGGCCTCGGCCAGCTGCTGGCTCGTCTGGAAATAATGCGCGGCATCTCGCGCCACCTCGCGGTTGAAGGGGTTGTCATGCGCAACGACCACGTTGCCGCAGGCAAGCGCCTCGAGCAGCGAGGGGTTCGTGCCCCCGACCGAATGCCCGTGCACATGGCAGCCTGCCCCCATGCGCAAGCCCGTCAACAGACCCGCGTCGTACACCCCGCCGATGAAGCGCACCTTGTCGCCGGCCAGCGCCAGCAACCGCTTCTGGTACGGGGTCACGGGACGGACATCGCCGACGACCACCAGCGGCCAGTCCCCCCCCCAGCGGGCATGGCCTTCGACGATTTCGAGCACATGGTTCTCGGGCTCGGGCCGCGCCACGACCAGGACATACTCCCCGGTCCGCAGGTTCCAGCGGGACAGATCGTGCGCTGCCCGGGAGGAAACGGCGGGCAGCTCGGCGCCGTAGGCGATGAAGCTGCAAGGAACGCCCCGCGGATAGAGGCGGGCATACCGGTCGGCGATGGCCTGCGCATCCGCCAGCACCCGCGTGGGAGCACGCGACGACACCCACTCCATGGCACGCAAGTAGACCCGTGCCAGGTGTCCCCATTTGCTGCGGGCCCACTCCAGGCCATCGACGTTGAGCCAGACCTTCTGCCCCAGGATTCTGCGGTTCCACCAGCAGGCCCAGGCCGCGCCATAGCCCAGCATGTACAGCAGGTCGTAGCCCTGGCGCGCATCGCGCAGGCAGCGGCAGTCGTAGCCGATGACCGATGCCGCCCCCCAGCGCGGACGCTGCACGTGCCTGATGCGCACCCCTTCGTACCAGGTGTCGGGCAAGCCCTGCCGATCGGCCTCGGCATACACGGTGACCTGATGCCCGCGCCGCACCAGGCGCACGGCCAGCTGCTGCGCAAAGGTCTCGAAGCCGCCATAGCCCGCGGGAATGCCGCGCGTGCCGAGCAGGGCGACCCTCAGCGCCCTGCCCGCCTGCCCGCCGGACGCCGGTGCCGCGCTCACATGCAAAGCTCTGCCTCGGCCAGAGGCTTGCCCGCCTGATCCTTGGCGGACAGCACCGGCTCGCCCGCATAGGGCCACGCGATGGCCAGCTGCGCATCGTTCCACGCGATGCAACGCTCATGCTGCGGCGCGTAATAGTCGGTGGTCTTGTAGAGGAAATCCGCCGACTCGCTGAGCGCCACGAAGCCGTGCGCAAAGCCCGGCGGCACCCACAGCTGGCGCTGGTTGTCCTCGGAAAGTTCCGCGCCCACCCAGCGTCCGAAGGTGGGGGAGTTTCTGCGGATGTCCACCGCCACGTCCCACACCGCGCCGCGCACCACGCGCACGAGCTTGCCCTGGGGCTGCTGCACCTGGTAGTGCAGGCCGCGCAGCACGCCGCGGCCGGAGCGGCTGTGGTTGTCCTGCACGAACTGGAAATTGGTGCCGGTGGCCTCGTCGAAGGCCTTCTGGTTGAAGCTCTCGAAGAAGAAGCCGCGCGCGTCACCGAACACCTTGGGTTCGATCAACACCACGTCAGGAATGGCCAAAGGGGTGGCTTTCATCAAAACACCTTGTGGCGGAGCAGTTGCAACAAGTACTGTCCGTAGCGGTTCTTGGCCAGGGGCTGGGCGAGTTTTTCCAGTTGGACGGCGTCGATCCAGCCGCTGCGCCAGGCGATCTCTTCCGGGCAGGCCACTTTCAGGCCCTGGCGGTTTTCCAGCGTGGCGATGAACTGGCTGGCGTCGAGCAGGCTCTCGTGCGTGCCGGTGTCGAGCCAGGCGTAGCCGCGGCCCATAGTCTGCACGGTGAGCCTGCCCTGCTCCAGATAAGCCTGGTTGACGCTGGTGATCTCCAGCTCGCCACGGGCGCTGGGCTTGACGGCCTTGGCGATGTCGACCACCTGGCCGTCGTAGAAGTACAGGCCCGTGACCGCGTAGTTGGATTGCGGCGCCTGGGGCTTTTCCTCGATGCTGGTGGCCTTGCCCGCCGCGTCGAAGGCCACCACGCCGTAGCGCTCCGGATCCTGGACGTGGTAGGCGAACACGGTGGCGCCGCTGGTCCGGGCATTGGCGGTCTGCAGCAGGGGCTGGAGGTCATGCCCATAGAAAATGTTGTCGCCTAGCACCAGGGCGCTGGGACTGCCCGCCAGGAATCGCTCGCCGATCAGAAAGGCCTGCGCAAGCCCATCGGGGCTGGGCTGCACGGCGTACTGCAGGTTCACGCCCCACTGGCCGCCGTCGCCCAGCAGTTGCTCGAAGCGCGGCGTGTCCTGCGGCGTGCTGATGAGGAGGATGTCGCGGATGCCCGCGAGCATCAGGGTGCTGAGCGGGTAGTAGACCATGGGCTTGTCGTACACCGGCAGCAGCTGCTTGCTGATCGCCAGCGTGGCCGGGTGCAGCCGGGTGCCGGAGCCGCCGGCGAGGATGATGCCCTTGCGTGTGGGTGCTGTCATTGCGGTGCGATCAGAGAATTTCGGTGAGCATGCGCGCCACGCCCTGCTGCCAGGGCGGGAGCCGGAGGCCGAAGGCGGCCTGCAGCTTGGCGTTGTCCAGGCGCGAGTTGTGCGGTCGCCTGGCCGGCGTGAGGAAGGCGCTGGTGGGCACGGGCGCAATCTCTTTTGCTATTATATTAATAGCTGATTGCGCTTGCCTGGCATGCTCTACCACGTATTTTGCATAGGAATGCCAAGTGGTTTCCCCGCCGGCCACGCAGTGGTACAGGCCGCCGTCCTGCGGGCGCTGCTGCAGGTGGCGGATGGCGTGGGCCGTCACGTCGGCCAGCAGATCGGCCCCGGTGGGAGCGCCCCACTGGTCGTCGATCACCGTCAGGCGTTCGCGCTCCTGCGCGAGGCGCAGCATGGTCTTGGCGAAGTTGCCGCCGCGCGCGGCGTAGACCCAGCTGGTGCGCAATATCAGGTGGCGGCAGCCCGATTGCTGGATCAGGCGTTCGCCCTCCAGCTTGGTGGCGCCGTAGACGGACAGGGGCGCGGGGGCGTCGGTTTCGCGCCAGGGGCGGCTGCCGCTGCCGTCGAAGACGTAGTCGGTGCTGTAGTGGACGAGCCAGGCGCCCAGCCTGACAGCCTCTTCGGCGAGCACGCCGGGGGTGGTGGCGTTGAGCAGGCGGGCGCGCTCGGGCTCGCTCTCGGCCTTGTCCACGGCGGTGTGGGCGGCGGCGTTGACGATGACGTCGGGGCACAGGGCTCGCACGGCCTGCGCCACGGCCTGGGGCTGGGTGAAGTCGGCTTCGTCATGGCCCAGGGCCGTGACCTCGCCCAGCACGGCCAGGCTGCGCTGCAGCTCCCAGCCGACCTGGCCGTTCTTGCCGAGTAGCAGGATGTTCATGCGGATGCGTATTGCTTGGCGACCCAGTCGCGGTAGGCGCCGCTCTGCACCTGCTGCACCCATTGCGGGTTGTCCAGGTACCACTGCACGGTCTTGCGGATGCCGGTCTCGAAGGTCTCGGCCGGGCGCCAGGCAAGTTCGCGCTCGATCTTGCGCGCGTCAATGGCGTAGCGGCGGTCGTGGCCGGGGCGGTCCTGCACGTAGGTGATCTGCGTGGCGTAGCTCTGGCCGTCGGCGCGCGGGCGCAGTTCGTCGAGCAGCGCGCAGACGGTCTTGACGATCTCGATGTTGGGCTTCTCGTTCCAGCCGCCGACGTTGTAGGTCTCGCCCAGGCGCCCTGCTTCGAGCACGCGGCGGATGGCGCTGCAGTGGTCCTTGACGTACAGCCAGTCGCGCACCTGCATGCCGTCGCCGTACACCGGCAGGCTCTTTCCGGCCAGGGCGTTGACGATCATCAGCGGGATGAGCTTCTCTGGGAAGTGCAGCGGGCCGTAGTTGTTGCTGCAGTTGGTGGTGAGCACGGGCAGGCCATAGGTGTGGTGCCAGGCGCGCACCAGGTGGTCGCTGGCGGCCTTGCTGGCGCTGTAGGGGCTGTTGGGCTCGTAGCCGTGCGCCTCGGTGAAGGCCGGGGCGCTGGGCGCCAGGGTGCCATAGACCTCGTCGGTGCTCACGTGCAGGAACCGGAATGCTTCTTTTTCTGTAGCTGAAAGCGCTTGCCAGTAGTGCCTTACGACCTCCAAAAGCCTGAAGGTTCCGACCACGTTGGTCTGGATGAAGTCTTCCGGGCCGTGGATGGAGCGGTCCACGTGCGATTCGGCGGCGAAGTTGACGATGGCGCGCGGACGATGCCCGGCCAGCAGGCGGGAGACCAGGGCGCCGTCGCCGATGTCGCCCTGCACGAAGAGATGGCGCGCGTCGCCCGACAGGCCATCCAGGTTGTGCAGGTTGCCCGCGTAGGTGAGCTTGTCCAGATTGACCACCGGCTCGTCGGAGCCGGCCAGCCAGTCGAGCACGAAGTTGGCGCCGATGAAGCCGGCGCCGCCGGTGACCAGAATCATGATGGGTTCTCTTGCCAGATATGCCTGTGCCGAGGGAGCAAAACGTGGAATTATCCCATTGACCCATGGCGGGGCGTAACCGTCTGTCCGGCCCGGTAACCGACCGCCTCATCCCCGCAAATTAGGGCCGCCTGCCTACGCCCGCGCCAGGCCGCTGCACAAAATACCAGTTTCACGATGTGCCAAGGAGGAGCCACCATGCCACGCCCGCCCCGCGACGACGACGCCCCCAACCCCGCTCACGAACTGCCGCGCATGGCGCGCGAGTCGGCCCAGCAGATATGGCTGGCCGGCCTGGGGGCCTTCGCCAAAGCGCAGGAGGAAGGCGGCAAGGTCTTCGAGGCCCTGGTGCGCGAGGGCCTGGCCCTGCAGCGCAAGACCCAGAGCGCCGCCGAGGAGCACCTGGGCGAGGCCGCCCAGCGCATGAGCCACCTGGCCTCGGACCTGGGCGAGCGCGCCGCCGGCCAGTGGGACCGGCTGGAAGGCATCTTCGAGCAGCGCGTGGCCAAGGCCCTGCAGCGCCTGGGCATGCCCACGGCGCAGGACATGCAGGCGCTGCAGGAGCGCGTGCATGCCCTGGAGGAAGAACTGCGGCGGCTGCAGGGCCGGCGCAAGGCGGACGCCGCGGATGACGAGGATTGAGGCAGGCTGCTCCCTGGCTGAGCAGCCCTGCCCTCGCAGACCCTTGCCAATCCAGCGTTTTCCGCTATCGAAAAATACGTGCACGCAGTAGCCTCCTGGGGTAGAGTCAACATACCGCGACACCCCGCCCGTCGCCATCTATGGGAGGAGACGGCCCATGGCACGCAAGGCCCCCCGCCGCACCGCCGAGCGCATTCTCGAGGCCAGCTTGGCGCTGTTCAACCGCTTTGGCGAGCCCCATGTCTCCACCGCCTCCATTGCCGCTGAGCTGGGCATCAGCTCCGGCAACCTCTATTACCACTACCGCGCCAAGGACGAGATCGTCAATGCGCTGTTCGCACAGTACGACGAGGCCCTGGGCGGGCTGCTGCAGGCCGGCGGCGATGCGGCCGACGTGGAGGACGCGTGGTTCTTCATGCACCGGCTGTTCGAGCTGCTCTGGCAGTACCGCTTTCTCTACCGCGACCTGAACAACCTGCTGTCGCGCAACCGCCTGCTGGAGACGCAGTTCCCCGGCGTGCTGCAGGCCAAGGTGGCCGCCATGCGCGCCCTGCTGGCCGCCATGCGGCGCGGCGGCGCGCTGCGCATGGACCACGAGGACGACCTGCAGGCCACCGCCACCTGCATGGTGGTGGTGCTGACCTACTGGCTCTGCTTCGAGTACGTGGGCGACCCGCGCCGCGCCCTGGAGCCCGAAAGCGCCCAGGCGGCGCTGCTGCGCGGCGCGCGCCATGTGCTGGGGCTGCTCATGCCGTACCTGGAGCCGGAGCAGCGCGCACATCTGGCGCGGCTGGTGCAGGCTTACGAGACAAGCGACGGCGCAGGCGAGGGCTAAGCCGCCGCAGCGGCAAGGCGGCGCGAGGCGATCTCCAGCAGGCCGTCGAAGATCAGGTTTTCCACCAGTTCGAAGGGCCGTGTCATGCTGGGCGCCATCTTCCAGCCCGCGCCGCCGGTCATCATGCACACGGGCTCCTGGCCGCAGTGCTGCAGCAGGTGCTGGTACATGCGCTCGACCGCGCCTGCGATGGCGTAGGTACCGCCGCTGGTCAGTGCGTCGCTGGTGTTGGAGGGGAACAGGCGCACCTCGCCCGTGGGCACGTGCAGGCCGGCGGTGCCGCTCTCGAGCGCGCGCAGCATGATGCCGTGGCCCGGCACGATCAGGCCGCCGAGGAAGCGCCCGCTCGTGTCCAGCGCCTCCACCGTGACGGCCGTGCCCACCATGGCCAGGATCAACGGCCGCGCCGGCCCCTGCGCCAGCAGGCGGTGGCGCGCGCCGATCATGGCCACCCAGCGGTCGGCGCCCAGGCGCGTGGGGTAGTCGTAGCCATTGACCACGCCGGCCTCCTCCTGCGAGGGCACGACCCAGTGCGCGGGCACGTCCCACAGCTCCATCTGCTCGACCACGCGGCGCTTGATCGCGTCGCCCGCCACCACGCAGCCGAGCATGTGCGTGGGCGCGGGCAGGCCCGCCCAGGGGCCTTCGGACAGGCGCTCGATATGGTCCAGGAATTCCACGCCATGGGCGAGCATCGCGGTACCGGGACGCGCCGCGTCGTACAGGGCCCACTTCAGGCGGGAGTTGCCCACATCGATGGCCAGAAAAGTCATGGGGCGGATTATCACGAGTTTTGCCGCCGGCACGGCAAATGCGAAGAATTGTCAATGGTGGCGGCGCCCATGCCCTGCCCGCGCGCTGCGCGCTACGCTACATCCGACCGGGAACCATCGTTCCCAGCAACCGAAAGGAGAAATCCATGGGTCTGTTCACATTCATCAAGGAAGCGGGCGAGAAGCTGTTCGGCGGCAGCCCGGCGCAGGCGGCCAGCGCGGCGGCGCCCACGCAGGCCGAGCTCAACGCCCGCGCGGGCAAGGCCATCGAGACCTACATCGCCACGCAGAACCTGGGCGTGAGCGGCCTGCAGGTGGCCTTCGAAGGCCCCGAGGGCAAGGTCACCGTGACGGGCACGGCGCCCACGCAGGCGGCCAAGGAGAAGGTGACCCTGTGCTGCGGCAACGTGGCCAGCGTGACCAGCGTCGATAACCAGATGACGGTGGCCAACCCCGAGCCCGAGGCCCAGTACCACGACGTGGTGCGCGGCGACACGCTCAGCGCCATCGCCAAGAAGTTCTATGGCGACGCCAGCAAGTACCCGGTGATCTTCGAGGCCAACAAGCCCATGCTGAGCCACCCCGACAAGATCTACCCCGGGCAGAAGCTGCGCATTCCGCCGCTACCGCGATAAAACCTCAGCCCTGCCGCCAGGGCAGGCCGCGGAAGCGCCAGCCGCCCCTGTGGTTGCGCTGGCCGTTCTCGTCGAGGCTACCCTCGAAGCCTTCGAGGACGTTGTAGGCCGTGATGCCCAGCGCGGTCGCGCGCCGGGCCGCATCCACCGAGCGCACGCCGCTGCGGCACAGCAGCACCGCCCTGGCGCCGGGCGGCACGGCGGCGCGGATCTGCGCGTCGAAGTCGGGGTTGGGCACCATGCCCGGCCATTGCTTCCAGGCGACGGCCACGGCGCCGGGCACGAAGCCCACCCAGTCGCGCTCGGCGTCGCTGCGCACGTCCACCAGGACCGCGTGGCCCGCGCGCACCCATTGCCAGGCCAGTTGGGGGCTCACGTCGCCCGCGTAGCCTTCGGCGGGCAGGAGCTGGTCGGTCGGGGAAACGGTGTGCGTGCTCATGGAAGAAATTCTGGCCGATTTTCACCCCCTGTTCCCGAAGAGAAAGAAAGGGTCTGCCGGTCAGTCCCAGGGCGGCGCGGGCAGCTCGCGCAGGCTGCGGCGCAGCGCGGCGTGGTCGGGCACGACGCTTTCCACCACGCTCCAGAAGCGCGGGCTGTGGTCCATCACGCGCAGGTGCGAGAGTTCGTGCGCGACCACATAGTCGATGATGGCCGGGCGGTAGTGCATGAGGCGCCAGTTCAGGCTGATGGAGCCGCCCGTGCGCGCGCTGCCCCAGCGCGTGCGGGCGCTGGACAGGCGCAGCTGCGTCCAGCGCACGCCCAGTAGGGGCGCGAAATGGTCGAGCCGCTCGGTGAAGCACCGGCGCGCGTCGCGCATCAGCCAGGCCTGCACGGCGTCGCGCACCTGCCCGGGCCCGGCGCCGTGCGCCAGGGGCAGGTGCAGTTCGCGCGCGTCCTGCACCAGCATGCCGCCGCGCGCCGCCCGGCCGTGGGCCAGCACCACGGTCAGCGGCTCGCCCAGGTAGGGCAGCACGGCGCCGGGGCCCCAGGCGATGCGCGCGGCCTCCTGCTGCCGGCGGCGCGCCTGCTGCTCGCCGAGCTTGCGCAGGATCCAGCCGGCCTTGTCCTGCAGCGCGGCGTCCACCGCGGCCAGCGTGACCCAGGCGGGCGCGCGCACGGCCAGGCCGTCCGGTCCCACGGTGAAGCCTATGGAACGCCGGCGCGCGCGCTGCAGGGTGTAGGGTACGACGGCGTCGCCCAGGCGCAGCTGGCGCTTCGTGCCGGGCGCGCGGGGTGCGTGGGCCGGCGCTGCGGGGACGCCGCCGCCCAGCAGGTCCAGCGCCAGCTGCACGAAGGGCCGCATGCTCAGGCCGCCGGGTACGCCTCGGGGTCGAGGCGGCGCATCTCGGACTCGATCCAGGTCTCGACCTCGGCCATGAGCTCCTCATGCTTGCGGCCCGTGGTGGGGATGGGCTTGCCGATGGACACCTCGACCACGCCGGGGTGCTTGACCAGGGCCTTGCGCGGCCAGCATCTGGCCGACGTCACTGCGATCGGCACCACCGGCACGCCGGCCATGATGGCCAGGCGCGTGGCGCCGCTCTTGTACTCGCCCGCCTGGCCGCGCGCCACGCGCGTGCCCTCGGGGAACATGATGACCCAGGTGCCCTGGGCCAGCAGGCGCTTGCCCTGCTCCACCACCTTGTGGAAGGCGCGCGAGCCGTGCTTGCGGTCGATGTGGATCATGTCCAGGCTGCCAATGGACCAGCCGAAGAACGGGATGCGCAGCAGTTCCTTCTTGAACACGTAGGCCAGGGGGTGCGGCATGATGGCCGGCATGAGGAAGGTCTCGTAGGTGGACTGGTGCTTGACCAGGAGCACCACGCCCTGCTTCGGGTCCTGCGGCAGGTGCTCCATGCCCATGATGTGCGTGCGTATGCCCAGCAGCCAGCGCGCCGAGTCCACGCACAGCGCGAGCCACGCGCGCGCCACGCGGTAGCGCGCCGCCGGGCTTCCGCCCAGCACGCGCACCAGCAGGATCGCCAAGGTGTAGGGGATGACGGTGACGGCCATCACCAGCAGGTGGACGAGGGAACGAATCAGTGCCATGGGTAGGTTGTTTTTGAGTGTTTTTGGCCTCCAGCGCCCATGGGGCAAGCGCTGGCAGCTCTTAGAACGTGTTTACGATCTTTTCATGGAGCCCGTTGCCCCGCAAAGGCAGTGGCTGCAAGGCGCAAACCGCAGCCGGGCTGGTGGCCCGGCGAGGATTTGCAACGCCGCAGACGCTGTTTTTGCGGGGCAACCCTTCGGGCAACATGAAGAGATCGTAAACACGTTCTTAATTCGATAGCTTCCAGGCTCACGCCACCACCGGCAGCGCGGCGCCGTCCTGCGGGGCGACGAAGTCCACCAGCGCCCCTAGGCTGGCATGGGCGCGCGTGCCGGGGGGCCAGCCCGGCGGCAGGGGCTGGCGCGGGTCCAGGTGGGCCGAGCGGCCCGTGCACACCATGTGCAGTTGCGCGCCCAGGTCGGCCGCGGCCTGCAGGTGGGCCAGGCAGCTGCCGGCGACCAGGATCTCGTCGCCTTCCACACCGTAGCGCTCGCAGATCTGCTCCATGAGCCCGGGCGCGGGCTTGCGGCAGTTGCAGGCCTCGCCCTCGGCGTGCGGGCAGTAGAACACCGCGTCGATGCGCCCGCCCAGGGCGGCGAGCTGGCGGTGCATCTTGGCGTGGATGTCCACCAGGGTCTGCGCGTCGAACAGGCCGCGGCCCAGGCCCGGCTGGTTGGTGGCCAGCACCACGTGCCAGCCGGCATGGTTCAGGCGCGCCACGGCCTCCAGCGCGCCGGGCAGAGGCACCCAGTCGTCCGGCGAGGCGATGAAGCCGTCGCCCAGGGCGTTCAGTGTTCCGTCGCGGTCGAGGATGGCGAGTTTCATGGCGCGATTATCCCGGTGACAATGCCGCGCGGCCCGGTGCGTGGGTCAGGCCGCCAGGCGCGACAGGTCGGCCACCCGGTTCATGGCCTCGTGCAGGGTCTTGAGCAGGCCCAGGCGGTTCAGGCGCAGGTCGAGCTGCTCGGCGTTGACCATCACATCGTCGAAGAACGCATCCACCGGCGCGCGCAGCACGGCCAGGGTCTGCAGGCTGGCGGTGTAATCGCCGCGCTCGAACTGGGCGTCGGCCTCGGGCACGAAGCGCTGCAGCGCCGCGTACAGGTCTTGCTCGGCCTGCTCGCGCAGCAGCTCGGGGTTGACGTGAGCGTGGACGTCGCCGCCGGCCTTCTTGAGGATGTTGGAGACGCGCTTGTTGGCGGCCGCCAAGGCCTGGCTCTCGGGCAGCGCCGAGAAGGCGCGCACGGCGGCCAGCTGCTTCTCGACCAGGGCCAAGCGCTGCGGACGCAGGGCGAGCACGGCGTCCACCTCCTGGGATCTGTAGCCCTGCTCGCGCAGGGCGCCGGCGAGGCGGTCGTAGATGAAGTCGGCCAGCAGGGCCGAGGGGTCGTCGATCCGGCCCGCGAAGGCCGGCACGGCGCCGGCCAGCAGGGCGCCCAGGTCCAGCGGCAGGTCCTTTTCCATGAGCATGCGGATCACGCCCAGCGCATGGCGGCGCAGCGCGAACGGGTCGCGGTCGCCCGTGGGCAGGTTGCCTATGCCGAACATGCCGACCAGGGTCTCGATCTTGTCGGCCAGCGCCACGACCAAGCCCACGTTCTCGCGCGGCAGCTCGTCGCCGGCGAAGCGCGGCTTGTAGTGGTCCTCGATGGCGTGGGCCACCTCGTCGGGCAGGCCGTCGTTGACCGCGTAGTAGCCGCCCATGATGCCCTGCAGCTCGGGGAACTCGCCCACCATGTCGGTCACCAGGTCGGTCTTGGCCAGCAGCGCGGCGTTGTCCACGCAGGTCAGCAGCCAGTCCTGGGCGATCTCGCCGTCTTGCGTGCCCTGGAGTTCATGGCGTTCGGCCAAAGCGGCGAACAGCTGCTGGCCGATGGCCTTGGCGATGGCGCGCACACGCTCCACGCGCTCGCCCTGGCTGCCCAGCTGGTTGTGGTAGACCACCTTGGACAGCTGCGCGACGCGGCTGGCCAGCGTCTTCTTGCGGTCCTGGTCGAAGAAGAACTTGGCGTCGGCCAGGCGCGGGCGCACCACGCGCTCGTTGCCCTGGATGACGGCGCCCGCGTCCTGCGGGCTGATGTTGCTCACCACCAGGAACCGGTGGGTGAGCCTGCCCTCGGCATCCAGCAGCGGGAAGTACTTCTGGTTGGCTTTCATGGTCAGGATCAGGCATTCCTGCGGCACGGCGAGGAATTCACGCTCGAACTGGCACACGAGCACGTTGGGGCGCTCGACCAGGGCCGTGACCTCGTCGAGCAGCGCGTCGTCCTCGATGGGGCGGACGCCGCCGCCCAGCTTTTCGGCCGCGGCCCTCAGCTGGCGCACGATCTCGGCGCGGCGCTCGGCGAAGCCGGCGATCACGGCGCCCTGCGCGCGCAGCTGCTCGGCGTAGCTGTCGGCATCGCGCAGCACCACGGGCTGCACGGCCGCCTCGAAGCGGTGACCCTGGGTGGCGTTGCCCGCCGCAAGGCCCAGCACCGCCACGGGCACCACGCCGGCGCCGTGCAGCGCCACCAGGCCGTGGGCCGGGCGCACGAAGTGCACGCTGGTCCAGCCGTCCTCCAGCTGGTAGCGCATGACCTTGGGGATGGGCAGCCTGGCAATGGCCTCGTCCAGCGCCTTCTGCAGGCCCTGGGCCAGCGTGGCGCCCTGGGCGGTGCTCTCGTAGTACAGCACCTCGGCCTTGCCGTCGTGCACGCGCTTGAGGCCCGCCACAGCCGAAGCATCGGCCCCCAGCGCAGAGAGCTTCTTGAGCAGCGCGGGCGTGGGCTGGCCGTCCGCCGCCAGGCCCACGGCCACGGGCATGAGCTTTTGCGACACCGCCTTGTCGGACGCCTGCGCCAGTACGCCCTCGATGTGCGCGGCCAGGCGGCGCGGCGAGGCGTAGGCGGTGAGCGGCGCGCCGGCCGCGGCCAGGCCCTGGGCGACGAGCTGGTCGCGCAGCACGCCGGCAAAGGCGTCGCCGAGCTTTTGCAGGGCCTTCGGGGGGAGTTCTTCGACGAAGAGTTCGACGAGCAGGTTGGATGTTGCGGTCATGGTGTTGTCTCTCTCCTGCTCAGGCAGCCTTCTTGCTCTGTTGCTCCGCCACCTTGGCCAGCTCGGCCAGCACCTCGTCGGCATGCGCCCTGGCCGCCATGGGGAAGCCCAGGCGCGCGCGGCTGTCCAGGTAACTCCTGGCCACGGCGCGCGCCAGGTTGCGGATGCGGCCTATGTAGGCGGCGCGCTCGGTCACGCTGATCGCGCCGCGCGCGTCCAGCAGGTTAAAGGTGTGGGCGGCCTTGAGCACCTGCTCGTAGGCGGGCAGCGCGAGCTGCTCGGCCATCAGGTGCTGGGCCTGTTTCTCGTGCGCGCCGAAGGCGGTGAACAGGAAGTCGGCGTCGGAGTGCTCGAAGTTGTAGGTGGACTGCTCCACCTCGTTCTGGTGGTACACGTCGCCGTAGGACAGCCCCTCGGTCCACGTGAGGTTGTAGACGTTGTCCACGCCCTGCAGGTACATGGCCAGGCGCTCCAGGCCGTAGGTGATCTCGCCCGTGGCGGGCTTGCAGTCGATGCCGCCGACCTGCTGGAAGTAGGTGAACTGCGTGACCTCCATGCCATTGAGCCACACCTCCCAGCCCAGGCCCCATGCGCCCAGCGTAGGGTTCTCCCAGTCGTCCTCGACGAAGCGGATGTCGTTCTTCTTCAGGTCGAACCCCAGCGCTTCGAGGCTGCCCAGGTACAGCTCCAGGATGTTGGCCGGCGCGGGCTTCAAGACCACCTGGTACTGGTAGTAGTGCTGCAGGCGGTTGGGGTTGTCGCCGTAGCGCCCGTCCTTGGGGCGGCGGCTGGGCTGCACGTAGGCTGCCTTCCAGGGCTCGGGGCCGATCGCCCTCAGGAAAGTGGCCGTGTGCGACGTGCCGGCGCCCACCTCCATGTCGTAGGGCTGCAAGAGCGCGCAGCCCTGGTCGGCCCAGTAGGACTGCAGTTTGAGGATGATTTGTTGGAAGGTCAGCATGGCGGGGGAATCCGGTGGAGTGCGCCCGCACGGCGCACGCGAACCGGACATTTTAGGTGTTCGCTCCCTCCCCCGAAGAAGGAGGAAGCGACCCCCCGCGCCACTCAGATATGCAGCGCCTGCCCCAGCGCGCGCAGCGCGGCCTCCTGCACCGCCTCGCCCATCGTAGGGTGGGCGTGGATGGTGTGGCCCACGTCTTCGAGCCGCGCGCCCATCTCGATGGACTGGCCGAAGGCCGCGGCCAGCTCGGCCACGCCGTGCCCCACGGCCTGCCAGCCGAGGATGAGGTGGTTGTCGCGCCGCGCCACCACGCGCACGAAGCCGCCGGTGGACTCCAGCGTCATGGCGCGGCCATTGGCGGCGAAGGGGAAGGCGGCGTCGATGCAGTCCAGCCCCGCGGCGCGCGCCTCGCCCGGCGTGCGGCCCACGACGACCACCTCGGGGTCGGTGAAGCACACGGCGGGGATGGCCATGGGCTCGAAGCGGCGGTTCCGGCCCGCGATCTGCTCGGCCACGCATTCGCCCTGCGCCATGGCGCGGTGCGCGAGCATGGGCTCGCCCGTCACGTCGCCGATGGCCCAGACGCCCCGCATGGAGGTGCGGCAATGCGCGTCGATGGCCACGTGGCGCCCGGCCATGTCCAGCTGCAGCGATTCGAGCCCGAAGCCCGCGGTGCGCGGCCTGCGCCCCACGGCGACGAGCACGCGCTCGGCGGGCAGCGCGAACTCGTCGGCGCGCGCATTGCGCAC
The DNA here is from genome assembly GCF_000204645.1 of Alicycliphilus denitrificans K601. Taxonomy (NCBI): domain Bacteria; kingdom Pseudomonadati; phylum Pseudomonadota; class Betaproteobacteria; order Burkholderiales; family Comamonadaceae; genus Alicycliphilus; species Alicycliphilus denitrificans. The sequence continues at coordinate 622,106 of NC_015422.1, read as the reverse complement.
GTGCACGCCGTGCCTGGCGTCCCAGCCCGCGACGCTGCAGCCCAGGTGCAGCACCACGCCCTGCTTCTGCAGGGCCTGGAGCACGGGCTCGGTCAGCTCCTCGTCGTAACTGGGCAGCACGCGCTGCGCGGCCTCGACCACGGTGACCTCCACGCCCAGCTTGCGGTAGGCGATGCCCAGCTCCAGCCCGATGTAGCCCGCGCCGACCACCACCAGGCGCTTGGGCAGCACGTCGGGCGAGAGCGCGTCGGTGGACGACCAGATCGGGCCGCCGAAGGGCATGCTGGGCAGTTCCACGGGCTCGGAGCCCGTGGCCAGCAGCAGGTGCTCGCAGCGCACGCGCACGCTCTCGCCGCCCTGCAGCTGCACGGTGGCGGTCTTGCCGTCCTCTATCTGCGCCCAGCCCTTGAGCACCTGCACGCCCGCCTTGCGCAGCAGCGTGCCGACGCCGCCCGTCAGGCGCGCGACGATGCCGTCCTTCCAGCGCACGGTCTGCGCGATGTCGATCTGCGGGTCGCTCACGCGGATGCCCAGCGCCGAGCCCGCGGCCTGGTGGCGCGCGCGCTCGAACTCCTCGGCCGCGTGGATGATGGCCTTGGACGGGATGCAGCCGATGTTCAGGCACGTGCCGCCCAGGCTGGCCCCTTCGGCCAGCACCGTGGGAATGCCCAGCTGGCCGGCGCGGATCGCCGCCACGTAGCCGCCGGGGCCGCCGCCGATCACCAGCAGCTTGGTCGTGATTTCCTTGGTCATGTCTTCTTCACTCCACGAACAGCAGGGCCGGGGTTTCGAGCAGCGCGCGCACGGCCTGGATAAACCGCGCCGCGTCCATGCCGTCGACCACGCGGTGGTCGAACGAGGACGAGAGGTTCATGAGCTGGCGCGCCACCACCTGGCCGCCGCGCAGCATGGGGCGCTCCACCATGCGGTTCACGCCCACGATGGCCACCTCGGGGTGGTTGATGACCGGCGTGCTGGCGATGCCGCCGAGCGCCCCCAGGCTCGTGATGGTGATGGTCGAGCCCGAGAGCTCCTCGCGCGGCGCGCGGCCGGTGCGCGCCGCCTCGGCCACGCGCGCGATGCCGGCGGCGCAGGCCCACAGGTCCAGCGCTTCGGCGTGGCGCAGCACGGGCACCATCAGGCCGGTGTCGGTCTGCGTGGCAACGCCTAAGTGCACGGCCTCGTAGCGCGTGACCTGGCCGGCCTCGTCGTCGTAGCGGGCGTTGATCTGCGGGAAGTCGCGCAACGCCAGCACCATGGCGCGCGCCAGGAAGGGCAGCAGCGTGAGCTTGCCGCGCGCGGCGCCGTGGATCTGGTTGAGCCGCTGGCGCAGCTGCTCCAGCTCGGTCACGTCCACCTCTTCCACGTAGCTGAAGTGCGGGATGCGGCGCTTGGCCTCCTGCATCTTCTGCGCGATCTTGCGGCGCAGGCCGATGACGGGCACCTGCTCCTCGCCGTGGCGCTCCACGTACTGCGAGCCGCCGCCGGCCTGCGCCTGGCCGCCGCCCGCGGCCCAGGCGTCCAGGTCGTGGTGCTCGATGCGCCCGGCCGGGCCGCTGCCGTGCACCCGGCGCAGGTCAACGCCTAAGTCCAGCGCGCGGCGGCGCACCGCCGGCGAGGCCAGCGGGCGCTCGCCCTCCTTGCGCACGGCCGCGGGGGCGCGGGGCGCCGCGCCGCTGCGCACGGGCGCGGGGGCAGGGGCCGCCCTGGACGCGTCCACCGCCGCCGCCGGCGCAGGCGCGGCGGGCGTCGGCGCAGCCGCTTGCGCTACCGAATGAGTAGCTTCCGGCGCTTTATGAACGGCGCTTTCACTCGTATTTCCTTCACCATCGACCTCCAGCCGCACGAGTTCGGCGCCCACGGCCATGACCTGGCCCGGGCTGCCGCCCAGCGACAGCACCCTGCCATGCATGGGCGAAGGCACCTCGACCGTGGCCTTGTCGGTCATCACGTCGGCCAGGTGCTGGTCTTCGGTCACGCTGTCGCCCGGCTGCACGTGCCAGGAGACCAGTTCCACTTCGGCAATGCCCTCGCCAATATCGGGCACGCGGATCACGTAAATACCCATGTCATGCCTCCACTGCGCGCTTGAGGGCTTCGCCGACGCGCGACGGCCCGGGGAAATAGGCCCATTCCTGGGCGTGCGGGTAGGGGGTGTCCCAGCCCGTCACGCGCTCGATGGGCGCCTCCAGGTGGAAGAAGCAGTGCTCCTGCACCAGCGCGGCCAGCTCGGCGCCGAAGCCGCTGGTGCGCGTGGCCTCGTGCACCACGACGCAGCGGCCGGTCTTCTTCACCGAATCGACGATGGTTTCGAGGTCCAGCGGCCAGATGGAGCGCAAGTCGATGATCTCGGCATCGACGCCCGTCTCGCGCGCGGCCGCCTCGCTGACCCAGACCATGGTGCCGTAGGTCAGCACCGTGACGGCGCTGCCGGGGCGGAACACCGCGGCCTTGTCCAGCGGCACGCGGAAGTACCCCTCGGGCACCTTGCCCAGCTCGTGCCTGGACCAGGGCACGACCGGCTTGTCGTGGTGGCCGTCGAACGGCCCGTTGTACAGGCGCTTGGGCTCTAGGAAGATGACCGGGTCCTCGCACTCGATGGAGGCGATGAGCAGGCCCTTGGCGTCGTACGGGTTGCTGGGCATCACCGTGCGCAGGCCGCAGACGTGGGTGAAGAACGCCTCGGGGCTCTGGCTGTGCGTCTGCCCGCCGTAGATGCCGCCGCCGCAGGGCATGCGGATCACCATGGGGGCGCTGAAGTCGCCCGCCGAGCGGTGGCGCAAGCGTGCCGCCTCCGACACGATCTGGTCGGTGGCGGGGTAGACGTAGTCGGCGAACTGGATCTCCACCACGGGCTTGAGCCCGTAGGCGGCCATGCCGATGGCGGTGCCGACGATGCCCGACTCGGAGATCGGCGCGTCGAAGCAGCGCGTCTTGCCGTACTTGGCCTGCAGGCCCTCGGTCACGCGGAACACGCCGCCGAAATAGCCTACGTCCTCGCCGTAGACGACGACGTTGTCGTCACGCCCCATCATCACGTCCAGGCCCGAGCGCAGCGCTTGGATCATGGTCATGGGGACGCCGCCTTGTTCTTGGTTTTGTTCTGCCATGGCTCACACCCCCAGTTGCTGGCGCTGCCGGCGCAGGTGCTCCGGCATGTCCTTGTACACGTCGTCGAACATGGTCGCGGCGCTGGGCACGCGGCCGTCGAGCAGCGAGCCGTGGCGTTCGGCCTCCTTCTGCGCGGCGATGACCTCGGCCTCCAGCTCCTTCTGGGCAGCTTCGTGCCGCGCCTCGCTCCACTCGCCGATGGCGATCAGGTGCTTCTTCAGCCGCTCTATGGGGTCGCCCAGCGGAAAGCGCTGCCAGTCGTCGGCGGGGCGGTACTTGCTCGGGTCGTCCGAGGTGGAGTGCGGCCCGGCGCGGTAGGTCTCCCACTCGATGAGCGTGGGGCCGCAGTTGCTGCGCGCGCGCTCGGCCGCCCACTGCGAGGCAGCGTAGACGGCCAGGAAGTCGTTGCCGTCCACGCGCAGCGAGGCGATACCCACGCCCACGCCGCGCTGGGCGAAGGTCGTGCCCTCGCCCCCGGCGATGGCCTGGAAGGTGGAGATGGCCCACTGGTTGTTGACCACGTTGATGATCACCGGCGCGCGGTACACGTGGGCGAAGGTGAGCGCGGTGTGGAAGTCGCTCTCGGCCGTGGAGCCGTCGCCGATCCAGGCGGAGGCGATCTTCGTGTCGCCCTTGATGGCCGACGCCATGGCCCAGCCCACGGCCTGGGGCACCTGGGTGGCCAGGTTGCCCGAGATGGAGAAGAAGCCGGCGCGCTTGTACGAGTACATCACCGGCAGCTGGCGGCCCTTGATCGGGTCGCGCTGGTTGCTCATGAGCTGGCAGATCATCTCGACCATGGAGATGTCGTCGCGCGCGAGCAGCAGCCCCTGCTGGCGGTAGGTGGGAAAGCACATGTCGCCGTCCTGCAGCGCCATGGAGTGCGCCACGGCGATCGCCTCCTCGCCCAGACACTGCATGTAGAACGAGAGTTTCTTCTGCCGTTGCGCGAGCAGCATGCGAGCGTCGAAGATGCGCGTCTTCATCATCGCGCGCAGGCCGCGGCGCAGCCGCTCGGGATGGATGGCCGGGGCCCAGGGGCCGCAGGCCTTGCCATCGTCGTCGAGCACGCGCACCAGGCTGGTGGCGAGGTCGGCGGTGTCGGCGGGCGCCGTGTCTATGGGGGGTTTGCGTACCGCGCCAGCGGGGGAGATGCTGAGGTACGAGAAGTCGGTGCTGCAGCCCGGCCGCCCAGTGGGCTCGGGCACGTGCAGCCGCAAGGCTGTGTGCGGTGTCATCCACGGTCTCCTTGCGCGCGATTGTGTCGCGCGCACTGTTGGGAACAGGACAGGGCGCCAGATCATGGCGCCCTGTCCCTGGAGCGCCAGAAAGCGCTGCCGTGGATTCTATGTCCCCCGGGCCCGCCGCGCCCCCGGTATTACCCCGCGCCGGCCGCGAATTCCGGCAGGCCGCGCAGGCGCGCATAGAGCGGCTCGAAGTCCTGCGCGGTCAGGTCGAACAGCTGCTCGAAGCCGTCGATGACGAAGTAGGTCTGCTGGTAGCTGTCGATCTTGTAGCGCGTGCGCATGGCGCGTTCCAGCGAGAGCGGCAGGCGCTGCGGCTCGGGACTGCGCACGCTGTAGGGCAGCTCGCCGTGCGAGCTCAGTATGCCCGCGCCGTAGGCGCGCAGGCCCGCAGCCTCGCGGATCAGGCCGAACTCGATGGTGTACCAGTACAGGCGCGCGAGCATCTCGCAGGCGCCCAGCCGCGCAGCCTTCAGGCCGCCCTCGCCGTAGCGCTGCATGTAGTCGGCCAGCACCGGGTTGAAGAGCAGCGGCACGTGGCCGAACAGGTCGTGGAACACGTCGGGCTCGACGATGTACTCGAACTCCTCGGGCCGGCGTATCCAGTCCGTCACGGGAAACTTGCGGGCCGCCAGCAGGCGGAAGAACGGCACCTCGGGGATCAGCCCCGGCACGGCCACGAGCTGCCAGCGCGTGGCGCGGTACAGGCGCTCGTTGACGTCGTCGAAGCGCGGAATGCGCTCCTTGGCGCCCAGCAGCGGCAGGGCGGCGATGAAGGCCTCGCTCGCCAGGCCCGGCAGTTGGGCCGACTGGCGCAGGTACAGGCGGTGGTAGGTGTCGTGGTCCTGCGCGGTGTAGGCGGCCCAGTCCTGCGCGCAGGTGTAGTCGTCCCGCGCGCGCGTGTAGTCGCCGCGCGGCGGGCGCTCGCTCGCGCCATAGACGGCGGGCTGCACGGCCATGTCACCCCCCCTTGGCCCGGGTGTCGATGACACCGCGGTTGACCTGGTCGCGTTCGAGCGACTCGAACAGGGCCTTGAAGTTGCCCTCGCCGAAGCCCTCGTCGCCCTCGCGCTGGATAAACTCGAAGAACACCGGGCCCAGCATGGGCGTGGAGAAGATCTGCAGCAGCAGGCGCGGCTGGCCGCCGGCCGTGCTGCCGTCCAGCAGGATGCCGCGCGCCTGCAGCGCGGCCACGTCCTGGCCATGGCCGGGCAGGCGCTTGTCCAGCATCTCGTAGTAGACGTCGTTGGGCGCGGGGGCCAGGGGCACCCCGGCAAGGCCCAGGCGGTCCACCACGTCAGTGAGCCGATCGCAGACCAGAGCGATGTGCTGTATGCCCTCGCCGTTGAACTGCATCAGGAACTCCTCGATCTGGCCACCGCCCTGGCGCGCCTCCTCGTTGAGCGGGATGCGGATCCTGCCGTCGGGCGCCGTCATGGCCTTGCTCGTCAGGCCCGTGTACTCGCCCTGGATGTCGAAGTAGCGGATCTCGCGGAAGTTGAACAGCTTCTCGTAGAAGTTCGCCCAGAAGCCCATGCGGCCGCGGTAGACGTTGTGCGTCAGGTGGTCGATCTCTTTCAGGCCGTGGCCCTCGGGGCGCTGGGGCACGCCCTCCAGCCACTCGAAGTCGATGTCGTAGATGGACTTGCCGTCCTCGAAGCGGTCGATCAGGTACAGCGGCGCGCCGCCTATGCCCTTGATGGCCGGCAAGCGCAGCTCCATGGGGCCGGTGGGGATCTCGATGGGTTGCGCGCCCAGCTCCAGCGCGCGCTTGTAGGCGCGGTGCGCGTCCTTCACGCGGAACGCCAAGCCGCAGGCCGAGGGGCCGTGCTCGGCGCCGAAGTAGGCCGCCTGGCTGTGCGGCTCGCGGTTCAGGATGAAGTTGATCTGGTTCTGGCGGTACAGCAGCACGTCCTTGGAGCGGTGCCTTGCCACCAGCGTGAAGCCGAGCTTCTCGAACACGTCTTCCAGCAGCCCCGGCTGGGGTGAGGTGAACTCGACGAATTCGAAGCCCATCAGGCCCATGGGGTTCTCCCAGGCGGTGGTCTCGCGGGCGGCTTGGGTGGGAAGGGCGGCGGTCATGGGCTGTGTCTCCGGTGTTCTGTGATCGTTTCACTGTAGGGGGCCGGGGGCTCATGTTTCTGGCGAATGCGCTCCCGTTTGATCGCAGATATGCAGGAATGTTGCGCGACATCAATGCAACGGGTAATCATTTGGCGTCTGACTCCTAGAATCCACGCCATGAGCGAACGCACCGTTGCCCTGGACAAGCTGGACCGCGCCATCCTGCGCCGCCTGCAGGACAACGGCCGCGAGACCTACGACCTGATCGGGGCGCAGGTGGGCCTGTCGCCGAGCGCCGTGCTGCGCCGCGCCCGGCGGCTGGAGGAGCTGGGCGTGATCGACCGCTACGTGGCCCTGGTGCGGCCCGAGCGCGTGGGCCTGGGCCTGACCGCCTACCTGAACGTGCGCCTGGAAAAGCACACCGAGAGCCACAAGCGCAACCCCATGGACCTGTTCCGCGCTAGCGTGCAGACCTGGCCCGAGGTGGTGGAATGCGCCGCGCTGACCGGCGAGATGGACTACCTGCTGCGCGTGGTGGTGGCCGACATGGCGCACTACAGCCGCTTCATCATGGACACGCTGCTCAAGCACCCCAGCGTGCAGGACTGCAAGACCAGCTTCGTGCTGGACCGGGTCAAGGCCACCACGGCCCTGCCGGTCTAACATGGGCGCTTTTATATTGATAGCTGCAAGCGTCTATCCAGCGGGTGTTTCAGGCCATTTTGGCTTGAAACGCGAAATCCCGCACAATTTTGTTGCATTGCAGCAAAGGCACTGCACGATTTCAGGGAAAACCCTAAAATCGACGGCATCATGCTTCCTACCAAAAACTGGCTTCGCGCCTGCCTGGACGTCGGGCGGCGCCCTCACCGGGGTCTTGCCATGAACACTGTGATGGTTCCCGTCCGCACGCTGGGCCCGCGCCACCGCGAGCGCATCGCCCGGCACCTGCTGGGCCTGAGCGAGCGTGACCGCTACCTGCGCTTCGGCTACGCCGCCACCGACGAGCAGGTGCGCCGCTACGTGGATCTGCTCGACTTCGGGCGCGACGAGGTGTTCGGCATCTTCAACCGCCGGCTCGAACTCATCGCCATGGCCCACGTGGCCTTCGCCGAGTCCAAGGACTACCAGGGCTGCGCCGAGTTCGGCGTGTCCGTGCTCGCCAGCGCCCGGGGGCGCGGCTACGGCGCGCGGCTGTTCGAGCGCTCCGTGATGCTGGCGCGCAACCGCGGCGTGCGCATGATGTTCATCCACGCGCTGACCGAGAACACGGCCATGCTCAAGATCGCGCGCAACGCCGGCGCCAGCGTGCAGCACGACGGCTCGGAGTCCGAGGCCTACCTGCAGCTGCCGCCAGCGGGCCTGGACACACGCGTGTCCGAGATCGTGGCCGAGCAGTTCGGCGAGGTGGACTACCAGCTCAAGAAGCAGGCGCGCCAGTTCTGGCGCCTGCTGGCCGACATGCAGGAAATCCGCCAGGGCGTGCGCGAAGGGCGCCACCAGGCGGCCGAATAAGGCCCCGCGCGGGCCATGCGCCCCGGCCTCCCCCGGCGGGGGGGGCGGCCAGGGCGATCCGCTATCCTTGGGAACCTGTTTCACCACCGCACGTCCTGCCCCACTAGACCGTGTCCGACCCCTATCCCGCGCGTGCCCCCGAAAAGGAGGACAAGCGCACGTTCCTGCAGCGCCTCATCGAGTTCCTCAACCCGGGGCCCGACTCCACCGCCGAGCTCATCGCCACCCTGGCCGAGGCGGAGGACAACGAGGTCATCAACGCCGACGCGCGCGTGATGCTCGAACGCGTGCTGCGCATGGCCGAGATGACGACCAGCGACGTGATGGTGCCCGCGCCGCGCATGGACATGCTGGACATCGACGCGCCGCTCGACGAGCTCATGGCCCAGGTGCTGCGCACCGCGCACTCGCGCTTCCCGGTGTACCAGGGCGAGCGTGACAACATCATCGGCATCCTGCTGGCCAAGGACCTGCTCAAGCTCTGGCGCTCGCCCGAGCTCAACGTGCGCACCCTGGTGCGCCCCGCGCTGTTCGTGCCCGAGAGCAAGGGGCTGCACGCGCTCGAACGCGAGTTTCGCAGCACGCGCAACCACATGGCCATCGTCATCGACGAGTTCGGCCGCATCGCCGGGCTCGTGACCTTCGAGGACGTGATCGAGCAGATCGTGGGCGAGATCGAGGACGAGTTCGATATCCATGAGGACGAGGGCGACATCTTCGGCCTGGCCGACCACAGCTACCGCGTGAGCGGCGACACGCCCGTGGAGCGCGTGGCCGAGGCCTTCGGAGTGGCGCTGCGCGGCAGCGACCCCGACGAGGAATTCGACACCATCGGCGGGCTGATCGCGCACGAGCTCGGCCGCGTGCCGCGCAAGGGCGAGACCGTGACGCTGTGCGGCCTGCGATTCGTGGTGCTGCACACCAAGGGCGGCCTGGTGCGCTGGTTCAAGGTCACGCCCGCCCCGGCGGACGCGGCCCCGGACGGATCCGCGCGCTGATGGCGCCCCCCCGCCTCGCCGGCGCCCCGGCTCCGTGCCGCGGGCCCCTGTCCTGGCTGCTGGCCCTGGCCGCAGGCCTGGCGCAGGCCGCGTCGCTGGCTTGGCCGGGGCCGGGCGGCATGAAGGGGCAGCCCCTTTGGTGGCTGCAGATCCTGTCGCTCGCGCTGCTGGCCCGGGTGCTGCTGGCCGCGGGCGGAGCGCGCCGCGGGGCCCTGCTCTCCTGGCTGTTCGCCACGGCATGGCTCGCGGGCACCTTCTGGTGGCTGTTCATCTCCATGCACACCTATGGCGGCCTGGCCGCGCCGCTGGCCGTGCTGGCCGTGCTGGGCCTGGCAGTCTTCCTGGGCAGCTACTATGCGGCGGCATCAGCGCTTTTTTGGACTTTAAGGCCCTACAACAGGTCGTCTGCAGCTATCGTTTTCGCAGCATTGTGGCTGCTCGCGGAACTGGCGCGCGGACAGTGGTGGACGGGCTTTCCCTGGGGCGCGGGCGGCTACGCACATACCGATGGGCCGCTGGCCGTGCTGGCGCGCTGGCTCGGCGTGTACGGCATGGGCCTGGCGGCGGCGCTGCTCGCCATGGGGCTGGCGCAGTGGCGCCGCGCCGACCTGCGCCGCCCGCGCTGGTGGGCGGGGGCGGCCGTGCTGGTCCTGGCATGGGCGTGCCTGGCCGCCCAGCGCCACTGCGCCATCGAGGGCTGCGGGGCGCCGGCGCCGCAGCATGCACCCCTGTCCCTGGCCCTGCTGCAGGGCAACATCCCGCAGGACGAGAAATTCCAGCCCGGCAGCGGCGTGCCCATGGCGCTGCAGTGGTACCACGACCAGCTGCGCGCGGCCGATGCCGCGCTGGTCGTGGCGCCGGAGACGGCCATACCGCTGCTGCCCCAGCAGCTCGCGCCCGGCTACCTGGACGCGATCGCCGAGCGCTATGGCAAGGGCGCCCAGGCGCTGCTGCTGGGCATACCGCTGGGCAGCCTGGAGCAGGGCTACACCAACTCGGTGCTGGGCTTCGCACCGGACGGACGGCGGCCCTACCGCTACGACAAGCACCACCTGGTGCCGTTCGGCGAATTCATACCGCCGTTCTTCCGCTGGTTCACCGACATGATGAACATCCCCCTGGGCGACTTCGACCGCGGCGCGCTGGACCAGCCGTCGCTCGCCTGGGCGGGCGAGCGCATCGCGCCCAACATCTGCTACGAGGACTTGTTCGGCGAGGAGCTCGGCGCGCGCTTTCGCGACCCGCAGAGCAGCCCGACCATCATGGCCAACCTGAGCAATATCGGCTGGTTCGGCGACACCGTGGCCATCGACCAGCACCTTGCCATCAGCCGCCTGCGCGCGCTGGAGTTCGAGCGCCCCATGGTGCGCGCAACCAACACCGGCGCCACGGCCGTCATAGACCACCGCGGCCGGGTCAGCCACCGCCTGCCCTCCTACCAGCGCGGCGTGCTGCACGCCCGGGTGCAGGGCCGCGACGGCGCCGTCACGCCCTATGCCTGGTGGGTGTCGCGCCTGGGGCTGGCGCCGCTGTGGGCGCTGGGGCTAGGCGTGGCGGCATGGGCCTGGCTTTTGCGTCGCAAGACCTAATCCGCCGCCGGCCTGGCGGGACACGGGATAATGGGCACCTTTGCGGCGCTGGCTGGTGGCCAGCGGATTCCAACAAACACGTCTGACAATGGCCGATTCCTTTTCCTACGAACAACTGATTGCTTCCGGCGAGGGCCGGTTGTTCACCCCCGACAGCGGGCGCCTGCCCCTGCCCCCCATGCTGATGTTCGACCGCATCACGCACATCGATGCCGACGGCGGCGCGCATGGCCTCGGGAAAATCGTTGCCGAGCTGGACGTGAAGCCCGACCTGTGGTTCTTCGCCTGCCACTTCCAGGGCGACCCGGTGATGCCCGGCTGCCTGGGGCTCGACGCCATGTGGCAGCTCATCGGCTTCTACCTGACCTGGCTGCGCCTGCCGGGGCGCGGACGCGCCCTGGGGGCGGGCGAGGTCAAGTTCACCGGCGAGGTGGGACCGGATGTGAAGCTCGTGACCTACGAGATCGACATCAAGCGCGTCATCAAGCGCAAGCTCAACATGGCCATCGGCGACGCACGCCTGCTTGCCGATGGCAAGGAAATCTACGTGGCCAACGACCTGCGCGTGGGGTTGTTCCTGCGCGAGGGCGACTGACGAGGAGTCGCAGCATGAGCAAGAGACGGGTGGTGATCACAGGCGCGGGCATTGTCTCGTGCATCGGCAACGACCTGCAGACCGTGGAGTCTGCCCTGCGCGAAGGCAGGAGCGGCATCAAGGCAGTGCCGAAGTTCACCGAGCTGGGCCTGCGCAGCCAGGTGGCTGGCGTGCCCGAGATCGACATCGAGGCGCGCATCGACAGGAAGCAGCTGCGCTTCATGGGCGACGCGGCCGCCTACGCCCAGATCGCGCTCGAGGACGCCATCGCGCAGGCCGGCCTCACGCCCTCCCAGGTCAGCCATCCGCGCACCGGCCTCATCATGGGCTCGGGCGGCGGCTCGCCGGCCAACCAGATCGAGGCCGCCGACACGCTGCGCGAGAAGGGCATCCGCCGCGTCGGGCCCTACCAGGTCACGCGCTGCATGAGCAGCACCGTCTCGGCGTGCCTGGCCACCAACTTCAAGGTCAAGGGCATCAACTACTCCATCACCTCGGCCTGCTCCACGTCCGCGCACTGTATCGGCGCTGCGGCGCAGCAGATCGCGTGGGGCATGCAGGACGTGATGTTCGCCGGCGGCGGCGAGGAGCTGTCCTGGGGCATGGCCCTGCTGTTCGACGGCATGGGCGCGATGTCCGCCAAGTACAACGCCACGCCCGAGAAGGCCGCGCGCGCCTATGACGCGAACCGCGACGGCTTCGTGATCGCCGGCGGCGGCGGCGCCGTGGTGCTCGAGAGCCTGGAGCACGCCCAGGCCCGCGGCGCCACCATCCTGGCCGAGGTCGTGGGCTTCGGCGCCACCAGCGACGGCGAGGACATGGTGGCCCCCTCGGGCGACGGCGCTATCGCCTGCATGCGCCAGGCCATGGAAGGCCTGGACGGCCCCATCGACTACATCAACACCCACGGCACCTCCACCCCCGTGGGCGACATGCAGGAGGTGCGCGCCATGCAGGCCGTGTTCGGCGACGCCGTGCCGCCGTTCTCCAGCACCAAGTCGCTCACCGGCCACTCGCTGGGCGCCACCGGCGTGCAGGAGGCGATCTACTGCCTGATCATGCTGAACAAGGGCTTCATCGCTGGCTCCGTCAACGTCGAGACCCCCGACCCGCAGCTGGGCGGCATGCCCCTGGTCATGCAGACGCGCGATGCCGATCTGACCTCCGTGCTGTCCAACAGCTTCGGGTTCGGCGGCACCAATGCCAGCCTGGTACTTCGGCGCTGGAAATAAAGCCCCTCCTGAGGCGCTGACGCGCCTCCGTGCCGCCCGCCAGAGGCGGCAGCCCTTCGGTGCCGTCCAAGCCTGCGCAGGCAGGCTTGGACGGCACCGGTTTCACGCCTCCAGCAGCGCCAGGCAGTCCCGCAGCACGCGCGGGTCGAAGGCCATCTCCACGTGCGCCACGCCCGCGATGAAGCGGTTGTCCGCCCCCTCGAGCATGGCGGCGGCCGGCGGGTAGGCCACGTTGTCGCCGTTGGAGTACCAGCACACGAACAGGACCGCGCGGCCCGGGGGCTCCTGCGCGCGCAGCTGCCGCACCCAGGGGCCGTGCAGGCGCATCTGGGCGCCGTTGGTACTGCGCGCGTGCGCCGCAGGCCAGGTGCCGTGGTGCGGCGTGCCCAGCGTGACGATGCGGTGCACGCGCGCGTCGGCCCCCGGCACGGCGCGCAGCCAGGCGCGGATGGCCAGGCCGCCCATACTGTGGCCCACGACCAGCGGCGCGCGGCCCGTGGCCTCGGCGACGCGGCGCACGGCCGCGTCGATGGCGGGCGCGTAGCCGTCGATGGAGCCGAAGGCCGGCTCCAGCGTCACGGCCACGAAGGCATGGCCGCGCGCGCGCAGCAGCGCGAACCACGGCGTCCAGAACGCGCGGTTGCACAGGAAGCCGTGCACCAGCACCACGCCGCGCGGCGTGCCCGCGCCGGGCGGCGGCAGCCAGTCAGCCACGGCCCGCTCGCGAAACGGCTGCCACCAGCCGAACACCAGGGCCGCCCAGCGCGACTCGGCCCACCAGGCGCGCAGCAGCTGCGCCGGCCCCGGGCGCGGCGTCTCATCGTGCCGGCAGACCCAGGCCATGAGCAGGAACTGCGGCAGCATGCACAGCCGCGACAGCAGCGGCACGGCCGCCAAGCCCGCCAGCGCCAGGGCCGGCGAGCGTCGCCAGAAGCCCAGCACCCACGCCGCCATCAGCAGCCAATGCAGAGCCACCAGCCAGCGCTGCCAGCGTGCGTTCGTCATGGTGCTCCTCCCCGCCCCGTGTTCCATCTGTCTCCTGCGCGACCGACCCCGGGACAAGCCCGATGGGGCCACCGTGGCGCCGCTTCGACAATCATCATGCCCATTCTCACCAGGATCACCGCATGGACCGCATCTGGCTCAGGAACTATCCCCCCGGCGTACCCCACGAGGTGGACGCCGACGCCTACCCATCCGTGGCGCAGATGCTCGAGGAATCGTTTCGCCGCCATGCCGACCGCCCGTTCTCCGTGTGCATGGACCGCTGGATGCGCTACGGCGAGCTCGACCGCCTGTCGGCCCGGCTCGGCGCCTGGCTGCAGGGCCAGGGCCTGGAGCCCGGCGCGCGCGTGGCCATCATGCTGCCCAACGTGCCGCAGTTCGCCGTGACCATGGCGGCCGTGCTGCGCGCGGGCTACACCTGCGTGAACGTGAACCCGCTGTACACGGCGCGCGAGCTCGCGCACCAGCTGCAAGACTCGGGCGCCTGCGCCATCGTGATCCTGGAGAACTTCGCCCACACGCTGGCCGAGGTGATCGAGGACACGGCCGTGCGGCACGTGGTGGTCGCCTCCATGGGCGACCTGCTCGGGCCCTGGCGCGGGCGCTGGATCAGTTTCGCCGTGCGCCACCTGGCCAAGATGGTGCCGGCCTACGCGCTGCCGCTGTCGGGCGGGCGCCAGGTGCTGCCCTTCAGGCGCGCGCTGGCGCTGGGCGCGCGCCGGCGCCTGAACCCGCCGCGGGTCACGCCCGACACGCCGGCCTTCCTGCAGTACACGGGCGGCACCACGGGCCTCTCGAAGGGCGCGGTGCTGACGCAGCGCAACATCGTCGCCGCCACGCTGCAGGCCGAGGCCTGGTTCGGCCCCGCGCTGGCCCGGGTGGGCGACACGCGCCGCATCAACAGCATCGCGGCGCTGCCGCTGTACCACATCTTCGCGCTCACACTGTGCCTGCTGGCGATACGCCAGGGCTCGCACCTGACCCTGATCCCCAACCCGCGCGACATACCGAAGTTCGTGCAGGTGCTGAAGAAGCGCCCCTTCCACCTGCTGCCGGCCGTGAACACGCTGTTCAACGCGCTGCTGCAGAACGCGCAGTTCCGCCGGCTCGACTTCTCGCAGCTGTGCGTGTCCCAGGCCGGCGGCATGGCGGCCAGCGAGGCCACGGCCGGACAGTGGAAGCGGCTCACGGGCAACACCATGATCGAGGGCTGGGGCATGAGCGAGACCTGCGCCATTGGCACGAACAACCCGGTGAACAGCCAGGCCTTCAACGGCAGCATAGGCCTGCCGCTGCCGGGCATAGACATCGCCATCAAGGACGACGCGGGCGCCAGCCTGCCCCTGGGCCAGCCGGGCGAGATCTGCATACGCGGCCCCAACGTCATGCCCGGCTACTGGAACCAGCCCGAGGAGAACGCGCGCGCCTTCACGGCGGACGGCTTCATGCGCACGGGCGACATCGGCGTCATGGATGCGCAGGGCTATACCCGCATCGTGGACCGCAAGAAGGACATGATCCTGGTGAGCGGCTTCAACGTCTATCCCAACGAGCTCGAACAGGTGGTGGCCCAGTGCCCCGGCGTGCTCGAATGCGCGGCCGTAGGCGTGACCGACGACAAGCAGGGCGAGGCCATCAAGGTCTTCGTGGTGCGCAGCGACCCCGCGCTCACCGAGAACGAGGTGGAGCGCCACTGCCATCAGCACCTGACGGGCTACAAGCGGCCAAAATACATCGAATTCCGCGACGAACTGCCCAAGACCAACGTGGGCAAGATCCTGCGGCGCGAGCTGCGCGCCAGCAAGTAACTACAAAAACGATAGCTTATGCCGATTGAACCACCTGCCCTTCCGCCCGAAATCACCGTTTTCGAACGCGGCTGGCTGTCGGCCAACAACGTGCTGTTCCACGGGCACGGCGCCACGGTGCTGGTCGACAGCGGCTACTGCGCCCACGCGGCGCAGACCGTGGCGCTGGTGGAATCGGGCCTGCAGGGGCGGCCGCTGGACCGGCTGCTGAACACCCACCTGCACAGCGACCACTGCGGCGGCAATGCGGCGCTGCAGGCGCGCTGGCCACGGCTCATCACGCACATTCCCCCCGGGCAATGGGACCAGGTGCAGGCCTGGGACCCGGTGGCCCTGAGCTACGAGCCCACGGGCCAGGACTGCCCGCGCTTTCGCGCCGACGGCAGGCTCATGCCCGGCAGCGAGTTGACGCTGGGCGGCAGCGCCTGGCAGGTGCATGCCGCGCCCGGCCACGACCCGCACGCCGTGCTGCTGTTCGAGCCGCGCGCGCGTGTGTTGATCTCGGGCGACGCGCTGTGGGAGAACGGCTTCGGCGTGGTCTTTCCCGAACTCGACGGCGCGCACGCCTTCGCCGACGTGGGCGCCACGCTGGACCTGATCGAGCAGCTGGATCCGCTCACCGTCATCCCCGGCCACGGCAGCGTGTTCGGCGGCGTGCCGGCGGCCATCGCGCGCGCGCGCCGGCGCCTGGCAGGTTTCGAGGCCGACCCGATCAAGCACGCACGCCACGCGGCCAAGGTGCTGCTCAAATACAAGCTGCTCGAATGGCAGCAGGCGCCGCTGGCGCAGGTCCAAGCCTGGCTGGCCGCCACGCCGTACTACGCGCGGCTGCATGGCCGCTATTTCGCCGACCGCAGCGCCGTCCAGTGGACGGCCGAGATGGTGCAGGAGCTCGTGGACGGCGGCGCCGCCCGGCGCGAGGGCGAGATGCTGCACAACGCCTGAAATCCGCGCGGCGTACCCGTTGCCATATGGCAACAAACCGGCTTTCCGATCGCACCTCCGATCCGCTAATGCAAATTTTTCGCATTCATTCTTTTAAATGCGATTGATTTGCAACAATAATTGCTCGCGGAATTCAACTACCGTCCGGAGCAACATGCCGTCTTTTTCCTCCATCAAGAAACCCAAGAACCTGCGCATGGCCGCCGCCCTGCTGCCGCTGTCGGCCATGGCCCAGCAGGCGCCGGCGCCCCTCCACACCCTGCCCGCCGTGACCGTGCAGGAACAGGCCATAGACCCCAATCCCAACGCCGAGGTGGGCGCGCCCTACAAGGCCAAGACCTCGGCCGACACGCGCCACACGCGCCCGCTGGCCGAGACGCCCCAGACCATCCAGGTGGTGACCAAGTCGGCCATCGACGACTCCGGCGCCACCGACCTGAAGCAGATCCTGGCGGCCCAGCCCGGCATCACGCTAGGCACGGGCGAGAACGGCAACGCCTTCGGCGACCGCTACATCATTCGCGGCCAGGAGGCGCGCTCGGACGTGTTCGTGGACGGCCTGCGCGACCCCGGCATGACCACGCGCGAGAGCTTCGCCGTCGAGCAGATCGAAATCACCAAGGGTCCCAACTCCAGCTTCGCCGGCCGCGGCAGCGCTGGCGGCGCCATCAATGCCATCACCAAGCAGGCCACGCTGGACTACGACTTCACGCGCGTCTCCGCCGGCGTGGGCACGGACAGCCACCACCGCCTGACCATGGACATGAACAAGGCCTTCAGCGACACGTTCGCGCTGCGCGCCAATGCCCTGACCGCGGGCGAGGACGTGCCGGACCGCAGCCCCTCGCGGCGCCGGCGCGACGGCCTGGCGCTGTCGGGCCTGTGGGAGGTCAACAGCGACCTGTCGGTCACGCTGGACTACTACGGCCTGCGCGCCAAGGACAAGCACCCCGACCTGGGCGGCTACCTCGTGGGCACGGTGCCCAACCGCCGCCCGGCCACGGGCGTGCCGGTCTACGCGCAGGGCAACGACTTCCTGCAGTCCGACGTGGACACGGCCACCGCGCGCATCAACTACCGCTTCGCGCCCAACGTCAGGCTCACCAGCCTGACGCGCTACGGCCAGTCCGACAACGGCTACGCCACCACCGGCGCATCGTTCAACGCCACCGCGCAGCGCCCCGCCATCGACGGCGGCCACACCGGCTGGCAGGAGGTGAAGTACTTCGCCCACCAGGACAACCTGCGCTGGGACAAGGAGATCGGCGGCCTCAAGCACGAGTTCATCTTCGGCTTCGAGTACACCAACCACCGCGTCAAGTCCGGCAACTACCGCGTCACCTCCGCCGGCACGCCCAACTGCCGCACCAGCGCCACGGCCACCAGCAACAACGGGTTCTGCATGACCGACGCGAACGGCGTGCTGCTGCCCAACCTGGGCGACCTGGCCGGCCGCAGCTACGACCGCAACGCCATGAGCCGCGACTGGCACGTGAAGACCTTCGCGCTGTCGGTCATGGACACGGTGGACCTGACCGACAGGTGGACGCTGTTCGGCGGCCTGCGCGCCGACCACACCGACCTGAGCCTGTCCACGTACAACGCCGGCACCGGCGCGCAAACCGCCGACTATGGCTATAACGACACGCTGCTCAACGGCCACCTGGGCGTGAGCTACAAGATCAACCCCATGGGCATGGTCTACGCCAGCTACGGCACCGCGCAGGACATCAACGGCGGCGAGTCCGACGTGGGCACCAGCGCAGGCTACGGCGGCCTGGTGGTGGACAGGTTCGGCAACGCCAACGCCAAGCCGGAAACCTCGCAGAACTTCGAGATCGGCACCAAGTGGAACCTGCTGGACGACAAGCTGCTGCTCACGGCCGCCGCCTTCCGCACGACCAAGAAGGACGTGATGGAAGCCGCGCCAGGCAACACCGGCTATGACTCCGCAGGCATGTTCAACACCGGCAAGAACCGCGTGCAGGGCATCGAATTCGGGCTGGCGGGCAACGTGACCAAGCAACTGCAGATGCAGGCCGGCATGGCCTTCATGAAGTCCAAGGTGCTGGGCTCCGTCAATCCCGCCAACATCGGCAACCCGCTGTCCAACTTCGCCGACCGCACCTTCGGCGTGCAGGGCAAGTACCAGCTCACGCGCGACTTCTCGCTGGGCGCAGGCGCGCGCTACGAGAGCGACCGCTGCGGCGGCCAGCCCGACACGGGCGCCGGCTACGCCAACGGCATGTGCTCGCAGCCCGTGCCCTCGTTCACCGTGTACGACCTGTTCGCCAGCTACCGCATCAACAAGCATGCCGACCTGCGCCTGAACGTGCTGAACGCGACCGACAAGGACTACTACACGGCCGTGTACCGCTCGGGCGCCTTCCTGTACAAGGGCGACGGCCGCGCGGTGCGCCTGACGCTGAACCTGGATTTGTAAGCAAAAATGGCCGATAACGCTTACTGGGAAAGCGCCAGCAGCTATTGTTTTCGATGAGCCCTTCCGACCGCATTCCCCCCGGCGTCTGGAACGCCATCGACTACGAGCGCCTGGCCCCCCAGGCCATGGATGCGGGCCGCCACGCCTACGTGGCCGGCGGCTGCGGCTGGGACGCGACGGTGGCCGCCAACCGCGCCGCCTTCGCGGGCTGGGCCGTGCTGCCGCGCCTGCTGCGCGACGTGCGCGCGGGCCACACGCGCCTGCAACTGGCCGGCATGGACCTGCCCCACCCGCTGCTGCTGGCGCCCGTGGCGCACCAGCGGCTGGCCCACCCCGACGCCGAGATCGCCACCGCCCGCGCCGCCCAGGCCACGGGCAGCTGCCTGGTGGCGAGCACGCTGTCGTCCTGCACGCTGGAGGACATCGCCGCGGCCAGCGGCCCGGCGCGCTGGTTCCAGCTCTACCTGCAGCCGGAACGCGAACACAGCCTGGACCTGCTGCGCCGCGCCGAGGCGGCGGGCTACCGCGCCATCGTGCTCACGCTGGACGCCAGCATCCAGCTGGCCAGCCGCGGCGCGCTGCAGGCCGGCTTTGCCATGCCCGCCGACTGCGTGAGCGCCAACCTGGCGCGCTACCCGCAGCCGGCGCCGGCCCAGCCGGCCGCGGGCGAAAGCCGCATCTTCCAGGGCGCCATGCGCCACGCCCCGCGCTGGGACGACCTGCGCTGGCTGCTGGCCAGCACGCGCCTGCCCGTCTGGATCAAGGGCGTGCTGCACCCCGAGGACGCGCGCGAGCTGCAGGCCGCCGGCGCGGCCGGCCTCATCGTCTCCAACCACGGCGGGCGCAGCCTGGACGGCGCGCCCGCCAGCCTGCGGATGCTGCCCGCCCTGCGCACCGCCGTGGGCGCCGGCTACCCCCTGCTGCTCGACGGCGGCGTGCGCAGCGGCCAGGACGCCTTCAAGGCCCTGGCCCTGGGCGCCGACGCGGTGCTCGTCGGCCGGCTGCAGGTCTACGCCCTGGCCGTGGCCGGCGCCCTGGGCGTGGCCCACATGCTGCAGATGCTGGTTGAGGAACTGCACGCCTGCATGGCGCAGGCCGGCTGCGCCCGGCTGTCCGACATCACCCACGACACGCTCACACCATCATGCTGATCTCCATAGACCAGGTTCTCACCAAGGAGCAGGTACGCCAGTTCCGCCAGGAGCTGGACGCCGCCAACTGGGACGACGGCGCCGCCACCGCGGGCACGCTGGCCAAGGCCGTCAAGCGCAACCAGCAGATCCCCGACGGCAGCGAGCTGACCGTGCGCCTGGGCCAGCAGATACTGCGCCGCCTGGCGCAGACGCCGCTGTTCATCAGCGCCGCGCTGCCGCGCACCATCTACCCGCCGAAGTTCAACCGCTACGCGGGCGGCGGCACCTACGGCGCGCACGTGGACAGCGCGCTCATGTACCTGCCCGGCAGCAGCCAGCAGATGCGCACCGACCTGTCGGCCACGCTGTTCCTGGCCGAGCCCGAGGAATACGAGGGCGGCGAGCTGGAGGTGGAAGGCCCGTTCGGCGTGCAGACGGTGAAGCTGTCCGCGGGCGACATGGTGCTCTACCCCTCCACCAGCCTGCACCGCGTGACGCCCGTCACCAACGGCGCGCGCGTGGCCTCGTTCTTCTGGATCGAGAGCCTGGTGGCCGACGAGAGCGAACGCACGCTGCTGTTCGACCTGGACCAGTCGATCCAGCAGCTCACGCCCCTGGTGGCGCCGGACGACATGCGGCTCGTGCAGCTCACCGGCGTCTACCACAACCTGCTGCGCCGCTGGGCAAAACCATGATCCCCCCTGAGCCGCTTCGCGTCCTCCCCCAGGGGACGACGCCAGTGGCCGGGCAAGGCCCGCTCCACGGCGTCTGCTGGCTTGACGAGCGCCGGTTTCAAGCCCATCCGACCCCCCTCAAGAAAGAGAGTCCCGTATGACCACCAGCTGGATCACCCGCATCGCCGCCCTCGCCCTCGCCGCCAGCGCGGGCGCCGCCTTCGCCCACGGCAAGGTGGAATGCAAGGAATACCCCAAGGCCGAATGGCGCCCCCACACCGAGCTGGAGAAAAAGCTCATCCAGGAAGGCTGGACCATCCGCCGCATGGAAAAGACCGACACCTGCTACGAGGTCTACGGCAAGACCCCCGACGGCAAGCGCGTGGAGGCCTTCTTCGATCCCAAGACCTTCGAGCGCGTGGAAGACTGATGCGCGTGTGGGACGCCCCGGTGCGCCTGCTGCACTGGGGCATGGTGGCCGCCGTGGCCGTGGCCTGGTGGAGCAGCGACGACACGGGCCCGCTGCACGAGAACACGGGCTACGTGGTCGTCGCGCTGCTCGCCGCGCGCCTGGCCTGGGGCTTTCGCGGCAGCCATTACGCGCGCTTCGCACAGTTCGTGCGCGCGCCGCGCGCCGCGCTGGCCTACGCGCGCGCGGCGCTGGCGGGCCATGCGCCGCGCTACATCGGCCACAACCCGCTGGGCGGCTGGATGGTGCTGGCGCTGCTGGCCGACCTGGGGCTGCTGGGCTTCACCGGCTGGCTCTACACCACCGACATGTTCTGGGGCTACGGCTGGCTCGCCAACCTGCACAAATGCCTGGGCTGGGCGCTGCTGGCGCTGATCGCGCTGCACGTGGCCGGCATGCTGTGGACAAGCTGGCAGCACCGCGAGAACCTGGTGCGCGCCATGGTCACCGGAGCCAAGGCGCCGCCGCAGGGCGACGACGTGGTATGAAAAGTGGCTTTAGCGCCTGATGGGCAATCGCCTACAGCTCATTTTTTAATAGCGAACACCGATCAAGGCAGGTCCTTGTTCGGCTCAGGCTCGCGCGCGTCGCGCGGGCCCACCAGCCCTAGGCGGCTCTTGAGCGACTGCGGCTGGCCGGTCAGGATGGCGGCGTAGTTCACGGTGTTGGCCAGCACCTTCTTGACGTAGTCGCGCGTCTCGTTGAAGGGCACGTTCTCGGCCCAGATGGCGGCGTCCAGCACCGGCCCGTTGCGCCAGTTGCGCGGGCGGCCCGGGCCGGCGTTGTAGGCGGCGGCGGCCAGGGGCATGGAGCCGTCGAAGTCGTCCAGCGCCAGCTTGAGGTAGGCCGTGCCTATGGTGATGTTGGTGTCGCGGTCGTTGATCTGCTGGGGCGTGAAGCCCGTCAGGCCGATCTTGCGGGCCGTCCAGCGCGCCGTGGCCGGCATGACCTGCATCAGCCCCGATGCGCCCACGCCCGAGCGCGCGTCCATGATGAAGCGGCTTTCCTGGCGGATCAGGCCGTAGACGTAGGCCGGGTCCAGGCCTATGCCCCTGGCGCGCTGCACCACGGTGGCCTGGTACGGCATGGGAAAGCGCTGCGCCACGTCGATCACGTCGCGCGTGCGCTCGCTGGTGTTGATGCAGCGGTCCCACACCTGCCGCTCGCAGGCCAGGTCGGCCGCGGCCAGCAGTTCGCGTTCGGACATGCCGCCCTGCTGGTGCAGGTTGGTGGTGTAGTTCCACTCGCGCACGCCCTCGCTGCGCAGACCCAGCGCGATGG